>WTAL01000212.1 GCA_013139635.1 Paracoccaceae bacterium
CTTTACCTGTTTACCTTTTGCGTGCTGCTCTCCCTTCTGCTAACAGAGGTCACAAAACGGCAGCTTAAGGACCACTGATGGCCAAGGCAAAATCTACCTTCACTTGCACCGCTTGCGGCGCGACCCACAAAAAATGGCAGGGGCAGTGCGAAAGCTGCCATGCGTGGAACACCGTGCAGGAAGAAGTCGCGCTTTCCACCGGCCCCACCGGCAAATCCCTTGGTGTAGCCAAAGGCCGCAAAATGGCACTGTCTGATCTTTCAGCCCAAGACGCCCCCCTGCCCCGCGCATGCTCCGGCATTAACGAGTTTGACCGCGTGCTTGGTGGCGGCATGGTCCCCGCGAGCGCCATTCTGGTCGGCGGAGACCCGGGCATCGGCAAATCCACCCTGCTGTTGCAAGTCGCCGCGGCCTTTGGGCGCGCGGGCCAAAAGGTTATCTATATTTCGGGCGAGGAAGCCGCCAGCCAAATTCGTATGCGCGCCCGCCGCCTTGGCGCGGCCGATGCCCCCGTGCAGCTCGCCGCCGAAACCAACCTGCGCGATATCATCACCACGCTTGATGCTGAGCGCCCGGCGCTGGCCATCATCGACTCGATCCAAACCATGTGGGCTGATCACGTAGACAGCGCCCCCGGTTCGGTTTCCCAAGTGCGGGCTTGTGCGCACGAGCTTACGACCTTTGCCAAAAAGCGCGGCGTTTCGGTGGTCCTCGTGGGCCACGTCACCAAAGACGGCCAAATCGCAGGCCCGCGCGTGGTCGAGCACATGGTCGATACCGTGCTTTACTTTGAGGGCGAGCGTGGCCACCAGTTCCGCATTCTGCGCGCCGTCAAAAACCGCTTCGGCCCTGCTGACGAAATTGGCGTGTTTGAGATGACGGGCGAAGGCCTCGGCGAAGTCACCAACCCCTCCGCCCTGTTTCTATCTGAGCGAGATAACCCCGCCCCCGGCGCCGTGGTTTTCGCAGGTATCGAGGGCACCCGCCCTGTCTTGGTCGAAATCCAAGCCCTCGTTGCGCCTTCTCCGCTCGCCACCCCCCGCCGCGCCGTTGTGGGCTGGGATAGCGCCCGCCTCAGTATGATTCTCGCCGTGCTCGACGCCCGCGCGGGCATCAGCTTTGCCGGCATGGATGTTTACCTTAACATCGCAGGCGGTATGCGCATCTCTGAACCAGCCGCTGACCTCGCGGTTGCAGCCGCGCTGATCTCGGCGCGCCAAGGTAAAGCCATGCCCCCTGATTCGGTCTGTTTTGGCGAAATTAGCCTCTCAGGCGCGCTCCGCAACATCTCCCAGCCCGATAATCGGCTAAAAGAAGCCGAAAAGCTCGGTTTTTCATCGGCTTTTGCACCTTCTTTGATGAAGACTGTGGGCGAATCAGGCATAAGCGTGCAAAAGTTTGACGATATAACCAGTTTCATCGGCTCTTATTTTGGGCATATAGACGAATAGTAAAAGGAAATAAGCAATGGAAGACTTAACAATCATTGACGGCGTGGCGGCGGCAATTATCTTGATTTCAGGCTTTCTGGCCTATTCCCGCGGGCTTGTGCGTGAAACCCTCTCCATTGTGGGCTGGGGCGGCGCGGCCATTATCGCTTTCCTTTTTGCCCCCCAAGGCAAAGATCTGGTTTACGAAATTCCGTTTGTAAACGGCCTCGTAGGCGATAGCTGTGAAATTGCGCTCATCATCTCGTTTACGCTTATTTTCATCGTGGCCCTTGTGGTTATCTCGCTTTTCACCCCGCTTTTGGCTGGCCTCGTATCAAAATCGGCGCTTGGCATTATTGACAGAGGCCTTGGCTTTATCTTTGGCCTTGCCCGCGGTGTGCTCCTTATTGTTGTTGGCCTCTTTGTCTATGACCAGTTCATCGCCACAGGCGAAGGCATTGGCATTGTTGAAGATTCCAAAACAAAATCCCTGTTGGCAGAGTCCCAAGCCCGCCTCACAGCCGAGGTTGAAACCTCCACTATCCCTGGGTGGTTCATCTCCAAGTTTGATGAAATCACCAGCGTATGTGTTATTCCAGACCCTGCGACAAATAACTAAATAAACTTTGGTGACAGCGCGGCCCTGCGCGTCTATAAGGCGCGCAAGGTTCCCCTTTGAAACAAGGCCGCGTCCATGACCAACCTGAACTTCCCCAGCCTCCCTCACTTGCCGTTTGACGGTGACAAGCTAAAGGAGGAGTGCGGAATATTCGGGCTAAACGGCGTTGCCGAAGCCGCCAACTTTGTGGCGCTCGGCCTGCATGCCCTCCAGCATCGCGGCCAAGAGGCCGGTGGCATCGTTTCCTACGCCCCCGAAGCTGGCTTCAGCTCCGTGCGCCGCTTTGGCTATGTGCGTGATAACTTCACCAAAGCCAGCCTGATGGAAACCCTCCCCGGCGAACTTTCCATCGGCCATGTGCGCTATTCCACCAGCGGTTCCAAAGGCCAAACCGCGATTCGTGATGTGCAGCCCTTGTTTGCCGAACTCGCCATGGGCGGCGTCGCCATTGCCCATAATGGCAACCTGACCAACGCTAATGCGCTGCGTAAAGAGCTTATCCAACACGGCTCGATTTTTCAAAGCAGCTCTGACTCCGAGTGCATCGTGCACCTGATGGCCCGCAGCTTCCAAGCCAACATTCCCGAGCGCCTAAAAGACGCCCTGCGCCGCGTAGAAGGCGCATTCAGCGTTATCGCCATGACCCGCACCAAGCTGATGGGCGTGCGCGATGCCCTTGGCGTGCGCCCCCTAATGCTGGGCAAACTCGGCGAAAGCTACGTGCTATCGTCCGAAACCTGCGCCTTTGATATCATCGGCGCCACGTTTATCCGCGAAATCGAGCCCGGCGAAATGGTGGTCATTACCGGCAGTAAGCTCGTCAGCAGCTACCCCTTCGCCAAAACCCCTTCGCGCTTTTGCATATTCGAGCACGTCTATTTCAGCCGCCCCGATAGCATCCTCGGTGGCCGCTCGGTTTACGAAACCCGCCGCCGCATCGGCGTAGAACTCGCCAAAGAGGCCCCCGTAGAGGCAGACCTCGTTTGCCCCGTGCCCGATAGCGGCACACCGGCCGCGATTGGTTATAGCCAAGAATCCGGCATCCCTTATGCCATGGGCATCATCCGCAACCAGTATATGGGCCGCACTTTCATCGAGCCAACAGACCAAATCCGCAACATGGGCGTGCGCCTCAAGCTCAACGTCAACCGCGCCCTGATCAAGGGCAAACGGGTTATCCTCGTGGATGACTCCGTGGTCCGCGGCACCACCACCGTTAAAATCCGTGAGATGTTTGAGGACGCTGGGGCCAAAGAAGTCCACTTCCGCATCGCTAGCCCGCCCACCCAATGGCCGTGCTTTTATGGCGTCGATACCCCCGAGCGCGGCAAGCTCATTGCCAGCACTATGACCGAAGCGCAAATGCAAAAGCACCTCGCGGTGGACAGCCTGCGCTTCATCAGCCTAGACGGCCTATACCGCGCCGTTTCCGAAGGCAAACCCCGCAACAACGACCAGCCACAATATTGCGATGCCTGCTTCAGCGGCGAATACCCCATCCCCCCGTCAGATAAAATCAACGCCAAAGAAATAGAGCTAAAGCCCGGCAAACAAGCCCCGCTGCCGTTATAAAAACAGCATCCAAACCGCTACAGCCGCCAACATGATCGCCATAGCTTTGTTGGCCCTCACACCGTTTTGCCCGCGCGCAAAACGGGCGGCTATCCTGTCTCCAGCCAAGCTAAACAGGCAAAAAGCCACAATGTTATTCAGCGTAAAGACCGTGGCCACCCAAATCAGTGCATCCGCCTGCCCAAATTGGGAATACATAAGCGCCATCAGCACATAGGCCTTGGGGTTGAGCACCAGCAAAACCACCCCATCCCAAAACCCTGCCACCTTTGCTGCCTGCCCCGCCTGCTGGCCCGCGCCATAAATTTTCCACGCCAGCCACAAAATATAGGCAACGCCCAAGGTTTTAAAAACGGTATAAACCAGCGGATAAGCCGTAAACGCCGCCAGCATCCCCGCTCCCACAGCCAGCGTCACAAACCACGTTGCAATATGGTAGCCAATATTGGCTGGCACCGTCGCCCAAAACCCAAACCGCGCGCCATTGGCCGCAAAAAACAGGTTCCCCGGGCCGGGGCTATAGGCCAGCGGAAACAGGAATATTAGCAAAGTGAGGGTCATAGGCAACTCCGTTTCCCCTACCTACCCGCGCCAACCCGCGTTGCCAGCCCGTTTCCTGCGCATAAAAAAAGCCCCGCACACAAGCGAGGCTTTTCAAATTTCTGAGCTAGATTACTTAGCGCTTAAGCAGCTTCCAAGCCATCGGTAGCAATAGCGCTACCAGCCCCAGCTTCACCGCGTCACCAATCAGGTAAGGCACCATGCCAACCTCAATCGCGCTCACCGCGCTCATATCATACAGCACCGTCAGCCACGCCAAGCCCGGCACATAAATCAGCACATTCGCCGCCAGCAGCAAGCCCACCATTTTCAAAACCGAGCGGTCCCAGCCGCGCGTAGCCCCGAAGCCAAGCAGCACCGTCGCCAGCACAAAGCCCAGCAAATAACCGCCGGTGCCGCCCATCATATAGGCCAACCCGCTTACCTCAGAGCTGCCCGCAAACACGTCGAATCCAAGCACGCCCAGCAGCATATAGCCCAAAATCGTTACCAGCCCGAGCCGTGGCCCATAGGCTGCGCCAAGCGCCAGCACCGCAAACGTGCCCATGGTAATGGGCACCGGCCACATAGGCACCGCCACCTTGGCCGAAAGCGCCAGCATCGCAATGCCGCCCGCTACCAGTGCGCCGTTACGCAGCGCAGAGTTAGAGCCCCAAAGGGCGGTCGAGAGGGAAATATTCGGTGTCATCAGCATATCCTTGTTGATAATTTTAATGGCTTGCCGCCTTTTTGGCCTGCCTTTGCGGCAATTTCAAGCAAGAACCGCCGCGCGACACCTTTTCCTCTGGTTTTTCTGCGCCCCAGCCCCTAAATCCACCCCATGGAACATGCACAAAAAACCGCGCTGGTCACCGGCGCCTCTCGCGGGCTTGGCTATGCCACCGCGCTTCAACTGGCCGATAAAGGCTACCACATCATCGCCCTCGCCCGCACCGTAGGCGGGCTGGAAGAACTGGCCGATGTGATCGAGGCCAAAGGCCAAGCCATTACCCTCGTGCCGCTTGATGTCACAGACGAAGGCGGCCTCCAGCGCCT
>WTAL01000169.1 GCA_013139635.1 Paracoccaceae bacterium
GGGCGCTGTTTGGGCATGGAAACCGAGCTGATTACGCCGTCTGAGGCCAAAACCATGTTTCCGCTGATGGACGAAACCAAGTTTATCGGTGCGCTGTTTGACCCGGTTGAGGGGCATCTGGACCCCTCGGGCACCACGCATGCTTATGCCAAGGCAGCGCAAAAGCTGGGGGCCACGATTGAGTTGCGCAACAAGGTGGAGGAGATCATGCAGGACGCGGATGGGACGTGGAATGTGGTGACGGAAAAAGGCACGGTGCGCTGTGAGCATGTGGTGAATGCAGGCGGGCTGTGGGCGCGCGAAGTGGGGCGCATGGTGGGATTGGAGCTGCCGGTGCTAGCGATGGAGCACATGTATTTGCTGACGGATGACATGCCGGAAGTCGCTGAATTTAATCAGGAGACAGGCCGCGAACTGGCTGGGGTGATAGACTTTAAGGGTGAGATTTATACCCGCCAAGAGCGGGGTGGGTTGCTGCTGGGCACCTATGAAAAGGACTGCCGCCCGTGGTCTCCCAACAACACCCCGTGGGATTTTGGGCATGAGCTTTTGGCGCCGGATCTAGACCGGATTGCGCCTTCACTGGAAATTGGGTTCGAGCATTTTCCGGCCTTTGAGCGGGCGGGGATTAAGCAGGTTATTAACGGCCCGTTTACCTTTGCGCCCGATGGCAACCCGCTTGTTGGCCCCGTGCAGGGCCTCACGAATTATTGGAGCGCTTGTGCCGTGATGGCGGGTTTTTCTCAAGGCGGCGGTGTGGGATTAACGCTGGCCAACTGGATGATACATGGGGACCCAGGGGCGGATGTGTTTGCCATGGATGTGGCGCGGTATGGCGACTGGACAACGCTGCGCTATACCAACGCTAAGGTGCGGGAAAATTACTCGCGGCGCTTCTCGATTTCGTTTCCGAATGAGGAGCTTCCGGCGGCGCGCCCGCAGCAAACCACGCCGCTTTATAACATTATGACGCGTGAAAATAACGCGGTGATGGGCAATAGCTGGGGGTTAGAGACGCCGCTTTGGTTTGCGCCCAAAGGGGCCGAGCCGATTGATGTGCCGTCGTTTTTACGCTCAACTGATTTTGAGAATGTCGGGAACGAGGTGCGGCGGGTGCGCGAAAGCGTGGGCGTGACCGAGATTTCGAATTTTGCGAAATATGAGGTGACGGGGGCGGGTGCGGAGGCGTGGCTTTCAAACCTGATGACCAACACGATGCCGAAAATGGGCCGCATTGTGCTAACGCCGATGCTGAATGAGCGCGGCAAGTTGATTGGTGATTTTACCATCGCCAAGGCTGCGGAGAACCGCTTTCAAATCTGGGGATCATCTGCGGCGCAGGTTTACCATATGCGCTGGTTTGAGCAGCATTTGCCGGAGGACGGCTCGGTGAAAATTCACCTGTTTGGCATGACGATGATGGGGCTTTCGATTGCGGGGCCTAACGCGCGGGAGGTGTTGCAAAAGCTGGTGGATACGGATGTTTCTGGTGCGGTTTTCCGCTTTATGGATTACCATGAGATGGCGGTGGCGGGCGCGCCGTGCAAGGTGAATCGGATCAGCTATACAGGTGATTTGGGGTATGAGATTTGGATGGAGCCAGCTTACCTAAGGCAGGTTTATCTGGCGATAAAGGACGCGGGCGCCGAATTTAATATCGGCGATTTTGGCATGCGGGCGCTGCTTTCGATGCGGCTGGAGAAGAATTTCCCGACGTGGTTTGCGGAACTGCGGCCTATTTATGGGCCTTATGAGGCTGACATGGGGCGGTTTATTAAGCTCTCAAAAGAGAGGTTTATTGGCAAGGACGCGGCGGTGAGGGAATACGCGGAGGGGCCTGCCTTGAAGCGGGTGAGCTTTGTGGTGGACACTGACAATTGTGACGTGATCGCGGATGAGCCGATTTGGGCGAGGGTAGGCGATAAGGACTATGGCAGCATCAGCACACCCCATGGATATGGCGGTAGGCGGTTTGATGAAACGGGGGCGGAGATGCCTCGACCGGAAGCAATTTCTGATGGCGATTGGCGGGTAGTTGGCTGGGTGACTTCGGGGGGGTATGGCCATTTTGTGAAGGCGTCACTGGCGCAGGGGTATATTCCGAACGCGCTGAGTGGGGCGCTTGAAGCGGGGATGTTTGAGATCGAAATTCGCGGGGAACGGTGCGCGGCGCGGCTGATTTCGGAGCCGTTATTTGACCCGAGCGGCGCAAAGATGAGGGCTTAGGATGGAAAGGCGAAACACTCGTAGGCGGCGGCGCGGGAACGTAAAGGCCACCGTGGCGCGGCAGCCGGATTACCGGAACCTTAGCCATCCGTTTACGCCGCAAAAGGTGTTTTCGGATGATGAAATTGCGGGTATTCATGAAACCGCCCTGCGGGTGTTGGAGGAACTGGGCATTAAGGTGCTGCTGCCGGAAGCGCGGGAGGTGTTTGCCAAAGCGGGCGCGCGGGTGGTGGAGGATATGGTTTTTATTGGCCGCGATATTGTGGCCGCCGCGCTGAAAACCGCGCCGAAAAGTATTCGGCTTCGGGCGGCGAACCCCGATAATAATGTGAATTACGCGCTTGGCTCGATGATCTTTGCGCCGGGCTCGGGCTGCCCGAATGTTTCGGATTTTGAGCGGGGGCGGCGGCCGGGCACACTGGCTGACCATGAGGAAACTATAAAGCTGGCGCAGAGTTTTGATGTGATCCATATGCTGGGGCAATCGGCGGAGCCGCAGGACGTGCCGATCAATTTTCGGCATTATGACATGGTGCGGGCGGCGCTGGAATTTAGCGATAAACAGCTGCACTTATATGCGCGGGGGCGCGGGCAGGTGACCGAGAGTTTTGAGATGATCCAGCTGGGGTTGGGGCTTTCGGACGCTGAATTTCGGGGGGATGTGTGGTGCCATACCATCATCAACACCAATTCTCCGCGCTTGCTGGATAACCCGATGGCGCAAGGGATTATTGACTTTGCGCGGGCAGGGCAGATGACGGTGATAACGCCGTTTTGCCTAGCAGGGGCGATGGCGCCGATTACGGTGGCGGGGGCGCTGACTTTGCAACATGCTGAAAGCCTGATGGGAATCACGCTGGCGCAGCTGGCTAAAGCGGGCGCGCCGGTGAGCTATGGCGGGTTTAGCTCCAATGTAGATATGAAATCGGGCGCGCCGGCCTTTGGCACGCCTTCGCATGTGCAGCTGCAAATCGGTGGTGGGCAGCTGGCGCGGCATATTGGCTTGCCGTGGCGCTCGGCGGCGGGAGCGGCGTCTAACACGCCGGATATGCAGGCGGCGATGGAGACGGATATGTCTCTTTGGGGGGCTATGATGGCCAATGCGACGATGACATTGCACGCGGCGGGCTGGTTGGAGGGCGGTCTGACCTTTGGCTATGAGAAATTTATTAATGATGTGGAGGCGCTGCAAACTTTGGCGGAGCTGTGCAGCAAGCCAAGCGGCAGTGCTGCCGAAATCGGCTTTGAGGCGCTGGCCGATGTGGAGCCGGGGGGGCACTTTTTTGCCACCCAGCACACGATGGACCGCTACGAGACCGCGTTTTACCAGCCGCTGGTGGCGGATTTGCGCAATGTGGGCGCGTGGGAGGAAGATGGGGCGAAAACCTCGGCAGAGCGAGCTACGCGGATTTGGAAGCGCACGTTGGCGGATTTTAAGCCGCTCGCAAATGGTGAAGCCGCGGTGGAGCGACTGAGGCCTTATATTGAAGCAGGGCGTGCGCGGGGTGGTGCTGCGCCGGTTGAGTAGAATTTACGCAATTCCTTAGGCCGATATGGCGTAGGCATTTGATAATGCTTATTTATATAAGCTTTAACGATAACTACTAACCTAGGTTAGTGTTAGCGTGATTTCGCGATGTTATAACCGAGTATGCCCAAACTGGGCCGTGCCAAAGCGGAAAAGTCAAATGGCTTGGTGAAAGTTTATCCTGTTAAAGTATCCGCTTTTCCTGTTGTATGAATAGGTAATCTTTTCAAAGAGGCACCTCATGGCTAACCTTCCGTCCCTAAAAGGATTGCGCGCGTTTGAAGCCGCCGCCCGCACGGGCAGCTTTGCCGCCGCCGCTGAGGAGCTTTCAGTTTCCCCTGCTGCCATCGGACAGCTTATTCGGGCGCTGGAAGAGCAGGTGGGGCGCAAGCTGTTTCACCGCGTTCACCGTGGCATTACCCCGACCGAGGCGGGGCTGGAAGTGCTGCCACGGTTGAGCGTGGCGTTTGATGAGTTGCAAGGCGTGGCGCAGCAAATTTCTGGAGGCAGTGCGCGCGCCCGCCTTACGGTTTCGGCCCCTATGTCGGTGGTTTCAGGCTGGCTATCACGGCGGCTTGATAGGTTTATTGTGCTCCACGGCCCCACCGATATTTTTCTGCGCACTGATGATGACCCTGTAAATTTTGAGCATGAGTTGATTGACATTCGTATGTCTTACGGGCGATTTCATTATCGCACCCATGATACGGAAGCGATTGCCACCGATGCGGTTTTTCCGGTGTGTTCGCCAGCGTTTCTGAAGCGGCATGGTGAAATAGGTTCGGCGGCGTGTTTGCTAAAACGCCCGCTAATTCATACCGATTGGGGGCCGTCTTCAGCCTCGTTTTCCACGTGGCGAGACTGGTTCGAGGCAGCGGGGGTTGCCCCGGAGCAAAAAACCAACCGTGGGATGATTGCCAACTCCTCGATTGCAGCGCTTAACATGGCGGTCAGTGGGCTGGGGGTAACCCTGTGCCAAGGCCTTTTGGCCGAGCGCTTTCTGGCCCAAGGGGCGCTGGTGCGCGCGCATAGCCTCTCCCTGCCGCAAAACCACCCCTATTGCCTGACGATCCCACAACGCCGTGCCAAGCGGCCCATTGTTATGGCCTTTAAGGCGTGGCTGGCCGGAGAATGTGTTTCCACCACCGCCTCGCCTTTTTTGCACTCAAGGGCTTAATACCGCGTTGTCATGCGGTAGCCACGGCCAAAGCTCAGGCGGGCAAAGGTTACGGGGTTATCGTTTAGCCACGTTGTGCGTTCGGCGGTAAATACCGGCTCGCCGGGGCTAAGGGCAAGGAAATCTGCAAGCTGAGCATCTGCGGTATTGGCGCTAAAACTAAGCTCAACATCGGTAAAGGGCACTTGGCTGAGCAGCCACTCATTAGGGCCGCGCGCGCTAAAATCAGCCTGTTCAACCATTGGCACCGTCGCGATGTTTATCCAGCGGTCTTCAAACTGGAAGGGCGCGTTATTGGCAAAATGCAGGCAGTTTAGGTGTAAAACGCGGCTTTTGTCGCCAAGGCTAAGGCGCGCGCGCAGCCACGGCGGGGCGGGCAATACCTCACGGCTCACCAGCGCATAGCGATAGGCGGCGCCGGTGGCTTCCACCTCGTCTCGCACCAGGGGAATAACAAATTTGGCATTGCGCACAGGGGTGGCATTTACGCGGGTGCCGGCTTTGCGCTTGCGGTCCAGAATGCCCTCTTCGGCCAGCTCGCGCATGGCGCGGTTAACGGTGGAGCGGGAGCAGCCAAATTCTGCGGCGAGGGCCACCTCATTGGGAATAAAGGTGTCCGGTGCCCATGTTTTATCGCGAATACGGGTTAGCACTGTTTGCTTTACGTCTCGAAAGGTGGTTTTTTCCATGCCCTTATAGTGCCGCCATAAGGCCCGAGATGGCAATACGGTATTTGGCCGAGATCTGCGCGCGCGCCACATGGTGGCCATTTTGAACACAGTGGCGGCCCGCTGACCAAAGATCGGTGATAATGGAGCTATCAGCCGCAAAGGCGAGGCCATCTAAAAGCTGGTGGTTTGGCAGGGCGCATAGGCTGTCAGCCTCACGGTTTATCGCGACAAGGTCCGCCAGCGCCCCAATACGGAGGCTGCCGGATGCTCGCCCCAAAGCCTGTGCGCCGCCGCGCGCTGCGCCAAGGTATAGCGTTTGCCCAACAGAGCCGGACTCGCCTGCCAAAACATTGCGCGTGCCGTCTCGCAGGCGCTGGGAATATTCAAGCGTGCGCAGCTCTTCGGTTAGGGAAATACGGATGTTGGAATCCGATCCGATGCCAAACCTGCCGCCATGCTTTAGGTATGTCGGGCCATTAAAAGGGCCATCGCCAAGGTTGGCTTCTGTGATTGGGCAGAGGCCCGCCACGGCGCCGGATTTGGCCAGCGCTTTGGTTTCGGCATGGCTCATATGGGTGGTATGGATCAGGCACCAGCGGGGGTTTACTGGGGCATTATCCAGCAGCCATTCAACTGGCCGCGCCCCAAGCCACGCGGAGATATCCGCCACCTCCTTTGGCTGCTCGGCAATATGAATGTGAACGGGGCCGCTTGGGTGCGCGGCCAGCAGCGCCGACAGGTCAGCAGGGGAAGTGGCCCGCAGGGAGTGGGGCGCAATGCCGATGCGGGTATCGGCGGGCAGGTGTTTAGCGCTGTCCTGCACAGCGCTCACCAGCCTATTATACTGCTCCACATTATTGCCAAACCGTGCTTGCCCGCCTGCTAGCGCCGCCATGCCCGCCCCGCCATAGCTATAAAGCACCGGCAGGTGGGTGAGGCCAATGCCAGTGGTTTGGGCCGCCGCAAACACGCTGTTTGAAAGCTCTGCCAGCGCCGCATAGGGCTGCCCGCCGGGCTGGTGGTGCAGGTAGTGAAACTCGCCAACCGAGGCAAAACCCGCCTCCTGCATTTCCATAAAAGCCAGCGCGGCAATGGCCTCTACCTGCTCGGGGGTGATGTGGCGCGTAAAGCGATACATCAGGTCGCGCCATGTCCAAAAACTATCCTGCCCTTTGGTGCGAAACTCGGTCATGCCCGCCATGGCGCGCTGAAAGCTGTGGCTGTGCAGGTTGGCCAGCGCGGGCAGCAGGGTGCTGACGGTTATATCCTCAGGCTTCGCACTGGCGGCCTGCTTGATGGTTGTGATTTTCCCACCCTGAAGCGTGAGCCGGACATCTGACGCCCAGCCCTCTTCCAGCAATGCGGTTTTGGCAAAAATGGTGGGCATGATATTTCCTTTATGTCTGGACATAATAATTATTACCTTATACCTATTGAGAGGCAAGCCCAATTTTCCAACGTGAGTCCCATCATGCCCAAAATGCTCCTGACCAATGCCCGCATCGCCACCATGGCGCAGGATATGGGCTATGGATTGATTGAGGCGGGGGCCATTGCAATGGAGGCGGGGGAAATAGCGTGGGTGGGGCCAGAGGCCGGATTGCCAACGCAGTTTCAGGGGTTTGAACGCCATGATCTGGCTGGGCGGCTGGTGACGCCCGCGCTGATTGATTGCCACACACATTTGGTTTTTGGCGGCAACCGCGCTCAAGAATTCGAGATGCGCCTCAACGGGGCAAGCTATGAGGAATTGGCCCGCGCAGGTGGCGGTATTTTATCCACCGTGCAAGCAACTCGCGCCGCGAGTGAGGCTGATTTGCTGGCGGGTGCCTTACCCCGTGTGGATGCGCTTATGGCTGAGGGCGTGGCGCTGATCGAGGTGAAATCGGGCTATGGGCTGGACCATGAAACCGAGCTGAAAATGCTGCGGGTTGCGCGCCAGATCGCAAAGCTGCGCCCCATTGAGGTGCGCACCAGCTTTCTGGGTGCGCACGCTATACCGCCTGAATATGAGGGCCGCGCCGATGCGTATATTGACGAGGTTTGTCTTCCGGCGTTGCGCGCGGCCTATGCCGAGGGGCTGGTGGATGCGGTGGACGGGTTTTGCGAAGGGATCGCCTTTCAGCCCGCCCAAATCGAGCGGGTATTTGCGGCAGCAAAGGCGCTGGGCCTGCCGGTGAAGCTGCACGCAGAGCAGCTTTCAAACCTTGGCGGGGCGGTGCTGGCGGCGGGGCATGGTGCGCTCTCAGCGGACCATATTGAGTATCTTGACGAGGCGGGCGTTGCCGTGATGGCCAAAGCGGGCACAGTTGCCACGCTTTTGCCGGGTGCGTTTTATACGCTACGCGAGCCCCAAGCCCCGCCGATTGCGCTGCTGCGAAAACACAATGTGCCGATGGCCGTGGCCACCGATGCCAACCCCGG
>WTAL01000111.1 GCA_013139635.1 Paracoccaceae bacterium
ACCACTGGTCAGCGCAACCCGCACCGCCTCTTGCCTAAATTCAGCCGTATGATTCTTTCCCATAGTCGTCCTCCTTTTGCGCATAATACGCGGTTAAAGGAGCGGCACAATTCCGCGACAGGTCCAATCAATATTGAGGTTAAAGAGCTTTCTGATCAAGAATATTGCATACTTTCGGGCAATTCGACGAATAGAACAGGCACAAAATTAGTAATAAAAAACCTACGGAGTAATTGGGATAAGGCTAAGCTAGACAGCCTCAAAAAAGAGCTGGAACGTTTTATCATTGATCCAAAGAACGAGTTTTCAGTTTTTCTTCGTTCCGCAGATGTTGCCGATAAATCTGGCAAGTTAGTATTTGATGGGAAAATAAAGAACCACTTATTTGAAAAGATTGATAACAAAACCATTTCCGTCCGTTCGGAAATACTGAATAACGGAGCAGTAATCTCGACTGAGCTTCGACAAAATGGCGTAGCTGTTCTAAGTTACAAAGTTAAAAATCCATACTCAGAATTAACAAATGCATTAGTTCAGATTCACTATCTGAATCCAGGGAATAAAACATCATTTAAAAGTATTACTGGATACACTTCGGCTGAATATGGATCAGTGATGCTATTCCTGAATGGCTTTAGAGTAATGCCTTATGGAGAGCCAAAAGATGATTGGTTGGGGCTTAATCAACGTAAAGCACAGGGTGTTACACGTAATTTGGGAACACGAGAAGTTTTTGGTCGGGTTGAAATTGAAGATAGTAGAAATGTCATTGTTCCAGTAACAAGCCGTGAAGGTGTGGAAAACAACGAGGCGTTTAAACAGCTTTCAAGCTATGATCTGGGCAAAGCTAAAAGAGGTTTCATTCACGCGGCATTTTTGGCCCTTGAAGCTTATGTGGTAAATGGATTGGATTGGGACCGTTTTGAGCCTAAGAAAGGCGACTATTCGTATGAAGAAACGCTAAGCGCATTGCTGAGGTCTGTCGATATTATCAGTTCGAGAAATGAACTTTTTGACTTGAAAGTTAATGAAAAAGAAATTCAGAAAATTGCGAAATCAAAAATTGATGATTACGAAGATTTTGTAGATAATCTAAGACAGAGAGTTGCCGGTAAAAAAGTATTTGACCTTGCTCCAGCTGAGAAAAAGCTAGTTACAAAATTTGTAGATAGACTGGATAGTGAACTTCGTGCAACCCAAGCCTCAAATATTGAGTATAGGACTTCTGTAAAGGTCGAAAAAAAGCGACGCCTTTTTGCTGAGGCCCACTTGAAACCGGATTCAAAGAAAAATGAGGAACTTATTCACCATATGCGCTTGTTAGGGGACAAAACCAATTTTGAACTCAAAGAAGTTTTGGAGGTTTTGCGCAATTTGGCTAATCGTGACGAAACAATTCTCAGTCTTGAAAAGCGTTTGGAAACTGTACTATTCAACAATCAAAAATTACTCAAATTGGCAAAAATAGTATCTCGCTCAGACTTTGATTTGATGTCGGATTCAATTCCGGTAGATATGTTCTCCTATGTCGAGCAATATATTGCTGAGCTGAATTCGAGCCGATCAACGTCAGGAATGCTTATTGAATTCAAAAATTTGGCAAACTTAGAGCTAACCCTTAATCTTAGCCCGATTGAGGTTAGTATGGTTATCGACAACATCATTGAAAATGCAAGGCGAGCAAAGGCTAAAAAAATGTGTGTTTCTGTTTCAGAGAAGGACAGTTATTTTGAGTTGTCATTTGAAAATGATGGGATAGCCTTATCTGATAAATATAACCATGAAGACTATTTTAGTTCTGGAATAACAACAACAAAAGGCTCCGGTATAGGCCTAGCTCAAGTTGCAAGAATAGCCAATGCTTTGGAAGCCAAAGTTTCAATTGAAAACACTGCCGAAGAAAATGTTTTACTAAAATTTAGGTGGCCGAAATGAGATTAGATTATACAATTTTGTGCATAGACGATGATATCGAAAGCTTAGATGATCCGAAAAAGCATTTGAAAAAGTTCAATGACACGGTTGGCATTCATACAAAATATAAAGACATTTTAGTCAAGCCCGGCGCGCGCGAGAATGACCCCGAAGAATACAAAACTCGTATTAAGGGGATGATTGCGGATGCTTTCGGCGCAAATACTTTTGACTTAATTATGATTGATCTTCACTTGGGGCCAAATGATGATCCTATGGGGTTTAAGGGGCATGAATTTATTAAATTTATTCGAGAGCACCAGACAATGTATCGTCCAATTGTTTTTTACTCTGGCGGAGACCCTGAGGGCGAAGCAAATGCTGTTTCACAGTTAGAGAGAGCAATCAGAGATCATAATTTGGTAGGGAAGTGTATTTTTTTAAGCTCAAGAGGAGAGCTTTTAAAGAGCGACTTGGTTGGGATTTGCCAAGAAATGCATGAGGAAGAGCATAAGTTGAATTCTACGCGTGGTCTTTTAATGGATCGCACAAGTGAGGTTGATGCAATTGTGTTGGATATTGTTACCGCTTCGAATATTTGGAACGCGCTGGGTGATGAGGAGCAAGGGAAAGTCTTTAAGAAGGTAAGCAAGAAATTAAAGCAAAGCGTAAAACGTGGATGTGTAGGTTTGAAGAGAATAGAAGACATCGCGAACGGGAATTTTAGTGATCTAAAGGAATGGTTCACGGAAACTAAACCTGAAAATCTAGTGTATCAGGCCGATTCATTTTTAAGGAATTTTGTTTTGCGAGAACTTTTGCGTGAGCAGCCTGCAAACTCCGGCCAAGGTGATATACTCAGCGCATATTTTAAGTCTCCAAAAGATGGTGTCTGCATTTCTAAAATTCGGAATGATTATGCTCATCAAACTGAAGAAAAGCTTAACGGTGAGCATAATGATGGGCGGTGTAAATTTATTAGAGATGAGTTGAGAGTCCATACCAAAAACGTAATTGAAATTAAAAATAATTAGATGAAGACGATATTATTCGATATAGATGGAACGCTCGCAGATATAGAACATCGACGGGGTTTCTTGCTAGGAGACCTTCCTGACTGGAGGGCATTTAATGCCGCGATGGGAGACGATACTCCGAACCTACCGGTCGTATCTTTATATAAGTCACTTTGGGCCACACAGTCTTTCGAAATAATTTTAGTTTCAGGGCGAAACGAAAAATACCGAAAAATCACTGAACAATGGTTGGTTTGGAATGAAATTCCATTTGGACGTTTACTTATGCGAATGGATAACGACAACAGGGCAGATTACTTAATTAAGAAGGAAATTCTTAACCAACTTATTTCAGAAGGTAAGAATATTGAATTTGCGGTTGATGACCGCCAGCAAGTCGTCGATATGTGGCGTGAGAACGGAATTACGTGTTTTCAATGCGATAAAGGCGATTTTTAACTTGGTTGTAATGCCAAGGCGCGGATCACTAACCGTCGTTTAGCCCCTCAAAGGCAAATGGATTGAGGAACATCCGTTTCCAAAACAGCTTGCGATCAACTTCGCTCAGTTCTGCGTCATTACAAACTTCAAGCCAGTGCTGTTCTATGGTTTCTATTTGGTGGTCAAATATTGCGGTTGCTTCATTTTCTGACAATAGAAAATTGTGAGCGGCATCGCGGCACACTTTGAGTTGGCTGAATTTGTTTTCACCCAAGATACGCATGGCCTGAACTGTCTCACCACCAGCGCGCCCTTGTGGACAGATATCGTATGCAGGCGTAAGGGTGAGCATTTTACCATCCCAAAAGGCGGCATGGTTTCGGGCGTGATCATCGGTGTTGCCACATAGGATATTAAACACCAACCGCGAGAACAGCTCACGGAGGGTGTTTTTAGGGTCGGTAAAGCGGTGCCTGATTATGCTGGCCAGCTCTTCATAGCTGGCATATCGCGCCATCATTTCATCCAGACCAAGCATGGTTAGGGCTGATATTACGGGCTTGCGATGCCAGACACCGTTTGCTGGGATGCGATCAAACCGCTCAATAAGCAGGACATCTTTGTGCGCGGCTTTGGTGAGTTCTACGGGGGCAACATTCAAGCCCACAAGCTGGGCTAGCCGCATGGCAATAAATTCAGCTTTCACTACGCTATAGGTATCAGAGGCTCCTGAAAATTTGGCTATGTACTTGGTGTTATCATCCTCTATCAGAGCTTTAGGGCGCGCACCTCCAATGGAGCTACCGTGGAATATTGCGTGATCCAGTTCTGGCGTAAGCGGCACTCCGGCTTCTACTCGCTGGGCGGAGTTCATTAACTCTTCGACGGACGCATTTTTTGATTGTCGTGGTTTGTATTCGGTTGCAGATTTCTGAAAATCCAAAGCCCCAATACGATCAGAGCCGGATTCCAGCAAAAATGTAAGCTCATCCAATTCAGTAGTATCAACAGCCGTGCCTTTGAGGCCCATTTTACGGTTGATAATCACACGCCGCCCCCATGCATCAGGCGCGCCATCTCTGATACAGCTCGGCACCATGAGGCCATTCAGGGGGGCTATTGTACCAGATTGCAGGGGGAGTTCAGGCTCGTAAATAGGGATTGCATTCTTGCGGCCAAGGTAACTTTTACCATATGCAAAAAACAGTTTATCACCGTCTTTTTCCAGCTTTCCAGCAACAACTGGCGTTGTTTCGTTTGGAAGCCAAATCCAGACGAACGCTTGGTTTAGGGGGGCTTTAGAAGTCATCGTCAATTACCTTGGTCTTCTTATGGATGGTTTTTGGCAGTAGCGTTAACTTGCCTTCAACTTCGGCAATATGCTGTGCCAATTGGTTAGTGTTTGGCTCTGCGCCAAAAAGAGGAATGCCGACAATATGTGCAATTTCAAAAACCACACCAATACCACAGGCCATATCACCTTGTTCTACGCGCCTAATAAATTCTCTGGAAACACCCGCACGATCTGCCAAAGATTTTTCGGACATATTCTTGGATTTGCGTTCTGCGCGTATGGCTTTTCCTAACAAATGCATGGCATCTAGGCTATAAGCTGAATATGTACGTTTGGTAGAGTTTGACATCATTTGTCTCTTTGTCAGAAAAGTTGGTTACTCACTGTATCATATATGCTAAAGAAAACCAAGTAATGTACTATACGTAAGGCATTTGGGGATTATATGCACTGTGTGTGATACATTTAGGTGTCTAGCTGAGAGCGTATAGTGCCAAAAAACAGCCTTTGTTCTAATTGGCTGAAAATATCGGCCACCTCACCACCTTGAATGGATTTCATTTTGAATGTTTTCGATGGAAGCCAGTGCATTCCGGCGTTGATAGCTATTGGTTTCACTTGCGGCTAGAGCGTTAAACGCCTCGCGCAGCAGGCCTTGTAGTTCGTATTTATTTCTTGAAGCCAGTTCAAATTTTGCAATCAGTCTCATGTTTTCCTCCTTTTAGGAGGCCCCGTCCATCGGAGCCTTATTTGGCCCGAACAGCACATGCCCGCGATAAGGTTCGAAGGGCGGCTGGCTGGATAAGAGGAAGGGAAAACTGGGGCTGGAATTGTCGAGAATTTGTCTGTGAAAAAGGAACGGTAAAGGCTCTCGTGCGCGGCACATCAAACACGTGATTTCGCCTATAAGCTTAGTTTAGGTGCGTAATGCCAAATGGCTTCTATGCGGATTAAATTTCGCTTTGGAGGAAAGCTTCGAGTTTTTGTGATTTTTTCAAACGGTGGCACTGCGGGAAAAATCCGACCTTCGTCAGACGGGGCATTTCTATGTCGGAAAGCGTGTGTTCGCTGCGAGTGCACAATGTGCTTTAAGTTTTCCCCAGCGGGACATTCGATAACCGATAAATCTCTTAACTACCTATAGGGTTGTAGTTTAGGCTGGTCTCCTGCCACTATCGTAGTGGATACTAAACTAAGTGAGCCTCTCCAGCGGCAGAATCCTATTGGAGTTTACTTCACGCGCAGTCGCTACATTCTAAGAAGGTGAGGAACGATTTTGCGGACTTTTCTACTCGGTGCTGGCGCATCAAAATCATACGGTCAATCACCGTCTAACCAGCGGATGCCGGTAGCAAAGGACTTTTTCCCAACCTTTGACAAATTGCAGATCAGCGCAAACCCATGGGCTTTGCAGGAAGGTCTCTTGGGGTATCTTGCCAAGACAGGAATCTCTGATCCGAATGGGTACCTTCGAACCGGAATCGACATCGAAGAACTACACTCTCAAATCGAAAGTGATCGCAACAAAGCGATAGCTGAAGGACGGGAATTCATCGACTACATGTCCGAGCAACGCGCCTACATCGAGCTGATTTTCATTTTTGCATCCGCAATCAATGAAATTCAAAATGGGCCGGTATCGGAACCACACCGCGAGATAGCAAATCTCCTCTCGACCGAAGATACGGTTATCACATTCAACTGGGACACTCTGATGGATCGTGCTCTTTCAGTTGAGACAGGCTGGAACGTGAATTGGGGATATGGTGTCAGGCCGCGATCCGTCTTCGCGGATGGTTGGAAACCTACGAAAGATAAGCCAAAAGATACTGATGCCCCCGCACTCTTGAAATTGCACGGATCGACCAACTGGATCACAGGCTACGCGCTGTTGGATGAGGGGCAGCACGTTCTGTCACACGACCTCGATCCCGATACACTACATATTTTTGAGCAGACCAACGAGCCTTATGCATGTTTCGCAGGCCGCTACATGGCTGGCTATGAACCCTATTCCTACGGGTACTATCCACCCAATCTTACAGATGTTCCTGGCCGTGCCGCACCCGATGGAAGGGTGATAGTCAGTGCCAGACCAAAGGTGCCTTGGAGAGAGGAGGGGTCGGCCCCAAGAAATGGCCTTGTCTCAATGCCGCTCATAATCCCGCCAGTGAAGCACAAGACCTATGAAATGTTTGGATCGCTTTTTGCGAACCTCTGGTCCTCAGCTGAAGACGCCTTGGCTGAAGCGGACGAAATTGTGGTCATTGGCTATTCGTTTCCCAGAACAGATATGCAAAGTAATCTGCTGTTCCAGAATGCATTCTTACGTCGTTCATCAATGCCCCTTGTCACGATTATTGATCCTGCGCCGCAGTATGTCGCGGATAAGTTCAGAAATGAATTTGGCATCAACGGGGACAATCTCAGAGTGTTCAAAGACTACTTCTCTGAAGACTTCGATTTGGCATCGGTGCTCTGATCGATGTAGGCCACGACCTTTTCCCCTTGGTGCCCGCTTTTATTGGTTAGCTTGTTCGGCACTGTTTTTACCGCTCATGCACTGGACCATCGTTAATATGGCTGCGTTGCAGCAAAGTGACTTCCTTAACCCCAGAGGCTTTATTGAATCCCTCAATTTTCAGCAAATCACTACGCTGCATAGATAGGTATTCAGCGATTTCATGGTGTATTTCGCTGATGTCCTGCAAATGCTGGCCGCGCGCACGGGCAATAGTTTTTTGTAGTTTTTGCCGCTCGGTCAGTTGATTCATGATCAAGGTATCTGTCTCTGAGCGGTCGCGTAGGTGTGACTGCCAAGCCTGAGCCTCGTTTTCCTGCCTGATCTTTGAATGCTTGCCCGTGATACGGCTCCAAACACCGCCAATGCCTTTGGGTAGACGAGCAGCGCGGGCATTGGTTTTCTTTTGCCAGCGGGCTTTGTGGCCGTCATTCAGGCGTCTGCGCTCCGTGCGATGACGCTGCACCAGTTGGGTACGCCTGTATTCAATGGAGGGTTTGAGGCTGCGATAGCTGCCCTTAATCTCGTGCACATAGGTTTTCAGCTGCGCGTTCATGCGCGAGGCGATATCTGTGCGGGTTTCCTCGACCGATGGCAGCTTGTCAGGTGCAGTAATACGCGCTTTTACGTCTTTGGCCTTAATCCCCGTCCAACGAGCTAGGGCGTATATTTCGCCCCTGAAATCAACCGCGACAACACCCCGCCGATCTCCTTTGGCCAGATAGAAGCCTTTTTCTTGCAATGCCGTTTTGAGCGTTTCGGCGTTATCCGAGGCCTTCCAGCACTCCCGAAACATCGCTTTGATTATGCGCGGGTCTTGCTGGATACGTTTGGCTTGCTGCCATTCAGCATGGGTAAAGTTCAGCGGGTTGCGCAACTCTCGATCAATAAAGCCTTTTGGCATATCCCAGCCATGCTCAAGGAATAATTCCTTGGAAACATCCATGAGCCGATTTTTGTAGTAGGGGATCGTGACGGCCTTCATCTTTTCCGCATCAATCCGCGACCAGACTACGTGCGCATGCCGCCGCCCTTCCTTTTCGTGGAACACAATGGCGCGGGGCTGATTATCCAACCCAAGTTTTTGCTCAATTTGTTCAATTGCAGCCTCAAAATGTTCAATTGGCACTTGGGCGTCCTGTGGCGGGTTCAGGCTGAGTGAAAACAGGAACTTCTGGCAGCGCGTTCCTTTGGCTATGGCCTGCGTTTCTGCCATCGCATCACTCAGCCGTTCACTGGCAAAACCGCGAATATCATGCAATTCCACATGCTCGTTATCCGTCGCATTCATCAAATGCCGTGCAAGTTCCGCTGCATTGCCACGCTGAGAGCCTTTCAGGATCATAACCCAGCCTCCGGCATTGATCCCAAGGCGCGCAGCAGGTCATTGCGCAGCTGCATAACGCTGGCGCAGGCCTCAGCCAAATCCGCCTCGGTTTCCGGTGTTACGGGCAGGGAGCCGGAATTTACCGCCTTTGCCAGCTGATTGAGGTTCGCTGACAGCCGAGAAGCCCCGAGAGCACCCAAAACCCGCCCCAACGCCGCATGATCCTTCACAGGGAATTTGCCGCGTGTATGGCGCGGGGAAACGTCATCCCCCAGTATTTTCTCCCGAATATACGCCCCAAGCGACATTCCTGCGGATGCGCGGTCTAACACGGCGCGTTCTTCAAACGTAAGGCGCAAGGAAAACGGCGGCAGATACTTTGACGCCTTCTTGCCAGCTATCTCATTGAATTTATTGTCTGAGTTGTTCATCGCCACACCTCAGACTTTCAAAGTCTACCTGTGTGAGATGGCGTTCCCATTCCTCTAACGCTTCAAAAAGAGAGTTCGAACCTTCTCCTTCAAGGCGCACCACTTTTCCACTGTGAAACGTCAGATATCTTTGACTTTTCCGTCATGACATTAACCCAAACACCAGCGCCGAGATGTTGCTCCGCCTCTGCAAAATGATCGCGCCGTTCATACAAAATGCAGCCAACGGTGGGATCGCCCCCCTCTACCACATTAATTTCGAATTTTCTAAATTGCGGAAACGGCCTATTCTGTTGAAAAACTCGGAGTATTGGGTGTGCTGATTGGCGCGGGAATTTGTTTGCACCCCGCTTTCACACGGTTTTTCTGATCAGGTTATGGTTCCTTTTCTGTAAAACCGTCCCACTCTGTGTTGCATATATACTATATTATAGAAGGAACACACTATCAGACGGTTTTCACCCAATGTATCACCGACGAGCAGGAGACGTGAATTAGGTTCCCGTTTTCTCGTGGTTTTGGCACAAACTCGGATATCTCAAGAATTTACAAACTGACGGTAATACTTCTGAAGGATTGCTAATTCGGGAGACCCAGCCGCCCCTTGATCTTCGATTTCCATCATCTGCTCAGCAACCTTCGGGATTGTCATCCACGGTGTTTCTGGGTCGTTGGACAACCATCGGTCCTGTATGGCGGATTCCATCGATTTACGTTGTTCGTCCGAAAGCAAGTTGGGTTGATACAGGAAGATCAAACGTTTCCCTAACTGATGTAAACGGATATCCTGAAACCGTTCAATGATACCCAACCGATCAGACCAATCAACCTTTTGGAACTGTTCCAGAAGTCGCCGGTCATTGATGGTATAGAAATCCGAATACATCCGTTGTTCAACGTGACCCGGTTCTTCACCATCCGCATAGCGTCCAGCCAAGGCACCCCCGATACGTTCACGTAATTCAGGATTGTTGACCAAGAACTCAGCCCGTTGAACCATCTCCGGCA
Source organism: Paracoccaceae bacterium (assembly GCA_013139635.1). Lineage (GTDB taxonomy): Bacteria > Pseudomonadota > Alphaproteobacteria > Rhodobacterales > Rhodobacteraceae > UBA3077. The sequence goes on from WTAL01000111.1 coordinate 9,953, forward strand.
TCACACCATTAATCTCAAACGGCGACGGGCATTTGTTAACTGCCACGGTTCTCACCAGTTTCGGTGTTGCGGACACGGCGGCAACCCATACTTCGTCACCACCGTCAGCCAATGCTTCAGGGTCAGACAATTGAAGGTCAAAGAAACCAATTGAGTTTGGATTGTCTGGGTTTCGTCCAGCAAAACTGCCGATGTAGGATCGTGGTGGTGCGGCACCAAATCGTTCAATCAGCCGGAGTGGTCTGCCTGTTTCCAGCAGTGCGTTCACATCATGCTTGTCACGGTTGCGCAGGCATTCAGCCCAGACTTCTGGTGCACGGTCTCGGATCAGTTTCGCGATATGTATGGTGGCTTCAACATCCCCTAACGCATCATGTGCATCGTGTTGGGTAAAACCGTTCGCTGGGGCCAGTTGGTCGAGTTTGAAGGATCTCTGACCCTTACCATTGAGCGGCCACTGTAGGGCATCCTGGGCAAGGACATGGGTAGAAAACACCACTTTCATCATATCGAGTCGATTATTACCGTTGAACTGGGTCAGATAAAGGTTGGGTTGCAAATTTTGGTAAAACGACTGACGGAAGAACTCTTCATCAAATGCGATGCTATTATACCCAACCCACGTCGCCGGTGCCCACCGCTCAATGATGTCGGCCATCTGCTGGGTGAACTCGAACCATGTGGGTCGAGATTGGTCACTCAACACTTCCGGCGTCACACCGGTTACAGCCATCGCCCAAGGTGCTGGTAAGATGTGCGCGGCCAACTGGCATCGAATATCGATCCGTTCCACCTGTTTAAAATCATCATCAGTAAGGATAGCCGCGAATTGAATCGGTTGGTCAAAATCCGGACTCGTTCCGGTGGTTTCAAAATCATAGAATGCAAACATCGTATTCCCCCAGCACTAACGTATCCCAAGTATTTAGACTTTGACAGGGCCGGAGCAAATTACTGTCGGGCATGCCCGCCGCTGGAGACAGGAGCCGAGGGGCGAGCTAAGCATTCGCCAGTTGCTGTGCTTTGCATAATTACAAGTGAAGTAATCCAACAAATGGAACCGTTATAATGATGTTATATTCATCGACCCCATAATTACCCAAGCCGCTTCCGGCCAGACCGGTCATTGACCCGAGCTGGCGGCGCTGCTTTGCAGCTTCCGCGAAGTTAACATTCGAGATCTCGCGCTGCATTTGTGGAGGGGGCAAGGAGGGCAACGAGGACAAAGTTGCCCTTCAGCCTGATAGGCGAGCTTAACTGGCCATGGCGTCAATTCCCGCACTGACAGTGGGAAGCTCCAAGTGCTTTGCTTTACCATGATATGCTCGTAAGATGCTTGTAAAAAAGGAAACGCGATGGATTTGACGAGTAAGACACCCGAGCAACTTGAGTTGATCATATCCCGTCACAGAGATGCGGGCAAAATGAGCGCCGCGCTATGTAAGGAAGCAATGGCCGAGCTTTCTACCCGGACTGTAAAGGGATTCGACCTGAAACGGGCAATAGATCACCTGATAGCATCCGCGAAAACAGGCGTGCCAACTGATTTCAAAAAAATAGCAGTTGCGTCCGGTGTATTCGATGAAGGCAGCCAAAAGTGGGGGAATTGGGTAACTGGTGCTTTGAACTTGGATCGTCTTTGCATCTATTGCACTCACCACCATTTTCCGCAACTTACAGCAATGTTGGGCAATGCGGGCGGTAAAACCAATGATGCAGTGTGCGAAGGCTTCTTGAAGGGATTAGACGCCGCTGGGATTGATTATAGTGGTGAGTCGCGTGTGATATACGAAGAGCACCGCAAAGTTTGCATTGATTGGGGTAAAACTGCGTGAGCAAAACAGTGCAGATCACAGGTAAATTCGCAAACCTATTTCTGGACCTGCATACGTTTTAGGTTTGGGCTCGACGCCGCCGTAGAATGCAATCGTGCCACGGTCCTTCCGGCCCATAGCTGCCTTTTTCGCATAAAACGACGAGCGACCGCTCCCAGCCCCAAAGCGGACATGCTACATCGACAGTATGGGCGGAATGCGGACTTTCAGTGCGGCGATAAGCTTTTAGATTCGCTTCCCCATGAGTAGACGTTTAGATCCCAACCCTAGTAAGTAAGCGGCATATCGCTTAGGTTGTAATTGCAATCAGGGGGGAGAAATGACGGTGATTAACAGAAACGACATTTACGATAAGAATTTGAACTTCCTCATAGGCTCGGGAGCATCGGTTGGCCTGCTGCCAACACTTGAACTGAAACTAAAGCAGAGCGGAAGCACAAAGCAGCATACATTGGAGACGCTTGCGACAAAATTTGAAGACGATGAAGATCTGATGTGCCTCATCTTCTCATATTATGTAGAGAACGTTATCGCTCCCTGAGGTGCCCCTAGTTTCCTAGACACCTGCTTTGTTCAATTTACACTGTCTTTCTTCATATTCAACTGGCGACAGCATGCCGTTGTTCGTGTGCTTGCGGTTCGGATTGTAAAACATCTCGATGTAG
>WTAL01000188.1 GCA_013139635.1 Paracoccaceae bacterium
TACCCACCCCCGTGTATGCAAACAGCCCAGCAAAAGCCGGGCTGTTTAAGTTTAGTTAGCGATACTAGCGGATGCGCAGCACTTTAAACGCGCCGTCTTCAACCACATACTCTTGGTAAGAGCCAGCGGCCTCACCCGGGCCAATCAGCTCAACGTCTGAAGCGCCTTGGTAGTCGATCTCGCCGCCATTGGCGAGGATCTCTAGGCCTTTGGCCAGCTCGCCAACACCAATCATCTCACCCGGGGCGTTTGCCACGTTAAGAACTTGGGCAGCAATGGAAGCACGGTCAGCAGAGCCACCAGCTTGGATCGCCAGCGCGATAAGCGCAGCGGCGTCATAGCTTTCAGCTGTGAACGGGCCGTCTGGCGTGCCAGCAATACCTGTCAGCATTTCTGCCAATTTCGCAGCGCCTTCACCAGCAGAGCCGGGCTGCGTGCCGATGGAACCAGCAAGATCTGGGCCAATATTGTCGATCAGAGCTTGGGACTTCATGCCGTCGCCCATCACGAAGGTATCAAACGCGCCTGTATCGAGCGCACCTTGGATGATGCCAGCACCACCTTGGTCAGCATAGCCAAACACAGCCAGCATTTCGCCACCAGCCGCGGCCAATGCGCCAACTTCAGCGGAATAGTCGCCTTTGCCGTCTTCGTGCGCAGCCGAAATGGTTACGGTGCCGCCAGCAGCTTCATATGAGCTTTGGAAAGCGTCAGCCAAACCTTTGCCATAGTCGTTGTTGGTATAAGTAACCGCGATTGACATTACGCCTTTGTCCATCAACACGTCAGAAAGCACTTGGCCTTGGCGCGCGTCAGAAGGGGATGTGCGGAAGAACAGGTCGTTATCTTCAATGGTGGAAAGCGCTGGGGATGTCGCGGAAGGCGAGATCATCACAACACCGTTTGGCACGGCCACGTTATTGGCGATGGCGGTGGTTACGCCCGAGCAGTCAGCGCCCATGATGGCGGCAACATTGCTTGTTGAAACCAGAGCTTCGGCAGCGGCCTGAGCGGCGGAGCTGTCAACACATGTTGAGTCAGCACGCAGCGAAACGAGGGTCTTGCCACCGCCGAGCAAAGTGCCCGCAGCGTTAACTTCGTCAATCGCCAGCTCGGCACCAAGCGCCATATCTGGTGTGAGGGATTCGATCGGGCCTGTGAAGCCGAGGATCACCCCGATGTTAATCTCGTGGCCAGCTGCAAAAGCATTTGTAGCCAGCAGCGTTGCGGCGGTAGACGCCAGTAGAATTTTTTTCATTCGTATCTCCTTGTTGTGGTCAACGCGTCTAAGTGCGCGGTTCCCTTTGTCAAAACGAGTTCCCCCGATTCTGCCGCTCATTTCACTGCAAAACGGCCTGAGTTTCAACGGCTTTCTCGGATTTGTCCGATTCTTCTCAATATTAGCAGGGTTAAAACCGCAAAGGCGGTGGAAATGCCAGTAATTTGCAAGGCCAGCGCGAGACCAAGGGCATCTGCCATGCCACCCACGAGCAAAGAGCCAAAGGCCGTGCCGCCCATGGCGACCATTATCCACAGGCTCATGACCCGCCCGCGCAGGTGGTCCTCTACCTGCATTTGGATAGCCGATTGCATGCCAACCCCCACCAATGTGCCGGTAAACCCGAGGAACCCTACGATGAAAACCACGACCTCCCATTGGGCGATGATGCCCAAACCAGCGGCGGCCAATGGCCCTACAATGGCAGCCCCCATAGATATTTTCGGCATCCGCCCTTTCACCGGCCCGCGCATTAAAATCTGGACAGCCGCCGCCAGCAGCGCGCCAATGCCCGCCGCCGCCGTAAGCGTGCCTAGCCCCGCCGCGCCGCGCTGAAACACGCCATCGGCGATGCTCGGCAAAATCTCAAGCGCCCCGCGCCCCGCCAGTGAAAACAGGCCCGTGATCAGCGTGGCCGTGCGAATGAAGCGAGAGCGCAGCACATAGCTTAGCCCTTCTGTAAAGTCGGCCTTCATGCTGGCTTTTGGCTTTGGTTTATTGGGGCGAGGCGAAAGGGTGCTGACAATGTAAATAAAAGGGACAAAAGCAACGATGGTGAAAACCAGCGCTGCCGTCAGCCCAAAAGCGGCAATAATCCCGCCGCCAATGGCCGGGCCAACTACGCGCGCAATATTAAAATTGAGCGAAAGCAGCAGCACCACCGAGGGCAGTTGGCTATTTGGCGCCAGCCTTGGCGTGATCGCCATGCGAATAGGATGCTGGGCCGATGTCACCAACCCAATCATCAGCGCCACCGCTGAAAGGCTAAAGCGCCCGCTCAGCCCCGCCATGTGAATGCCCAGCAGCACAAAAGCCCCCAGAGTAAACAGGGTTTGCGTGGTCATTGCCGCCCTACGGATATTCACCCTATCCACCACCACGCCGAAAAACGGCCCGAGAAACAGTGGCGGGGCGTAGTTGAGGAAAGCCAGCCAGCCAAGGAATGCGGTCGACCCCGTCGCCTCCCACGCCATCCAGCCAATGGTGATCTTTTGCACCCATAACCCATGCAGCGAAATAGCATTGCCGATCAGGTAATGCCGAAAGGGTTTTGTGGTGAGGGCTGAGAGGTTCATTTCGGTGAGTTTAGGGCAGGGCAGGTGGGAACGCCATAGCTATGCATTTTTTGCAAGGCGCTAGGGCCGCATTATGCGTTGTTGCAGTGCAGCATGTTCCTATATCCCTATTATTAGAAAATGAAATGAAGGAAAAAAGAAAATGGCATTTGTAACCCTGCCTCGCGTAAGTGCTCCGACAGCACTCCCCGTTCGTGTGCTGTATGCGTTCGAGACTTTTAAGAAAACCATGCGCCAGCGCGCCATGTTCCGCAAAACCATCTCCGAGCTCAATGCGCTCTCTGATCGTGAATTGCATGACCTGGGCTTGAACCGCTCAATGATCACAGACGTAGCCCGCAAAGCGGTTTACCACTAACAGTTTCAGAGTTTTGCCAGCGGGTTCTCCCACCAACTGGCAAGGAACGCCTTTCGACGTATCGTTGTGAGATAATATCTAAATTGCTGAAGAGACAGCGGTTTTTAACGCGGTAACAGGCAATTTAGATTTCACTGCAAGTCGAAAGGCTAGAATTACCGGAGGTTCCTCCCACCATCCGGTAAAAAAATGGCGTCGCAAGAGTCCTCCCCTCTCGCGGCGCTATTTTTACGTCTGATCGTATAATCTTGACCCACCGAGGCAAAGCCGAGGCCATGGCCCGTAGGGCAAGGCGGCTTGCCGCCCGCGCCGATGAGGTGTCCTAACCAAAGGGGCGCAGCCCCGACGTTAGGCCGCCGAGGAGGCGCGGATGCTTTAAAGCTTAGCGCAACCGCTCTTGGTTGGCACCACGGATCCAAACTTCTACACGGCGATTGAGACTTTTGCCTTCAACCGAGGTGTTACAGCCCACAGGCGCAACGGGACCAAATCCAAACGCCAGCACATCTTGGCTTTGCAACCGGCCAATATTGTCTTGCAGTAACAGCCCCTTAACCACACCCGCACGATTGCGCGACAGGTTAATATTGCCACCAAAATTGCCGACAGAGTCGCTAAAACCGATAATCATAATGCGATCACCGTCCAAAGCCCCGCTGCTAACAAGGTTGGAAATTCTGCGCACATCGGCGATCCCGCGCGCATCAAGCGTTGAAGAGCCAGTCAGAAAGCGCAGCGTTGTTGATAAGCGCGTAGCGGTTGAAACTTCTGCCAGATAGTTGCGATAAGCGTTAATACCCTGTGCATTCAAACTCTCTGCCAGCATCGCTGAAAGCAGGCGTTCACCTTGGGCACTCATAGGCTGGCGATCAATCGCAAGGCCAACAAGCCCTACGGTTTCTGCCGCCGCTTGCCCTTGGTCAGACACCAAATAATCCGCAATTGATTTTGCAAAATCGGGGATGTCATTGTTGTTGAGCGTATAAAGGTTCCATGTCGATGTCAGCGGATATTCCCCGGTTTGCAGAGAAAAATTGCTGGCACTTGAAAACATGTTGCAGGTATTTCGTGTGCTGGTCACCTTTGTTAAAGGCGCTGCCGAGCGATAAGCCACTGTAAAGGCTGATATATCGTCCGCCACCGCACTGCCCATCTCGGCCAGAGATGTGTGCACAATGCCATCGGCCACAAGCCGCAATCTGCGTGGCCCGAGAATGTCGCGCTCAACCACCCGTGCCAAATTGCTTTCGGTATCCATAACATGAACTCTAATGGGAAGATCATCGCCACCAATTTGAGCCCAGTTCGTGATCCGGCCGGATAGGATGTCGCCCATTTGCGCCAAAGAAATAGAGTTAACGCGGTTTTCAGGGTGAACATGCGCCACCAAGGCGTCCAGTGCAATCGGCCGAGAGCTGAGGAATTGGTTAATATCAGGCACAGCCATGCCTGTGACCTCTGCAACCGTTTGCGGTGAAAACGCTTCACGGGTTAGGGCAAAGGCGGCGCCATTTGAAAATAGATCCTCAATAGAGGCCCTATCATTCGCGGCCACAACGGTAATGTCGGCAATCAAGGCGCCGCTGTTATCACCGATCAGGTATTGTGTATTGCCTTCGCCGCCAATCGAGCGGGTGAGGTTCAAGGATTTTTCAGCTGTAAAGCGCGCCAGCACTTCTCCAATAAAGGATTCCCCTTCGTTTGGAGGGGACGCGATGGTAAAGCTAGCCACGGCAGGGCCAGTTTCAGGGCAGCTTTCGCCCTCGCACTGCACAAATTCACCCCGAATAGTGAGCACGCCCACAGAGGTTTTTAGTATGTAGTTGGTGCCGTCATAATCCTGCAATTCGCCTTCAAAGAAGGTGCCATCACCAGAACGAAGCACAACCACGTTGTCTACTTCGGCAACCTGCGTTTCCGCAGGGCACGCCTCGCCTTCACACTGCACAAATTCACCCCGAATTGTGAGCACACCAATGGTCGTTTTTAATATGTAGTTGGTGCCATCATAGCCCAGCAAATCACCCGTAAATAGAGAGCCATCCCCCGAGGTCAATGTTATTTCAGTACTTTCGGTCGGGCAGGCCTCCCCTAGGCACTCAACTTCACGCCGCGGCACATTCATTTCACCAATAATTGTACGCAGAACATAAAAGTCTTCATCCGACGAAACAAGTTCCCCGGTGGCCTCGAAATTTTGGTCAACAGACCGCAACGTAACCATGTTTTCTTGTGCCATTACGGGCGAGGAATATAGCATCCCCGTCGCAATCAGGCCCCATGAAATAAACTTGTTTAACTGTTTCATATTGTTCTCAATCTGTCTTAAACCCTATTTGTGACGATTAACGCGGGATAATCCCGGTTATACCTTCCACAAAAAACCCCATAGTAAGTAGATCTGAATCTGACGCGGTTTCACCAGCGGCTAACCAGCCCGTGCCATCTTGCCTGCGAATTGGCCCCGTAAAGGGGTGCAAGCGCCCTGAGCGAATGCGGGCCACCGCATCTGCTGCCTGTTCTTGAATGCGCAAAGGCACCCTATCAGAAAACACACCAATTTCGAGAATATCAGTTGCGATCCCCTCCCAAGTGTCGGTGCTTTCCCACGTGCCATCAATAAGAGATTGTATCCGGCGAATATAGTAAGGCGACCAATGGTTGATAGAGGCTGTCAGTTGAGAGTCCGGCCCATAGGCGCGCATGTCTGAATCTTGCCCGAAGGCAAATACGCCCAGCTCCTGAGCCACAATTGTTGGTTGGATTGTGTTTGTGTTTTGCATCAAAACATCTGCGCCATTGGCAATCAGGTCTCGTGCGGCTTGCGCCTCCAAGTCGTGATTTTCCCATGTATTCAGCCAAACAACTTCAATTTCCACATCCGGGTTAACGGAGCGGGCCGCGAGAAAGGCGGCGTTAATATCACGAAGGACGTATGGAATGGCAAAAGAAGCAATGTAGCCAATTTTGTTAGTTTCCGTCATGTGGCCAGCCAGAATGCCTTGTGGCACGCGGCCTTCATAGGTGCGAATGCTGTATACTGATGAATTTGGTGCTCTTACATATCCGTTCGAATGCTCGATTTTTACGTCTGGGTAAGCAAAGGCAGCGTTTATAGCACCTGATAGATAACCATAAGACGTTGCAAATATAAGGTCATAGCCTTCTGCAGCTAGTTCTTTCATTTTGGCTTCGCCCTCGTCGCCCTCGGCGATGCTCCAAAAATAGGAAACCTCAACTTGGCTTCCAAAATAGGCCTCAACATCCTTGCGCGCGCGATCATGCTCAAAAGACCAGCCAATAGTATCTTCAGGCGTGTGGTAAATAAATGCAATTCGCGGGACGTCCTGCGCAATAGAAATTTGAGCAAAAAAAGTAAAAACCAAAACTGCAATTAGCTTAATCTTATGCATAGGCGTCTCCAGGCGCATTCTGTGTTAGCCCCAGTTTTCAATTTATGGTTTGAAAACAGAACTCTTAGCTGCCGACATTGACATGATCCATTAAGGTTTGCAAGCGTTCGCCTACGGTTTTTTTATTCTCCGGTAAATTTCCTGCGCAGCCTTACTGCATTGCAGGTATTATCCCCGTTATACCTTCCACAAAAAAATTCATTGTTAAGAGTTCAGATTCGCTGGCGGTTTCCCCCGCTGCCAACCAGCCGGTGCCGTCTTGTCGGCGAATGGGGCCGGTGAAGGGGTGTAGCTCTCCTTTTCGCAATCTTGAAATTGTGTCGAGCGCCAATAGCGTGACCCGATTGGGAATATCATCGGATAAGCGGCCAATAATCTGGGTATTACTGCCCATGCTATTTACACTTTCGTTCGGCGTCCAGCGGCCATCAATGAGCGCGCGCACACGGCCGATATAATAAGGGCCCCAGTGGTCAATCGTTGAGGTGAGGCTGGCATTTGGCCCATATTCCCGCATTTCAGAGGCCCAGCCAAACGCATGTATGCCCAGTTCCTCAGCCACTTGCATCGGGCGCGGCGTATAGGTGGATTGCATCAAAATATCGGCGCCATCCATCACAAGCTGCCGTGCGGCCTGTTCTTCGCGCTCAGGGTTATAATAGCTATTGGTCCAAACAATATCGAAAGTTACGTCCGGATTTACCGAGCGGGCCGCCAAAAAGGCAGCATTTAGCCCGCGCAGCACTTCAGGTGTGGGCAGAGACGCAATGAACCCAACTTTGTTGGTTTTGGTAACAAGGCCGGCGATGAGGCCATGCACATAGCGACCCTCATAAAAGCGGGCTGAATAGGTGGCTAAATTGTCGGTGCGCACATAGCCTGTGGCCACTTCAATTTTAACGTCGGGAAATTCAAAGGAAAGGTTAATGGCAGCTTCCTGAAAAACGATCGAGCTGCAAAAAAACATGTCGTAGCCGTCTAGCGCGAGTTGGCGCATCAATGGCAGGGCGGCCGCACTATCTGGAATATTCTCAAAGAAATCAAGCTGGGCTTTGGGGCCAAAATAAGCCGAGGCCGCGCGCCGGCCACGTTCATGCTGTTTTGTCCAGCCTGTGGCGTCATCAGCCGGTGAAAGGTAGAGAAACGCAACCTTTGGTGGTTCGTTTGTTTGGGCATGTAGGGGGGCAAAATTGCATATAATAATCAGGGTAAGTATGATCGGCTTCAGGAGACTAAACATTCTATTTAAACCTTACGAAATGAATTCTACTATAAAACAACGCCACAAAATGGGTTTGGCGTTTTATTAAGCTGTTAGTAACGCATCTTGAAAACGGTTCAAGCGATAACCCACAAAAATTTATCAATTAGGGTGAAGCTTGAATACCCACTCTAAGTGGTGCGCTGCGGTTAAAAAGGAACGTCGCTAGAGCGCGTTACATAGTCGGCCATCACGTTTTTGGTGTCTGATTTCTCAAAGGCTACACTAAGTTTGCCGCCGTCAACGGTCACCACGGCCCCATAGCCAAATTTTTGGTGGAACACCCGCTCGCCAAGTTCAAAAACCTCAACGGCGTCTTCAACGACCTGTCGTGGGCGAGGTGTAGCCGTGCGGCGGGGTTGGTTTTGTAGGCGTTGCCAACCGGGGGAGCGGTAGGTGTCTGCCTGTTGCACGCGGCTTTCAAGGTGGCTTTTGGGAGCCGCCGCGCCGTAATTGCCGCCGTAAAGGCCGGGCGGGGTGAGCACCTCTACATGCGCTGGCGGTAGTTCGTCAATAAAGCGCGAGGGCAGGGCATTTTGCCAGCGGCCAAACATCTGCCGGTTAGCCACAAAGGATATAGTGCACAGCTCTTCGGCGCGCGTAATGCCCACATAAGCCAGCCGCCGCTCCTCTTCCTCGCCCTTCAGCCCACTTTCATCCATAGAGCGCTGGGACGGGAAAAGCCCGTCTTCCCAGCCGGGCAAAAACACGCAGGGGAACTCTAGGCCCTTGGCGGCGTGCAAAGTCATAATGCTGACCTTTTCCTCGCTGTCTGTTTGCGCATTTTCCATCACAAGGCTGACATGCTCCAAAAACCCTTGCAGGTTTTCAAAGCCATCCAGCGCCTCAATCAGCTCTTTCAGGTTTTCAACCCGCCCCTCGGCCTCGATGCTTTTATCGTTTTTCCAGCGGTCCATATAGCCGCTTTCATCCAGAATGGTTTCCGCCAGCCGGATAAAATCCGCCCCGCCGTGCAGGGCCTCCCGCCAGCGGTCAAAGTTTTGCAAAACCGTATTGAGGCTGTTGCACGCCCGCGCGGGCAGCGCCTTTTCGGCCACCACAATGCGCGCGCC
>WTAL01000185.1 GCA_013139635.1 Paracoccaceae bacterium
TATACTGTGCGTCCTTGAGTACGCGAAGATCCTGTTGACGTTTTGGCGGGCATAGATTCTGTTTCTGATATGATCCGTCCTAATTTTCTTTCCCGTGAAGACCGCCTCGAACTCTTGGCCTGTGTGAGACGTCAGCGCGAGGATCATGGTGTTGTGCGGCGGGCGAATGCGCTTTTACTACTTGATGACGACAAGCCCTGTGTCGAGATTGCGCAGGTGCTTTACCTTGATGACGACACGCTGCGTGGCTGGCACAAACAATATCTGGCCGAGGGCTGGGATGCCGTTGCTTATGATGGTTGGAAAGGTGGGCAATCGCGGCTGTCTGTCGCGCAGCAGGTCGCTCTTTGTGCGTGGCTTGAGGAACGCTTTTGCCGACCTACCGTGGAAATCCGCGCCTATGTCACGGCGCAGTTCGATCTGGAATATTCTCATTCAGGCTGTGTTAAGCTTTTGGCGCGACTAGGCTTTGAATATCGTAAACCCAAGGCCCTGCCGCGCGTGGCCGGTGTCGCCAAACAAGCTGAGTTCATCGCAATTTATGAAAATATGCTGACTTCGCTGGCCGATGATGCGGCGGTCTACTTCGCAGACGCCGTGCATCCAGAATATCAAAGCAAGCCCGCCTTTGGTTGGGTGAAGAAGGGTACAAACCCCACGCTCAAAACCACTTCAGGCCGCGCCCGCGTCAACATTCACGGCGCGCTGAACCTTGAAACCTTCGATACGCCTTTCGTCGCGCCGATCACAGTGGCTGGCGTGAGTGCCGTGCAATTGCTGGCCAAAATCGAGGCACGCAATCCCAAAAAATGCATCATTCACGTGATCTGGGACAACGCCGCCTACCACAAAGGACCTGATGTCAGGGCCTTCCTGTCGCGCAAAAACTGCCGCATCCACCTGATCCAGCTGCCGCCCTACTGCCCGCACTTAAATCCAATTGAAAGGCTCTGGGCCGTGATGCACCAACACGTCACCCACAATCACGCCGATCCAACGCAAAAGCAGCTTACCAAAGCCATTCTGAAGTTCTTTCGAAAAATTATCCCAAAACAATGGCCAGACTTTCGAACACAAGTCACAGATAATTTCCGCATCACCTCAGACCAAAACCTTCGGGCTTTGCAGGGAATAGAGTATAGTTCCTTTTGCAATTGCGCGACAGGCTTGCCCTTGGCGCCTTTGGAAATATTTGCCATGAATATGTCCTTTTGGTTCTATAAATATTGCCCTGAAAGTAATGTTCAGGTTTGATAGCATGACGATATATATTGCAAAAATACACGATCAACCTGTGGATACTAGCGATTTTGCATAATCAGAATGCGAGAATGCATGGTGGCACTTGAAGAATGTTGCTGCGGACCTTGGATAACGGCAATTCAACCTTATCTTTAGCAGAATGAAATTCTGCAAAGACTGGAGGTGATTTGATGTGGAATGATCGTTATGCCAAGCCCGGGTACTTGTTTGGCACGGAACCGGCGCAATATCTGCGAGGTCATAAAACCTATTTAAGGCAAGGCGTTACTGCGCTGGCTGTTGCCGATGGCGAGGGGCGAAATTCGGTGTTTATGGCGAGGCAAGGCGTGCAGGTTACGGCCATGGATAGCGCCGATGTAGCTGTTGAAAAGGCGCAGGCACTGGCCAAAGCCGCGGGCGTAGAGGTGGATTTTAACGTTGCGGATATCGGCAAGTGGGATTGGGGCGCAAAAGCCTATGACCTTGTGGTCGGCGTGTTTATCCAGTTTGTCGGGCCAGAAGGGCGCGCCGCACAATTTGAAGGCATGAAGATTGCTGTAAAGCCCGGCGGGCATATATTGCTGCATGGGTATACTCCCAAGCAGCTCGAATTCGGCACAGGCGGCCCGCCTTTTGTCGAGAATCTTTATACCGAAGAGATGCTTCGCGAGGCCTTCAGTGATTTCGAAATTGTTGAATTGCACGCCTATGAACGCGAAATTGATGAGGGTGCTGGCCATTCCGGCATGTCTGCGCTGATTGATCTGGTAGCGCGCAAACCTTTAGGCTAGGCACCGCCGAGCGAAGCGAGGCCACGGCCAGCGGCAGGCATTTTTCAGCTTGCTGAAAACTGTGCTTTGGCCGAGGGGGGCTTTAGCTCCCCGAAGTCAAAGCAAGCTCGGCGCTTTTGGACAGTTCCGGCCATGCGCCGCGCTCGGGGAGCAAAGGCGGGGCGGTGCCCCTGTTTGCCCCCCTCACGCGGCGCGCTTCGGCCTAGGGCCTCAGGGGTGCTTTGCTTTTATATTATTTGTTTTTCAGATATTATTGACAAACCCGCAGGATACGCCTGTATTATCTGAAAATCAGAGGTAATATTCTATGTCACACAAAGCTCTTAGATCGTGAGACCAAAGTGCTTCTTGCCATTCTTCATTGCGGGTTGGAGGCCTATGCGCCAAAAATTCTGGATAAGCTCTTTGAGCACGCTCATGAAAAGCTCTCAATCGGGGCGCTTCATTCTGCTTTGGACCGCTTAGAGCAACGCGGCTTGGTCGCGCCTTGGATGGGCGAGGCCACTAAGGTGCGCGGGGGGAAGCGGAAGAAATTGATAAGGGTGACGGGCGATGGGCAGATTGCGCTGTCTCATGCGATGCATACGCTGAACGCGATGGCTAAGGGGGTTTTGGTATGAGTAATAAACCCTATTCAAAGTCATCAGCAGAGATGACTCCTGAATTTTTGAAAACTCTCTATGCAATGGGCGAGAATAAAATTTCAGTTGAAGAAGCTTTTTCCATTACGGTTTTTTCGGAAACGTTCGAGAGAATTATGGTCCGAGTGGATTCAGAAAGCGCAGATACCGATTTCGGAAATGCCGCTATTTCCAAAAAGAGAAGTTCAAAAATCAACAGTATTGTTCGCGGCTTCGATCCCTGGGTTTGACATTAGGAATTCCATCCTTCCCTCTAAAGTGGTTTTTACTGATGCCATTTTACTCTTTGTTTGCAAGTCAGGCGATGCAGAAGTCGCAACTGGCGACTTGTTTGAAGAGCTTGAGAAGGTCAAAGCTCGCCATGGTCGCCTGTTTTGCGATTTGTGGTTTATGTGGGAACTGGCCTTGCTGGTGATCGCCAAAGGCCGCGCACGCTTTACCAAATCAGTGTTTGGCCCGGTGATGGACCTCCTAAAGCGTAAAAGCGGCTAGCTTGGCTTTACGCTTGCTGTCACGTAGTTTACCGACAGGTCTCGCACGGAAATGGACCAGCTCCAGAGGAGTGGATTGAAGGCAAATCCTTTGCGGTCTACTGGCTCCAGCTTTGCCGCCTCTATCAAGGAAAATAGCTCATCAGGCGTAATAAACTTATCCCATTCATGCGTGCCCACGGGCAACCAGCGCATCACGCGCTCGGCGCCAATAATGGCCACCATATAGCTTTTTGGGTTGCGATTTATCGTTGAGCATACCATCAGCCCGCCGGGCTTCAGCAGCGCCTCACAGGCATGCAAAAACGCCTGCGGGTCGGCCACGTGCTCGATCACTTCCATGTTGAGGATCACATCAAACTGCTCACCATCATCTACCAGCGCCTCGGCCATGGTGTGGCGATAGTCAATTTCCAGCCCTGATTGCGCGGCATGGATTTGCGCAACAGGGATATTTCCCGCCGCCGCATCGGCCCCCACCACAGTGGCCCCGAGCCGCGCCATCGGCTCGCTCAGCAAGCCTCCACCGCAGCCGATGTCCAACAGGCGCAAACCTTCAAATGGCTTCAGGTTTTTGCGGTCGCGGCCAAACTCTGCCGCGATCTGGTCAACGATATATTCCAGCCGCGTTGGGTTCAGCATATGCAGCGGTTTGAACTTCCCCGTAGGGTCCCACCACTCCGCCGCCATCGCCTCAAATTTCGCGACTTCTGTTTTGTCGATTGTATTTCGGGAGTCCGTTGCACTCATTGTCTTAACCTGCCATGCTGCCAAAAAGCCTAAACCGGATAGTGCCACCAAATGCCCGAACATACCAGCCCGCAAGCCTCTCACACGCCCCTTTACCCGCACCGAGACCCGTTTATGTCTGAAACCATGGAGATGACCGGCGGCCACCGGCTTTATGTGGAACAATCAGGCAACCCAAAGGGCATTCCCGTGGTGGTGCTGCATGGCGGGCCGGGGGGCGGCTGCTCGGCTTCGATGCGGCGTTATTTTAACCCTGACAAATTCCGCGCCATTTTGTTTGACCAGCGGGGCTGCGGGCGGTCTACGCCGTTTGCCAGCGTTGAAAATAACACCACGTGGGATTTGGTGGCTGATATTGAGCGGATACGCACGCGGCTGAAAATTGACAAATGGGTAGTGTTTGGCGGCTCGTGGGGGGCGACCCTGAGCCTGCTTTATGGCCAAACCCATGCCGAGCGCGTGCGCGCCATGGTGCTGCGCGGGGTGTTTACCTTGACCAAGGCGGAGCTTGCTTGGTTTTACGGCGGCGGTGCGGGGGCTTTTTGGCCCGAGGCTTGGGCGCTGTTTAAAGGTATTATTCCGCGGGCTGAGCAGGGCGACCTGATAGCGGCCTATCACAAACGCTTGTTTGGCCCTGATGAGGAAGCTGCTGCGCAGGCGGCTCGTATTTGGACTGGCTGGGAAAACACCCTCGCAACGCTGGTTTCTGATGGTCGTATTCAGGGCGCAGGGGCGCGGCATGCACAGGCCTTTGCCCGTATTGAAAACCACTATTTCACCCACAATGGCTGGCTGGATGATGAGCACCAGATCGAGGCCAATATGCGGCGCTTGCATGGCATCAAAGGCTACATCGTGCAGGGCCGATATGACATGGTGTGCCCGCCACACACGGCCCATAAAATCCACGATGCATGGCCGGAGTCCGACCTGCGGATGGTGAATTTGGCGGGGCATGCCATGTCTGAAACGGGCGTGGCGGCAGAGCTGGTAAATATTATGGACAAGATAGGTAACGAGGGAGAATAACATGCGGAAGTTTTTCAAATGGGCGCTGCGGGCGCTCCTCTTATTGGCCATCATCCTTGCAGGCCTTGCGTTCTGGAAGCGCGACGACATTACCCGATTGCTGGCGGTAAACTCGCTGTTTAACGAAGAGAAAATCGTTCACAACTTCTCGCATATGGATGAGCTGTTTCACAGCACCCCGCTTTTGGTGCCTGATGCCCCAAGCCCACTGATTATGCGCCCTGTCGAGCTGCCTGACATTAGCAGTTGGGTAGAAGAGCGGGCGGTTACGGGGCTGGTGGTGCTAAAAGACGGCATGCTGGTGCATGAAAGCTACTATCTAGGTACACCAGATACCGACCTGCGGATCTCGTGGTCGGTGGCCAAAAGCTTCCTGTCCGCGCTGATGGGGATCGTGCTGGAAGACGGCGACATTGCCTCGATTGATGACCACGTTACGAAATATGCGCCCAGCCTGATCGGCAGTGCTTATGAAGGCGCGACCATCCGCAACGTGCTCAACATGGCCTCGGGTGTGCGGTTTAACGAGGATTACCTCGACTTTAATTCCGACATTAACAAAATGGGGCGGGTGTTGGGGCTTGGCGGCTCTATGGATGAATTTGCGGCCAGTATTTCCGAACGAGATCGCGCGCCGGGGGAGGCTTGGCAATATGTCTCGATAGACACCCATGTTTTGAGCATGGTTATTCGGGGGGCGACGGGGAGGGGTATCCCAGAGCTTATGACCGAAAAACTGCTTGCACCCTTGGGGCTGGAGGCCGATCCGATTTACCTCACAGACGGTTACGGCGTGGCTTTTGTGCTGGGCGGGCTAAACTTGCGCATCCGCGATTACGCCCGCATGGGGCAGTTGTTTTTGCAAAACGGCCTGTGGAATGGGGTGCAGGTAGTGCCTGCCGCATGGGTGGCGGCCTCTACGGTGGACAGCGCGCCCAATACGCCGAGCCGCACTGGCTATGGCTTTCAGTGGTGGCTGCCCGCAGATGGCATAGAGGGCGAATATTTCGCGCGTGGCGTTTATGGGCAATATATTTATATCAACCCCCTCAAAGGCGTGGTGATTGCGCTTAACTCAGCGGATCGTGGCTTCACGCAAGCGGGGGTGAACCTGGAAAATATTGCGATGTTCAGGGAAATTGCACGCGCAGTCAGCCCAGAATAGGCCGGAATCGGCCTAGCAAAAACCCGCTTATATCGCTGGGTGAGAAACTGTCTATGCTCAGAGAAACAACAACTTTTCTCGGGAGCATAGGCCATGGTCACACGGCGCGAATTTCACAAAGGCTTGCTTGGGGTGGCGCTGGCCAGCCTTGCCGCCCCGCGTGCCATGGCGAATTTTGGGGTTAACCCGCCCAGTGTTTACCTCAATCGGCTAACCTTTGGGGCTACCACCGATAGCGTGGCTGAATTTGATCGGCTCGGCCTTGATGGTTGGCTTGAAAACCAGCTGGCCATGCCTGAAAGCGACCCCGCGATCGAGGCGCGCATTGCCGCCGCACGGCTGCACATTGAGTATGAAGAGGGCGAATCCGATACCGGCGAAACATGGGCCGCGGTGGACGAAATGCGCCACCTTACTTTGCTGGATGCCCCTGCCGCCGAGATGGTCAAATTCATGGATTTTGACCTGCCATTTGACTTTTCTGAGCGCGAGCGCCCTGGCAACGAAGTGATTGCCGCCAGCTTCATTCGGGCCACCCATGCCAATGCGCAGCTCCGCGAGGTTATGGCCCAGTTCTGGCATAACCACTTCAACGCCAATGCACTGAAAGACGTGGAAACGGCGGTGTTCTTCCCGGAATATGACCGCAGTATGCGCCGCCATGCGCTGGGCAATTTTCGCGCTCTGCTAGGCGAAACCGCGCACGCGCCAACCATGCTTTATTATCTGAATAATGCTTCATCCCGCGCCTCCCCCGCCAATGAAAACTATGCCCGAGAGCTTCTGGAGCTGCACACCATGGGTGCGGCCAATTACCTGAATGACCAATATGATAGTTGGCACGAAGTTCCGGGTGCGGAGGATGGCCTTGCCGAGGGCTACATAGACCAAGATGTCTACGAGGTGGCACGGGCATTCAGCGGCTGGACGGTGGGCGACGGCGATTGGCTGGATGATGGCACCGACAAGCCCGCCACCGGCGAATTTTACTTTGCCAGGCTCTGGCATGACCCCTACCAAAAGCGCATTTTGGGTGTGGAGTTTGAGGCCAATGCCGCGCCCATGGCAGACGGCAACAAAGTGCTCGATATCCTCGCGGCCCACCCCGCCACTGCGCGCTTTGTGACCGAAAAAATCCTGCGCCGCCTTGGGCTGGAGACCCCGAGCGAGGCCTTTAAGGCCCGCATCGCAGAGGTGTTTGCCAAGGCCGTGCATGATGAAGACCAGATTGCGCAGGTTATCCGCGCCATCGTGCTTTCGGAGGAGTTTGCCACCACCACGCCCGCTAAGCTGCGCACGCCGTTTGAGTTTGTAATTGCACTTTTCCGCGCCACCGGCACGCAGGTAAAAGAGCCGCAATATGATCTTTATTGGCAACTGGAGCGTGCAGGCTGGACCCAGCACCAAGTAAGCCCGCCCACCGGCCACTCCGATCACTCGGCTGATTGGGCCAACACGCGGGCGCTCAATAAAATGGTTGATTTCGCGCTCTATGCCCATGATGGCGATCTTGACGGCATCCAGTTTTCCCCGAAAGTGGCGGTGAAAACATGGGGTGAATATGGCGAGCATTGGGCGCGCGCCCTGCAAGCCCCGCCCGAAACTGCCAAGGCCTTCCTGAAAGGCATGGAGGTCGATCATAGCGACTCGCTGCCGTTTGATGATGACAGCTACCTGCTTTGGGGGGCGAATAATGCCATTGCCCTCGCCGCCCTCACCCCTCACTTTATGTTCCGCTAGGAGGCCACAATGCCAAACGATCCTATTCTTGTTGTTGTGTTTCTGCGCGGCGGGGCTGATGGGCTAAACCTGATCTCCCCCACAGCCGATGTTGATTACATCGCCGCGCGGCCTGAAAGCCTGCGCGTGCTGCGCAAGGGCGATGAGGCAGGCTTTGCCATGGCCGATATGGCTGCGGATGTCGATTTTCGCTTTCACCCGCAAGCGCGGGGGCTTTCCGAGCTTTATAGCGCTGGCGAGCTTTCGGTTATCCATGCCTCTGGCCTGACCGATGGCACCCGATCGCATTTTGATGCTGAGGCTAAAATGGAGCGGGCGGCAGCGCATGGCTCGGCGGGGGGTTGGCTTGGTCGCTGGTTTGCTGGCCAACAAAGCGAGGGTATTCTACCGCTGCTTTCGCTTGGCTCTGCGCCCGACAGCGTGCGTGGTGCGCGTGATGTGGCCGTGGCAGATGCGCTGGAAGACTTGATTTTGGCCAATGGCCATGACTTGGCCCCGCTTCTGCGCCAACGGCTGCTTCAGGGCTTTGGCCAGCACCCGCTTATCGGTGCGCCTATTCAGCGGCTGGTGCAGCTTTCCAGCACCCTGCAAGGCCGAATAACCGACCGTGACGGAGAAACAAAAGAGTATTCACCCTCGGTAGATTATCCTGAGTCCGACCTTGCCGGCTCATTCAAAACCATTGCTCAGGCCATTAAGCTGGATCTAGGGCTGCGGGTTGCCACCGTCGATTATGGCGGCTGGGATACCCACGAAGACCAAACAGATACCTTTGGAGACAATGTTGACGAACTTTCCACCGGCCTTCAAGCCTTTTGGCGCGACCTTGGCAATGAGGCCGAGCGGGTGAATGTGGTGGTGATGAGCGAATTTGGCCGCCGCCTGCGCGCCAACACCTCTGGCGGCACTGATCATGGTTATGGTAACGCCATGATGGTGTTGGGCGCAGGCGTAAAAGGCGGCCAAATGCTGGGCGAATGGCCGGGGCTGGCCAATGATGCGCTGGATGACCGCGCGGATTTGGCCATCACCACGGACTACCGCCACGTGTTGGCGGGGGTGATGCAGCAGCATATGCAAGCCGAGAATATCGCGGACCTGTTCCCAGATTTTACCCCTGAGACCATGGGCTTATACGCTTAAACGGGCTGAGATAAATCTCAAAAACCGCTCGATTCGGGCGGTTTTTTTGTGTTCTACGAGCTAAATACAAGAAATTAGTGTGATTAACTTTTGTAATATTGGATCTATAACATCCTGAAAACAAAAGAATAAACACCAGTGATCTATTAATAACTTATTCTGTATACCAATAAATACCGATAATTTATGTAGTTTAAATGTATAGAATCGGTATAGTCGGGATATGTTCTTATTTATACGCAAACTATTCATTGCCCCGCTCGTTTTGTTCTTGGCGTTCCCTATGGTTGCTTTGGCTGATGGCCATGCAGCCGAGGGTGAGCGCCTGTTTCGCTCGCTCCGCTGTGCGGGCTGCCATGAGGTGGGGCCGGAAGGGCGCAACAAAGTTGGCCCGCATCTAAACGAGATTATTGGCCGCGCTGCCGGTGCTATTGAGGGCTTCCGCTACTCCCGCGCTATGGTTGGCCGCGCTGAGGACGGGCTGATCTGGGACGAAGACATGCTGCGCGCATTTCTGGTTGCGCCGGCTGATTTTTTGCCCCGCACCCGCATGGCCTACCGCGGCGTGCGCAACGAAGATGATATTGACCATCTGATGATTTTTCTTGCCACTCTGACCCCCGAAACCAACCTTGGTACGGCGAACGTGGAGCCAAGCGACCCCGAGATCGCGCCCGATATTCTTGCGATTGAGGGCAATGTGGAATACGGGCAATATCTGTCATCCACATGTGTGACCTGCCATCAGGCCAGTGGCGATAGCAGCGGCATTCCGCCGATTATCAATTGGCCCGCTAATGCCTTTGTAACCGTGCTGCACGCCTACAAAAACAAAGATCGGGATAATGTGGTGATGCAGCAAATTACCAGTACGCTGGGCAATGACGAAATTGCGGCACTAGCCGCATATTATGAAAGTATTCAGGAATAAAACGCAAACCAAACGGGAGAAGTAACATGAAACTAGACAGACGCGGATTTTTGGGCGCAGGGGTGGCGGCAGCCGCAACGCTAAGTGCGCCAATGGTATTGGGCGCGGCCCATGGCAAACCACGGGTTGTGGTTGTTGGTGGTGGCGCTGGTGGCGCAACGGCAGCGCGCTATATTGCCAAGGATAGCGCGGGCGCGATTGACGTAGTGCTTATTGAGCCTTCCCGCACCTATTACACCTGTTTCTTCTCCAACCTTTACCTTGGCGGATACCGCGATATGGCCAGCCTTGGCCACTCCTACGGGGCTTTGGCCGCGCAGGGTGTAAACGTGGTGCATGATTGGGCTGTTGGCGTAGACCGTGACGCCAAAACCGTTGCCCTCGCTGGCGGTGGTTCGGTGCCTTACGATAAGCTGATCTTGTCTCCGGGCATTGATTTCCGCGAGGGTGCGGTGCAGGGCTGGGATACCAGCGCGCAAAATGCCATGCCGCACGCTTATAAAGCCGGCTCACAAACCGAGCTGCTGCGCGCGCAAATGGAGTCTATGCCACAAGGTGGCACTTACGCCATGGTCGCTCCGCCCAACCCATTCCGCTGCCCTCCTGGGCCATATGAACGGGTTTCAATGGTTGCGCATTACTTCAAAGAAAATAACCCAACGGCTAAAATCCTGATCTTTGATCCTAAGCCTGGCTTCTCCAAGCAAGGCCTGTTTGAGGACGGTTGGACTCGCCATTATGCGGGCATGGTTGAGTGGATTAGCCCTGACTTTGGTGGCGCGGTAGACGAAGTGCGCCCCGGCAGCATGGAAGTTGTGGCTGATGGCGAAGTGGTTAAGGTTGACGTGTGTAACGTGATCCCTGCCATGAAAGCTGGCCGGATTGCTGACCTTGCAGGCGTGACGAATGACGCTGGCTGGGCACCGGTTAACCCGCATTCTATGGCGACGCGTGCAGATGAAAACATCTATGTGCTGGGCGATAGCTCGCAGCAAGGTGATATGCCAAAGTCTGGTTTCTCGGCCAACAGCCAAGCCAAAGTGTGCGCCAATGCGGTGCGCGGCGAGCTTACAGGCTCTGCCGTGTTCCCTGCACGCTTTAGCAACACCTGCTGGTCATTGCTAGACACGAATGATGGCGTGAAAGTGGGGGC
>WTAL01000028.1 GCA_013139635.1 Paracoccaceae bacterium
AAAGCGCCCAAGAGTTGCCGTTGGAATAGTTCACTTCCATCCCAAACATATCAACCTGCGGGTAAAACCAGCCGCTTTCCGGCTCGGTATTCAGCAGTTTTTCAAACAGCTGAAAGGCGTGCGGGTCCAGCATATTGTCGGCATCCAGAAAGAAAACCCCGCGGCAGGCAGGGTTTTTCAGCGCCTGCTTAATGCCGGTATTGCGCGCAGCACTCAGGCCTTGATTTACTTGCGTAAGGAGTGTGACATTTGGGTGCGCCGCCCAGCCCTCAAGGCTTTGGCGGGTTTGCACAAGGTCACAACCATCATTCACCAAAATAATCTCAGCCACAGGCCCGCCCACCTGATTAAGGCAGGAAAGCACCGCCTCGTCTACCAGCACAGGGTGGTGCCAGACAGGGATCACAATCGCGATCATCGGCTATTCCGCCATAGGGATAATCTCTATCCCCCTCAGAAAAACGCTCACCAGCGGCGAGGCCGCCCGTAGTTTGAAGTGTAAATCCACCTTACCCGCTTCAGCGACAAACAAATCACATTGCACATGGGATTCGGGCGGCAGCATATTGCGCCGCGCGACTTCACCATCGGTAGTCGCAAGGGAAAGCGTCACGTGCTCCGGCCCGAAATTTTGGGTATAGGCGGCAATGTTTGCGGCCCCCGCAACCTCGATGCCCCGAAATACAAAATCCATTTTTCCGTCATGACCGGGGTGGAGCGAATAGGCATCCCGTCCGCTCATCAACTTGGCGGTGCCGCCCTGCACCTCCGGCTCTGGCAGCGCTGAGGCGGGCAGCACATAGCGCGCCGCGCGCGGCTCCATTTCAGGAATGCGGCAGCCCGGCAGGCCCTTCCAGACCCGCAACGCTAATGGGGCCTTGGCCCCCTCGGCGTGCATATATCGCAGCGGAATGGGCAGGCTTAAGCCCAACTCAAAATCGGCTTTCACGCGGATAATCACATCTTCGGCCAGCCCCGCCAGCGGCTTGGGCAACATCGCCCGCACCCAGCCTTCGCCCTTGGCTTCGAGCGCAATCGGCTCGCCAAAATCCGGCCCTGTTAAGCGGCCAAAGCAGAGCTGCCCGCTGCCCGCACCCATTGCCCAAACATCCACCGCCACCAGCCCGATAGAGCCAACAGGCAGGCGCTGAATCACAGCGCCAGAAACCGCCCCTTCCGCAAATTCCCACGCCCGCGCGCAGGTAAAAACCGGCGCAAAAGCTGCATTTAAAAAATCCTCGGTTTCAGCGAAGCTCTGCTGGAGGCGCATAAAATCCTGCCGAAGCGCGGCTGACTCCGCGCGCAGGGCAGCTGTTGCCTGTTTTTCAGTGGATAGCGCAGCGATAAGTGCGGCCTCGACATTTTCAATCACCACAACGCCGCTCGCGGCCAGAAAGCTGGCCAATGCACTACCTTTAAAAGCCGCAGCATCTGTTGCCCCCACCACGGCACACACCGGCAAAGCCCCTTCCCAGAGGATATTGCCTGCGGCAAGCCACGGTGCCAGCGCGACATGCTCAATACCTTCGATCGGTGCCATTTGGCTAGCCAACACACGAATCACATTTTTTTGCGCCATATCTGGCCGCCTCCATTTGCCTTAGCATTCGGTTTTGCACCACTTTAAGACTACCCCCGAAAAACGCAATCATCCATGGTGCGCGTGTTCGGGAATCCCACTTAACCTTTTGGCCTTGCAGCGCGAATTCTGTAGTCCTTTATTCATTACAAGCTTGAATTTATTGATGCCAGCTTTTACCTATTTATGAGAAAACGTGACGGGGGTGAAAAAATGGCAACATTAGCTATTGAAATAATGGATTCTGCATCGGGCAAAATGGCTGAGGATGTTATCGTCCAGGTTCGCAAAATTGTAGGCGACGAATGGCAAGACCTCATGAACGCAAAAACCGATGGCAATGGCCACGCGGTACTTGCGGCGTCAGACGACATTAAAGACGGCGGATATTTCGAGATTCTAGTCTTCCTCGGGGCCTATTTTGACCAAACCGGCCGTGTTTTGCCGCAGTTTAAAATGGTGGATATCGTGCCCCTGCGCTTTGGTGTCGAATCTGCCCAAAGCAACATAACCTTGCGTATGTCGGCCAACCCGCATAGCTACAGCGCCGATTTTTCGACCGAAATCAAACGCCTGAACCTCGTTTAAGCTCCTATTGAAAGTACTCCGATGGCCCAGCTAACCTTAAATTTCTTTGATGCAACCCGCGGCGTGGCGATCGCAAATGTCGATGTCGAAATCCAGAAAATCCATGATGGCAACTGGCGCACTATTGCCGAAATGGTCAGTGATCTTAAAGGTGATATTTCTATCATCGCAGATGATGTAGATGGCGATTTTAGTGGCTATTATGAAGCAACGGCGCATATCGGCAGCTATTTCCTGAGCGCGGGCTATGCCCTGCCAACGCTTAAATTCATTGATGTTATCCCCATTCGCTTTGGCATTGCTGACGCGGATGCCGATACCACTATCACCATTTCGCTCACCCCTTATGGCTATTCGTTCCTGAGCAAAATAAGCTGAGCAAAGATGCCCTAAACGGGATTAAAACCTTTTGCGGTATAAAAAGATTGCAACCGCGCGGAAATTTGGTCAATTTAGCGCGCAATACTTGTAACGAAAGCCCGCGCCTTGCTTGAAGCCTCCGCCATTATCAATATCCACCGCGAGGGCGCATTGCTGGTGCCCACTCTGCGCTCACTGGCGTTAGCCAAAAAACGGGCGGTTGAGGCTGGCTACACGTTGGAAGTGCTGGTCGTGGCGGATAATGCCAATAAAGAAACTCTCAAAATTGCCGAGGGCTTTGATGAGCTGATCGACCGGATAATCCCGGCCACATTCGGAGATCTAGGCGCGTCACGCGAGTTTGGCATTGCCGAGGCCGCGCATGATTGGGTTTTCCTGCATGACGGCGACGATCTGTTTTCCTCCAACTGGTATCTCCAGTTTTTCGAAATGGCCAAGCGCGGCGAGATAGACGAGCGCACAGTTTACCACACCGCGCTGTTTTCCCGTTTTGGCAACGAACAAAACATCCGGCAAATGATTGATTCGTGGGACACCCGCTTTCACCCGCTGTTTTTAACGTCCGAGTGGTATTACTCCAATAAATGCGTACTAAACCGCAAGCTTTTTGCCGAAACACCAATGCCGTATAATAACAAGTTTACCGGTATCGGTAACGAGGATTGGACATGGTCCTGCCATACCATCTTTAAGGAAATCCGGCACACCTATCTGCCTGAAACCATTTGCTTTTACCGCGTTAAACCTGCCATCACCAGCCTTGGCCTAACCCCGGGGATGATCCACGGCCCCTCCCCGCTTTTTGCACCCGATAGCCTGTTGGAAATCGAAATTCGCCGCGCCGAGCGGGCTGATAAGCCTTTGGCATTTTGTGACACACTCATCAAAAAAGGCGAGCCGGTGCAGGGCGACGGCCCACCCGCGGGTTGGTTTTGGGACGAGGTAGATATTCAGGGCGAATTTGAGTCGATTATCACTGATTACCGCGCGGTGCCCCCCGGCCAGCTTCGGGCCGAGCTGCCCAACCTGCATTATAATGTCGCCTCTGCCACGCAATATATGATGCGTGACATGGACGAGCGGCCAAAGATCTTTATCTTTGCCTCGGCCAGCACCCTGCGGGCGGGTGACAAAATTATCGAGCTTATGCTCTCTGCCGCGCGTGATTATAACGACCAATCCCACCAGCCGGTGCTGGTGCTGGATGAAGACGACCTCGTGATTTCTGACTTTGGCCTGATGGGCCGCTTTGGCGCTAAGGTAATAGGTGCCCAGCATGTGGAGCGGTTTTTCAAGGTTGAGGACTGGTATTACAACCGCCTGATGATGCGCCCGATTGTACAAAGCCATGGGGCCATTCTCATCGACCTTGGCTCCAACATTTTCAACA
>WTAL01000006.1 GCA_013139635.1 Paracoccaceae bacterium
ACTACATTGAAATGTTCTATAATCCAAAACGTAAACACGCTAGAAACAGGATGCTGTCGCCCGTCGAGTTCGAAAGGCAGCAGAAACGGAAGCAGCAAGGCGTCTAGGAAACTAGGGGCTATTCAAAATCTAGGGGTTATTCAGAGATTACTTGGTTAGGCATTTCGACACCATCGAATATGAATTTGATTTTTCTGCAACCGACCCATTATCTATCAAAAGGGTATTGGAGAATCGCATCAAAGAATTACCTCACCACA
The DNA here is from genome assembly GCA_013139635.1 of Paracoccaceae bacterium. Taxonomy (GTDB): domain Bacteria; phylum Pseudomonadota; class Alphaproteobacteria; order Rhodobacterales; family Rhodobacteraceae; genus UBA3077. The sequence goes on from WTAL01000006.1 coordinate 261, forward strand.
ATATTATTATTGCTCCGCTAAATACGAAGCTCTCAACACTAGGCTGTGGTGCGTTTGGAATCGTGAACCCAAGGGTTCAAATTTGCTATGCGGAAGTCGAAGCCTATAATTCCAGTGAATACTCAAAAGCTGGTGACGCGATATTTTTAGTGCCATTTCGTGATTTATTTGCATGATTGAGCTAGAACCCATCCATGATAAGGCGCGCGCGACAATACCCGACAGGCCAAATATGCTTGATTTCTTATTTGGTGATGCTAAGTTTTTGGTGGCAGCAAGACCATTACCGTGGATCACAAGACCATTACCGTGGATCATTAGGGAGCTAAGTTCATAGATGTTCGATGGCGACCCTAATACCATTAACGCGATATCTGCTGCAATGGCTGCCTTTGCGGCTCTGGTGGCAGTGTGTCTGTCCGCTTATGCGCTTGTGTCACAACGGCGGCATGATCGCGCGGCACTGAAACCAATAGCCCATACTGTCGTCTGGGACTATTCTGACCATTTGGCTGTAGAACTTCGCAATGTCGGCGTCGGGCCTATGAAAATACTGCAAATAAGCATTTATTCTACAATGGGTGGCACCACATTTTCGACGATTGTCGAGCATTTCCGCGAGAAAGATATACCGATAAAGTGGACCCACTTTGCTGGAAATCTAGAAGGCCGCATTCTAGCTCCCGGCGACCGGACAAAGCTTGTTTTGCTTAAAGGGTCGGTTGAAGATAATGGGTTTATCGAAGACAGAAACGCTGCTCGAAAGGAACTTGCAAAGCTAACTGTTACAATTGAGTATCAAGATATCTTCAATGTTATTCAGGAGGTGTCTTCAAAATCTCTCTCCCTCTTTGGGCGGCATTATTTCTTTTACAACTACGAAACCCAGTCTCTCGATATCAAAAGACCCGTTGAATCTGTTTCGAGTTGGCATATGGATGAAAATGATGATGGAGCCTAAGGTAGTAAATATTAAGTGGTCTTTATCAACGTAGGTCAGAGTATTTTGTGCGGTTAGGCCGTGAAACCTTTTGCAGATAGTGGAAACTAGCAATGATTGAAAGAAGTCAGAACTATTTGGCGAATATTTTGAGCACGCTTTGTGCTGAGATAGGAGCAAGTCTTTTTCTTGAACCCGTTTTTCAACGAGCAGGTTACATAGAATTTAAGAACGGCAAGAAAGTCTTTTTCAAAGGAACATCGTTTGACATCAATGGTCAAGGTGCTGCACAGATAGCGAAAGACAAAGACTACTCGGCAAGGTTCTTGGCTATGTCGGGCTTGCAGGTTCCCGAGGGAGTTCTTTGTTTTTCGCCTCGATTTACTGAAAAAATGATGCGTAAGAATGCAGAAGCCGCCAGGCAGCTAACATCGTTTTCAAACGCCATCGCATTTGCTGAGCAACACGGCTACCCTCTTATCGTAAAACCTAACGAGGGATCAGAGGGTGATGGTGTTAGGCGTATAGTTGGGGTTGAGGACCTATGTTTGCACATCAGCAAGCTTTTCAATGAACATGAGCGCGTATTAGTACAACGACAATATGATGGTTCAGACTATAGGGTAGTTGTTCTCGACGGAAATGTCATTTCAGCCTATAGGCGAATTCCATTGAATATTGTTGGGGATGGAACAGCCTCTGTAATTGACCTGATGCAGGCAAAGGCAAAAGAAATCAAAAATTCTGGGAGAAACCCAACACTGGTGTTGGACCAATTCGCTATAAGCGAATTCCTCGCTGTATCGGGCCGTAGTTCGACGGATATTCCCGGAGATGGAGAGGTTTGGCCTCTTTTACCAAACGCAAACCTCTCAATGGGCGGTGAAATTGAAGATGTAACTGATGTGATTTGCCCTGAGTTTTCTGAGATTTCTGCACAAGCGGCCTCCGCGTTAGGATTACGATATGCTGGAGTGGATATCTTGTGTAGCGGTATTCACCAATTCGATCCGTCTTACATCGTTCTAGAGGTTAACTCGGCTCCAGGCCTGAACAATTTTGGGCGCTCCGGAAAACGGAAAAACGATAAAGTGGTAGAGCTTTATCGTGTTCTAATTGAAAATTTAATGAAGGAACAGAATTATGACGAAAAACAATGAGCGCGTTTTCGTTGGGTGCCTTAAGCAATATTGTCGAACAAATGATGTTGACCTTAAATCCTACTCACATGATTGGATTTTTCATCTTTCTAAGGGAGGACATGACCACATCATTATCGGGTATGATCTCGGTGTAAACTCGTCATCTTCAGCCCAAGTTTGTTCTGACAAAGCTGCAACATTCAGTGTTTTGGACGGCAGCCGTATCACGTGCGTGCCTCACCACTTGTTTCTCGAACCGTGGAAAATGCAGTTTGTTGAAAAAGACGGTAATTGGGGCGAAATTATTAGTCTTCATGATTTTTACGGAGGGCGAACAGTTATTAAGCAAAACGATGGGACTGGAGGAAGAAGTGTATTCTTAATCGAAAATAGGAATGAACTTGAGGCTGCGGTATTAGATATATTCTCAAAAGAAAACAGTGTGGCGCTTTCCCCGTTTCTTGAAATCGATCATGAAATCAGGTTTTATGTCTCTCAAGGACAGGTGGTCCTGTGCTATGAAAAGCTAAGGCCCTTCGTAATAGGTGATGGGACTAGTTCTGTATTCGATCTGGCTGAGCTTTCCAGCATAGACCTGAAATCCAGTAATTTCGAAGAAATTGAATGGAATCATGTCCCCTCCAAAGATGAAAAATATCTATTGAATTGGAGGCATAATCTTGGCGGCGGAGCTGGTTTGAAACGCTTGAAGAGCGATATTTTCCCTGAAGCATGCGACCTTGCACTGAATGCCTTCCGAACTCTTGGGCTAAAACTTGCGTCCGTGGATGTTGTTTTTGCTAACGGAAATTGGCTGGTTTTAGAAGTTAACACGGGGATTATGATCGAAAAAGCCTATCAAATTGGAGCCATTTCAAGAGTAGAAGCCCAAGAAATATACGATGAAATGCTGAGCCATCTGGAATTCAACTAAAGGCATTAATGAAAATTTTCCTGGGGATGCAACGGGGGCTTTGTCCCCTTGCCAAGTGGTGGGGGCTGACCCCACACACCTTGCCTTGCCTTGTTTCTCTGACCCTTACCCCCTCTCTACTTTTAGTCATTTGCGGGATTGGCTTGCGGGCAGAGTAAAGCCAACAAGAGAAATGCTGGGGATATAGAAATTGGAATTAGGGACATTGAAAGCTTATTTGGTGGTGCGTGCTTAATTGAGCAGATCGAAAGAGTAATTCGAACACCCAAGAACAATTCCTATTTGTCACACCCGCCGCCGTTTATTCTGGGCGTGACAAAGCCATCATTAGAGAAAGGAAAAAGATCAAGAAACTGACAATCCAGAAACGCCGCTTGCAACATCAAAAACAAGCTGCATAATCAATTACACAAACGAACCAAAGCCTCCAAAACTCAAACCGCTCTGATGTCCCATTTTATTTGACGACGGACAATTTCCAAAAGAAACTCGAATGGGTTTCAAACTGCCATTTCGGGTTTACACCTATTTTCATGGAGTGAATGTCCTTTCCGTCTACTTCTCGTCCGATCAATAAGGCTTCGAAGCGTCCCGCTTTGCCACCATTTATTTACGGCCGGCTGCATTGCCCTGATTGTCGCGAACCTTACTGCGCATTCCTGAAAGTTAACCTTCCGTGCATCCCGTGGCTCAAAACACCTGTTCCCGAACGTGCGCGGCGCTGCCACATAGGCGGGTATCAACCCGCACAAAAATGGCAAAAGACAGCAAGGGGCGTGGGCGCACTTCGCCAGTATTCAAGCAGAGATTTTGAGCCAGGTGGCCACTTCGACCAGCACCCGCGCGGTCAGGGCCGAAACGGAACTTCGTTCAATAACCATTGGGCCTTCGAGGCTCGCCGGCGAGAACAGAATCCATGTTTCATCATCTGCGGTGGTCATAATGCTGTAGGGGCGCGCTGTCCGGGCGACGTTGTCGGAGCAATAAAGAATGCTCAACATGCCAGCGGTGGCGGGCTCTGCCATTGCCCGCTGAATTGAGGCCGCGTCTTGCGCTGAGGCGCCCAGCTTAACCAGACTAGCGACCGCCTGATCGGTTTGCCCTTTTGTCGCGAGCTGGTGAACTGCATTCAGAGCCTCTTGGTTTGAGTCAATGCGTGTACCGGCTTGCACTGGGCTGCGCGCGGCACCCAAAAAACCAACGCAGGCGAGGGTGGCCGCCGTAAGATCGGCATAGCGTGTTAGCTCAAACATGCCGTCGGGGTGGCGTGTCATCCCAAGGACCGTATCTTTTGCCATATGAACTGTCAGCCTGCGCAACCCGTCACCCTCTTTGCGCTGGGCCAGCAGCACAAGGGCTGGGTCCGCAAGTGTGAGCACGGCGGATACCACCTCGTCTGTAAAGTTGAGGCCCTTATCCGGGGTTTCGACGAGCCGACCGGCCTCGGAAAGGCGCGCTGCGCCATCAGCATACCAAGTCTTGGGGTCGCCATCTGCTTCTGTGGTCGGCAAAAAAGGGTCGCGCCCCCAGCCGACAACGTCGACGGTTTCTGAATAGGAAAACGCGTAGGCCAATTCTGAGGGGTGCATCGTGATTGTGGTCATGGGTTAGTTCCAGATGAAATTTGCGATAGCATCGAGTTTCTCTCCTACGCCTTCGCCAAACGAGCCGACGGCGTCAGAAACATTCTCAATGGTTTCGACAACAGTTTCCGAGACCTTCTCAAAACCGTCTTCAAGCGCGTCGCTGGCTTCGAGCATTTCGGCTTGGGCTTCGTCAACGAGATCTTGAAGGTCCTGTGCGGCTTCTGCAGCAGCATCTTCCATATCGGACCTAAGCGCGTCTGCTTTGTCCGAAAGCTCTTGCTTGGCGTCTTCGATGGCAGAGACGATCTCGTCAATCTGGTCTGAAGCGCCATCGCGGGCGCTCTCGAGGGCCTGTTCAAGAGCAACAAGCCCTTCATCAAAGCGCGCCTCGATATACTCGTCTCCGGCTTCCACGATCCAGTATCCGATTCCGCTCAATTGGCCTGTAAAGGGAAGGATTTCGTTTTCCCAACTTTGGGGCAATAGCTCGATGGCCGAGGTCACCATGGCTTCAATTTCACTGCCCCGATAATTATAACCCGGGCCTTCATCGTGGAAGGAATCGAGATAGCCCGCCGCGTCATGCACTGTGCCGTGTAGCGCAACCGGATTATCAGGCGAAAGATGCGGAGATGCAACGCTGCCGATAAGCATATTACCCGGGCCAACCAGGCCACCTGTCGGGCTTAGGAGCGTGGCAAAAACTTCGTGAATGCCCAGCGCATCTCCCAAAACCTTGCCAAACATCAGTTGCTCGCGAGAGCCAACAAAATCTGGGTGTAATTTTTCATCGACGGGGTCAATGTCGCCCTTTTCGCCCTCTTTGCCAATGGCATCGCGCTGTTTGCACAGGATCAGAAAGCGTGCATAGTCAGCGTCAAGGTCGGCAACGGTTGGTGGTTCACCAACGATTTCCGCGAGTTCGGTTAATACCTCGGTGCGGTTCGCGCCTGAAAGGCCCTTTTCAATTTTCTTGATCACGTCTCTAAGCTCTGGGGTGCCCTCTCCCTTGAGCGGTATGGTCATGAGCGCTTCCATATACTCTTCGGTAAACACCTCATCAATGTTTTCATCTGCGAGGCTGATTTCCATGAGCTCTTCGGTGGTGAGGCCGTTAAGGCGCTCGTTTTCCACCTGTTTCAGGAACAGGTCCACGAGCCTTTCCAGCTCTTGAGTGCGGCTTAACGCGGTCGCATAATCTTCTACGCTGGCGGCTTGATCAACCTTTGAAACGGCAACAGATATAGCGCGTTTGTCTTGACCAAAGGCCGCGTCTTCGTTGGCCTCAACTTTGCCAAGGTCAGTGGCGAGCTTGGTGCGAAGCTTTTCATAGGCCGTTTTGTTGGCGCCCCATGTTCGTAATTTTTCCGTAATCAGCTGCTGCGTCGTGTTGATCAGGCTTTCGACCTGATTAATCTCGGCTTGCTCTTCGTCGTCAACAACACCATCATTCGCACGGGCCTCTGCTTGCAATGCCCTCAATTGGTCCCGCAACTGTGGTATCTGCGCTTCGGCATTGCGGATCGTTTCAATATTTGAGGTCATATTACTAATTCCACTCGATTCTCCCGTATCCGACTAGAACTTACATCGAACTGCACCAGTATAGGTTGTGATTTTTATTTGGCAAGGCTGCTTGTGCGCGGGTTTTTCTGTGCCACCGAACCCATAGTATTGATTAGTATACTTGCTTTGCCATCCTAAAACCGCAAGCTTGCCCACGGGCACCGCTTTCTTGAAAGGCCAAAACATGAATGAACGTCTTGCGCCTGGCCCAGATGGCGCCACTGGTTTTTGGCTGGATGATACTGGGCATCACACTTGGCTTAAAGCCAACGCTGTGCGCCAGTTTGCCTTTTTCTCGGCAAGCCTTCGCAATGGGCCGGGGTTCCATATTTTAGGCCAAAATGGCGCGCCATTGCCTGATAATACACAAGAATTAATCACAACCACGCGGTTGGTTCATTCTTATGCCTTAGCAAAACAAGTTGGCTACGCAGATGCAGACCGTATAATTGACCAAGGCATGGCGTATTTGAAAAGCCATCACCATGATCCGGTTCATGGCGGCTATATCTGGTCTTTGGACGGTGATACAATTGTTGAGGGGAAAAAGCTGGCCTACGGGCATGCCTTTGTTTTGCTGGCGGCCTCAAGCGCTAAAATGGCGGGCCATCCTGATGCGGATGCCATGCTTGCCGATGTTAGTGAAATTCTGGGCAAGCATTTTTGGGAAGAGGACGCTGGCCTTTTTGCGGATGAGTGGAATCGTGATTGGTCTCCGTTTTCGGCCTATCGCGGCATGAATGCCAATATGCACGGCGTGGAAGCCTTGCTAACTGCCTTTGAGGCCACCAAGCAATGTGTTTACCTGCAACGGGCTGGTCGGATACTGAGCTTTTTTACCGAAAAAATTGCACCAGCGGCTGGGTGGCGACTGCCGGAGCATTATACGAAAGCATGGGCGCCAGACCGCGCCTATGCGGGGGACCCGATGTTTCGTCCTGCCGGCACCACGCCGGGCCATTCCTTCGAAATGGGGCGCTTGTTATTGCAGCACTGGGATCTATGCGGCCGCCCCGAAACCGATGCACCCAAACGCGCCCGCCACTTGATAGAGACCGCGCTAGCGGATGCATGGCGAGACGATGGCGGTTTTGCCTATACGCTGGGGTTTGATGGCCGCGTTGGGGTTTCAGCGCGTTATTGGTGGCCCGTTACCGAAGCTATTGGGGCGATTGCCAGCTTGATAAAACTAGAGCGCCGCGCGGCAGATGAAATTTGGTATCGGCGGTTATGGCACTTTGCCAATGCTCATTTTATTGACCATGAGCGCGGCGGCTGGTTTCCTGAAATTGATGAATCTGGTGCCGCAGCACATACTATATTTAGAGGTAAGCCCGATATTTACCACGCGGTTCAGGCCTGTATTTTTCCACAAGCCAAGGGCTTGTCAAACCAAATTCTGGAGCTGGGCGCAGGGCTAAAGCGCGCGCCAGCCGATATCTGAGCGGGCAAAGCCGCCGGGCCAGTCTATGCGCTTGAGGCGGGCATAGGCGCGGGCGTGGGCATCGGCAAGGGTTTCGCCCCGCGCCGTAATGGCCAGCACGCGGCCACCGTTGGAAATAACACTATCGCCAGATTTTGCCGTGCCTGCATGAAAAACTTTTACCTGCGGCGAGCGCTCGCCCAGCCCGCCAATCACTTCGCCTTTGGCATAATCGCCGGGGTAGCCTTTGGCGGCCATAACGATGGTGAGCGCGTGGTCATCAGCCCAATTCACCGAGGTATCAGCCAACGTGCCTTCAACGGTGGCCAGCAACAGGTCAAGCACTTGGCCACCGAGGCGCATGGCGATGGCTTGTATTTCGGGGTCTCCGAACCGCACGTTATATTCCACCAGCCGCGGCTGGCCGTCTTTAATCATCAGGCCCACGAACAGCACACCCTGAAACGGGGTGCCGCGCTTGGCCATTTCGTCCAGCGTGGGCTGCACGATTTCATTCATGGCTTTTTGGGTGATGGCGGGGGTCATAATGGGCGCGGGGGAATAGGCCCCCATGCCGCCGGTATTTGGGCCTTCATCGCCATCAAGCGCGCGTTTGTGGTCTTGAGCGCTGCCCATAGGCAGGGCGGTTTTGCCATCGGACAGCACAAAAAAGCTGGCTTCTTCGCCTTCCATAAATCCCTCAACCAGCACGGCGGCACCGTGGGCGTTGAAAATATCGTCGAGGGCTTTGAGCGCTTCGGGCAGCTCCATGGCAACGGTTACACCTTTGCCAGCGGCCAAGCCGTCAGCCTTAATCACAATCGGCGCGCCCGTGGCTTCCACATGGGCACGGGCTTTTTCAAGGTCGGTGAAAAAGGCGGAATCGGCGGTGGGGGCATTGCAGGCGGCGCATATTTCTTTGGTGAAGCTTTTGGAGGATTCCAGATGTGCAGCTTCGGCGCCCGGGCCAAAGCAGGTGATGCCCGCGCCGCGCACGGCGTCGGCCACGCCAACCGCCAGTGGGGCTTCGGGGCCGATGATGACAAAATCAACTTTTTGGGCGGTGGCATAGGTGGCCACGGCGGCACCGTCTTCGATATCCAGCGTAATGCACTCGGCTACGTCGGCAATGCCCGCATTTCCGGGGGCGCAAAGCAGGGTGGTGCATTTCGGATTTTGGCTGATTGCCCAAGCTAAAGCGTGCTCACGTCCGCCGCCGCCCAGAATCAAAATTTTCACAATCCGCTCCGATGCGCTTGGGTTTTTCTTGTTGTCGTTTTAAGGTGGGGGAAACGCAGTTACAAGTGGGCAATATGTCTGATTTATTTGATGATGATGGGGGGAATGCCCCCGCGCTAAGCGTCTCGCAGCTTTCGGGGGCGGTTAAGCGCGTGGTTGAGGGCGAGTTTGCTCATGTGCGTGTGAGGGGTGAAGTTGGGCGCGTATCGAAGCCTGCTTCCGGCCACTTGTATCTTGATCTGAAAGATGATCGCGCGGTGCTGGCGTCGGTGGTTTGGAAGGGCGTGGCGAGCAAGCTGGCCCACCAGCCAGAGGCCGGTATGGAGGTGATTGCCACGGGGCGGCTGACGACGTTTCCGGGGCAAAGCCGCTACCAATTGGTGATAGAGCACATTGCGCCTGCGGGCGTGGGTGCGCTGATGGCGATGCTGGAAAAGCGCAAAGCGGCGCTGGCGGCCGAGGGGCTTTTTGCGGCGGAGCGTAAGCAGGCGCTGCCTTATTTGCCTGAGGTTATTGGCGTGGTTACGTCTCCCTCAGGCGCTGTTATTCGCGATATTCTTCATAGGCTTAGAGCGCGGTTTCCGCGCAAGGTGCTGGTGTGGCCTGCGGTGATGCAGGGGGCAAAATGCGAAGCGGAAGTGGCGGCGGCTATACGCGGGTTTAACGCGCTGACGCCGGGCGGGGCTTTGCCACGGCCTGATGTTTTGATCGTGGCGCGGGGTGGCGGCTCGCTGGAAGACCTGTGGGGCTTTAACGAGGAGTCCGTGGTGCGGGCGGTGGCGGAAAGTGAAATTCCGGTGATTACCGCCGTGGGCCATGAAACTGATACAACGCTGGTAGATTACGCCTCTGATCGCCGCGCGCCTACGCCCACGGCGGCCGCTGAAATGGCGGTGCCGGTGCGGGCGGAATTGCTGGCAATGTTGGCCGCGCATGAGGCGCGCCGCATGGCCGCGATGGCGCGGCAGCTAGAGGCGGGCGGGCAACGACTGCGTGACCTTTCCCGCGCCCTGCCACGGGCGGATGCGATTTTAGGTGAGCGACAACAAAGGCTTGACGGGCTAGCCATGCGCCTGCCGCAAGCCCTGCTTGGCTTTGTGCAGCAAAAACACTTGCGCCTATCCAAGGCGGCCCTGCGGCCTGATATACTGGCGAAAAATGTGCAGCCACGGCGGGCGAGGCTGGCGCAATCGACCCTGCGTCTGCCGCAAGCATTGCTGACACTCACGACCAAAAAAAGGCTGGGATTGGCTCGCCATGTTGTGCGTAGTGCGCCACTGGCGCGTGAAATTATGTATAAACACCAGTCGCTTACGGAGCTAAACGCGCGTATGGCGCGGAATGGACAGCAGCGGATTGCTAATTGGAAACAGCGGCTGGAGGGGCTGGAGCGCACCCGCCAAAGCCTAAATTACAGGAACACGCTAAAGCGAGGCTTTGCAATTGTGCATAGTGAGGGCAAGGTGATTACAGATGTAAAAACCGCAAAAAAGGCCGCGCAGATAGAGCTGGAATTTGCGGACGGGCGCTTAAAACTCGGGGCGCCTAAGCCCAAACCGACTCCCAAAAAACCGGCACCTGACCAAGGCTCATTCTTTTAGGCAGCGCTAGGTGCGCCCCTCCGCGGCGACCCTTCGGGCCACCTTGTCGGCGCGGGTCATGCAAGCACGACCGGCTATGGCTGGAAGGACACGCCAAAAAGCGGGCCGGTGCAAAGGATCTCGGATTTATCTTGGCCGGAGAGTGTGAGCACCAGCGGCGGTTCGCCCGCATCATTGCGGGTGCTGGTAACGGTTAGCTGCTCGGCATTGCCTTCGATTACCCAGCAAAACGGGCCACTGCCATCGTCATAGACAAAGCAAATCGCGGGGGCCTCATAGGCCCATTTCCCGTTTATACAGCGGCCATCATCGGCGCGCCACACCGTGCGCTGGCCAAAGAAAAACTGCTCGGAGCCGTAAAACTGCCCACTATTTGTAAAATGCATGGTGGAGCCGCGAGAGAGCGTATCAAACTCTTTTCCGGTCAGAGATTGTGCTGAGGTCGCGCCTGCGAGCAGGGTGAACAGGGCTATAGCCAGTTTCATGGGCGCACCGGAGGGAGAAGCGTGCTTAGCAGTGCGGGGCCGCAAGCAACCGGAATATTGGCAATGCGAGAAACTTTCTGGACGTCGGTGGTCTCAAGGCCATTGTTCAGCCCAATCACATAAATCGCGCCATTCAATCGCTTGTGGTGAAAGCAATTTAGCGGGCCACCTTCCCAGTCAAAACAAAACGCCAATTGCTCCATATACCATGTGCCATCAATGCAGCTGCCATCGTCTAGCCGGATGGTCACATTGCCGTCACCAAGGTAGCTTTCATAGCCGATGATCTCGCCATCGACCTCGTAAACTACGGTTTTGCCTTTGGTTAGGTCGTGCCACGCTTGATAGCTAATATTGTCGGCATTCGCCAACTGATCATGCAGGCTTTGAGCAAGCAAAGAGTTGGGCGCGAGGGCCAATATTAGGGCCAGAGATTTCATCCGGCGGGCGCAAGAGGGGCGCTGAGCGAAACCATCCCGACTTCGCAATAAAGCGGGGTAGACGTGATTTCGGAAATGGGCTCAATGTTGCCGCGGCGCTCGCCGTCTATTACTAGCTCAGAAATATATTCGCCCTGAAACTCAACCCAAGCCGAGCAGACAGAGCCCGAGCGGGACCAGTCAAAGCAGATGTTTCCATCTTCGGCGTGCCAAGAGCCGATGTCGCAGTTAATCTGGCCATCCGCGCTTGGGGTTGTCCATTCTATCACCACACGATTGGTGCCGGGGCGGTAATATTCGCGATAAAGATCATCGCCTTGGTTGTTATAGGTTATGGTGTTGCCGTCTGTCATGGCTCGAAATTCGGCTTCGCCCATGGGGGAGCCAAGGAGGATTTTTTTGGCCAGTGTGGCGGCGCTGTCTTGCGCAAAGGCGGGTGTGGTGAGCATGCTAGCGATTAGGGCAATGCGAAACATAGAATCAATCTCCATAATATTGTGCAATTCAACAAAGTGGCGGCGCGTTTGGCAAGGGATTGCTTGCGGCTGGGCGAATACATGCCGCCTTTAGTCGTATTTTCGCTTGGGAGTTGGGCGCAACGGGCCTAAGCTGGCGCGAATTTTAAGGAGTTGGTGATGGTTGAAGGCAACGGGGTTTGGAAATCTGGCAAAGGTAAAGGGCGGCGATACCCTAAGGGGCGTATGCTGGACGACAGCGCGCTTACAGAAGTTGTAAATTTGCTTTCTGGGCAAGACCTTAGACGGGATATGCTCATTGAATACCTTCACTTGATTCAAGACCATTTTGGTGGGCTCAGCCAGCCGCATATTAAAGCTTTGGCCGAGGTTTTGCGGCTCGGAGAAGCTGAGATATTTGAAGTTGCCAGTTTTTATGCACATTTTGATGTGCTGGGTGAGGATAAATTACCTCCGCCACTAACACTTCGCGTTTGTGAATCACTTTCCTGTGAAATGGCGGGCGCATCGGCGCTTTTTGAAGAACTGGCGGTTCGCCACCCCGAATTTCGGGTTGTACGGGCGCCCTGTATGGGGCGGTGCGATGTCGCTCCGGTGGTGGCCGTGGGGCATGTGCATGTGGGGCAAGCTGATGATTCTAAGGTGAAATTGGCTGTAGAAGCCAAGATTCAACTACCGGACTACGAGAGCTTTGAAGACTATCGCGCGGGCGGGGGCTATCGCACGCTAGAAGGACTGCGGCAGGGGGATAAAACGCCGGATGAGGTGCAGGAGATGGTCTTGCAGGCGGGGCTGCGCGGCATGGGCGGCGCTGGTTTTCCTTCTGGGCGGAAGTGGAGCTTTGTGAGGGCCGAGGCGGGGCCGCGTTTGATGGCGGTTAATGCTGACGAGGGCGAGCCGGGGACGTTTAAGGACCGCTATTATTTGGAGCGAGAGCCCCATGCTATGCTGGAAGGCATGCTTATTGCGGCATGGGCGGTAAATGTAGAAAAAATATACATTTATCTGCGTGATGAGTATCCAGAGGTTCGAAAAGTGCTAAAAATCGAACTGGCTCAGCTTGTGGAGCAGGGGGTAATTGAGGCCAATTTCATCGAGCTGAGGCGTGGTGCGGGGTCTTATATCTGCGGTGAAGAAAGTGCGATGATTGAGAGCATTGAGGGCAAGAGGGGGATGCCGAGATTGCGGCCGCCTTATGTAGCGCAGGTCGGGATATTTGGGCGGCCAACGCTCGTGCATAATGTGGAGACGCTGCACTGGGTGAGCAAGATCGCCCGCGGCGGGCCAGAGGTTTTTAACAGTCATGTTAAAAACGAGCGCGTTGGGCTGCGGAGCTATTCTGTTTCTGGGCGCGTGCGGTTTCCGGGCGTAAAGCTGCTGCCCGCCGGCTCCACGATTTCTGATGTTATTGAGGCCAGCGGAGGCATGTTGGACGGGCACGTTTTTAAAGCTTACCAGCCCGGCGGGCCGTCTTCTGGCTTGTTGCCTGCCAAGCTGAGCGATGTACCACTGGATTTTGATACTTTGCAGGAATATGGCAGCTTTATTGGCTCTGGCGCTGTGGTGGTGCTATCGGATAAGGATTCCGTAAAGGATGCGGCGCTGAATATGCTCAGGTTTTTTGCAGATGAAAGCTGTGGGCAATGCACACCCTGCCGAGTGGGTTGCGAAAAAGCCGTTAAGGTTATGGAAAAGCAATGGGATAAGCCGCTATTGATAGACCTGTGTGATGCCATGGCTGAGGCGTCTATTTGTGGTTTGGGGCAGGCGGCCCCTAACCCAATTTTGACAGTATTACGCTACTTTCCAGAAGAAGTTTAGCGATAAACTAAATTCAAACCGAAAGAAAATCCTCGCGGCGCTTTTCATACAGCGAAAGGCGTATTAAGTAGGGGGAAAGGAGTGCGTATGTCTTTTTTCTCAAAACTCAAAAACCGGCTTACCAAGTCGTCCAGTAAGATTGATGATGGTGTGCAAGCGCTGGTGACGGAAGAAACCGCAAAGGTTGAGACCGCAAAACCGGGGCTGATTGCCCGTGCGCTGGGGGCTGATGGCCCCAAGCGGGTGCTGGATGATGCTATGCTGGAGAGCTTGGAAGAGCTGCTGATCTCAGCAGATATGGGGGTGGAAACCGCGCTTAAGGTTTCGGCTAACATGGCTGAGGGGCGGTTTGGCAAAAAGCTCGGGGCGGACGAGATCAAGCGGCTTTTGGCGGCGGAATGTGCTGCGATTTTGGAGCCCGTGGCGCGGCCCTTACCGATTTACCAAAAGCGCCCGCAAGTGGTGCTGGTGGTGGGGGTGAATGGCTCTGGCAAAACCACGACCATTGGCAAGCTGGCGAGCCAGCTTAAGGGCGCTGGCAAATCGGTTGTTATTGCGGCTGGTGATACCTTTCGGGCAGCTGCGGTTGAGCAGTTACAGGTGTGGGGCGAGCGCGCAGGGGTGCCTGTGCTGACCGCACCTGAGGGCTCCGACCCGGCCTCGTTGGCGTTTGAAGCTATGGGCAAGGCTGAGGAAAGTGGCGCAGATATGCTGCTGATTGACACCGCTGGGCGGCTGCAAAATCGCGCTGATCTTATGGAAGAACTGGCCAAAATTGTGCGGGTTATCCGCAAGAAAGACCCCGAGGCTCCGCATAATACGCTACTGGTTTTGGATGCCACAACAGGGCAGAACGCCTTGAAGCAAGTTGAGATATTTACCAAAATCGCCGATGTGAGCGGGCTGGTGATGACCAAGCTTGATGGCACGGCCAAAGGCGGCGTGCTGGTGGCGCTGGCAGACCGCACGGGCCTGCCTATCCATGCCATTGGCGTGGGGGAGGCGATAGATGATCTCTCGCCATTTGACCCGCAAGAATTTGCAAATGCGCTGGCGGGAGTCTAGTGAGCGAATGGCTTGTCGGCCTTGCGGGCACTGAAACTGGCCACTGGCTGGCTGTTGGCCTGGCACTGCTGGCCGCCTTTACCCATGCGATATTTGGCGCGCTGCAAAAGGGCCGGTTTGATCCGTGGCTCATGCGGGGCGCGATGGATGTATCTTATGGCCTGATGGCCGCGCCGTTTGCGCTATTTGTTGTGCCATGGCCCGAGCCGCATATGTGGCTAATATTTGCGGGCGTTCTGCCCATTCATCTTGGCTATAAGCTGTTTCAGGCAATGGCGTATTCTAAGGGCGCTTATACGGTGGTTTACCCCGTGGTGCGTGGCACGGGGCCGCTGGTAACGGTGCTGGCGGCGGGGGTGGTTTTTGGAGAGCGGTTTACCCTAGCGCAATGGCTGGGGGTGGCACTGTTGCTTGGGGCAATTTTTGCACTGGCGGGGGTGAACTTGCGGCAAACAAAGGTGGCGCGGGCGCAGCTTTGGCAGGCGCTTGGGCTGGCCTTTGTAACCGGGCTTTTTGTGGCGCTATACACCACGTATGATGCTTACGGTATTCGGGCCACGGCTGATCCTTTTACCTTTTTAGCGTGGTTTTTTATGATCGACGGGATGATATTTCCGTTTATTTCGGCGCGATATTACAAAAATATGGCCTATCCGCCGGCACTTGGCCCCCTTATGCGGCGGGGCTTTTTGGGCGGGCTTATTGCTTATGCCAGCTTTGGCTCGGTGATGATGGCCACACGGCTGGATACGGTGGGGCAAGCGGCGGTGCTGCGAGAAACTTCGGTGGTGTTTGCGGCGCTGATTGGCTGGTTTTTCTTGAAGGAAAAGGTGGGGCCGCTGCAGGGGATGCTGATGGCGCTGATCGCGCTGGGCGCTGTGGTGGTGGAATTTGGATAGGGCCGCGATTGGTGGGGTGGAACCCCACCCTACAATGCGCTAGGCTCCGGCAAAATTAGGGAATTATCATGACTGAAAAAAAGCAGAATCCGATTGTAAAACTGGTGCTCGAAGTGGGGCCGATTATTTTGTTTTTCTTGGCGTACAAGTTTGCACCCTTTCCAGAAGGGGCAACGGATGAAGAGCGGCAACTGGTGCAAATCATCTTTGCGACGGGGGTGTTTATACCCGTTACGATCATCGCCTTGGCGTATTCGTGGTTTGTAAACAAGCACTTACCAAAGATGGCCGTGGTCACAGCTGTGATTGTGGTGGTGTTTGGCGGGCTGACGATCTGGCTGCAAGACGCGACATTTATCAAGATGAAACCCACCATTCTTTACCTCGCTTTTGGTGGCACGCTGGGCTTTGGCCTGCTGCGTGGGCAGAGTTATTTGCGCTACCTGATGGGGGAAATGATGCCGCTGCAAGACGAGGGCTGGATGATTTTCACCAAACGGTTTGCGCTGTTTTTCTTTGGTTTGGCCATTGTGAACGAGCTGGTTTGGCGCAATTTTGACACCGACACATGGGTCACCTTCAAAACCTTTTTCCTGCCGATTGCGACCTTTGGCTTTATCATGTCGCAGGTTGGTATTTTCTCAAAATACGAGATTAAGGACGAGTCGTAAGCTCATCGAGCGCGCGGGTGCGGTTTACTTCGGCCAATAATTCTTCGCCCGCCGATGTGCTGATTTCGACTAATATTTCATTTTGCAATTGAACCAGCGCCTCGCGCTGATCAGCTTCTTTATCCATCGCCAGCCCTTTGGCAATTGAAATGAGCGCGCCCTGAATATCCTCGGATTTTAGTTGAATTTGAGCCTGCAATAGGTGGGCTTGGGGGGAGGCTCCCCACAGGCGTAGGCAGGTGGAATTGGCAGTTGCCGCGCCGGAAATATCCCCGAGATGATAGCGCGCCTGCGCGATAATGCGATGAAGGTTGGGGGCTAGCGGATTCAGGGTTAACCCAAATTCAGCCAGTGAAATGGCGTCATTATAATCCTTTGCGCCGAGTAACAGGAGCTCGGCAACTTCCTCTGTTAAAGACCAATTATTGGGCTGCAATGCCATGGCTTTGCCGTAAAGTTGGCGGGCGGTTTCAAATGCATTGGCGCGGAGCATTTCGCGGGCGGCCTCTACCGGTAGCCGCAGGGCCTGCTGGCGGGCGAGGCCAAATAGCAGGTCGACCAGTTCAAACAAATCATGGCCATCACCATTGTAAAGCACGCGGGTGATCAGGTGGCCTTCCTCGGCATCGGGCTTCAAATATGCCGTTTTACCTTTGGAAAACCAACCATCAAGCTGATGGAAATTAACGGCCAAAGCGGCAGACGCGCCGAAGTTTTGAAATCCGATTTGCTCAGAAGCTTCCCGCGGGGAAAGAGTGCCGTAATCAGATAGCATGGCAAAGCCGCGAGGACGCAGAGACTTCGCGATATTCTCCATGCAGGCCAGCGCGCCGTGGCAATGAACCAACGGGGTATCTTCGCCCTCGGGGGGTGGTAAGGCGGCCTCATAGGGAAGCGCTGGCGCTTCAATATGGCGGGTCTGGATTTGCAGGTTTTTGGCCATTGGCAAAAACGGAGCCAGATGGGAACTGCCGGGGATTTTTAGCGCGTCCTCTAGGGCTTCATTGACGGCGGGCAATGTGCAACGCGTTTGCATTTGCCTTATTCCGCGCTCGCCAACCGACAGAATATCAATCGGCAGGCTGTCCAGAATATAGGAGCCAAAAACGCCGTCAAATGTGGCCTCAAATGTATCGGGCCATGGCGCGCCTGCATCAAAAACCATTGTTTCTATATGGTCTGCATGCGCGGCCTGAGATTCAAGCATTTTGGCGCTGCCATCGGTCACGACATAGGTGCAGCTTTTATAAATCTCCGGCGCTTGCGCCTTTAGGGCATCCAAAAACAACTTGGCGAAAATGCCCGACCCAGAGCCGATTTCTAAAAAGCGGCACGGGTGGTCTTTCTGGCCGGTTTCCAGCAGTGGCTGCACAGCATCATCTGATAAGCGCCCGCTAGACGTTGCGCCATAAGGCACGTCCATTTGCAAAAAAACCTCAAGCCCGCAATCAACCCAGGCCGAGCGTGCAATCCGCATGGCGGCGCTATCCCAGATGGGCTGAAAGCTTTCAACCGGATGCCCTTTTTGCGCGCCATTGGCGATAATCGCAACAGGGCCCCGCACCTAGCGCTTACCCTTTTTCTGATCATAAGCTTTGAGCGCTTGGTCGACCAGCTTCATGGTGTTGCGCTCCATGAGGCGCGGATCAACCTGCTTTGTTACTTTTTTGCTGTTTTTGTCCATTTTACCAAAACGTTTTTCCAACCCAATGATATATTTGTGATCCTGCGCATTTACCCGATTTTGGTCTTTTAAATTTCGGTTAAAACGGTCTTCCAGCTTGGTGACGTGCCGATGAACTTCGTTGTTAACTCTCACCATGTCAGAGTGGAAACTCTCAACTTTGGCTTCGAGCTTAATCAGTCTTTTTTTCAATATTATTAATATCAGCCATTTCAAAATTCCTACTTAAAATCGTAATGTAGGGGGTAAGTTTTGCACAAAAGTGCTATTCTGTCTAGGTTTTGCCGTTTTACTCGGGGGCGGCATTTAGCAATGGCAAGATCCGATTGGTTAAAACCGATTGGGTAATTGGGCCGGGGTAGCGCAGCAATATCTTGCCGTCGCCGTCCAGAATGAACGTTTCAGGCACACCGGTTACGCCCCACTCAATGGCGTTACGGCCCGAAAAATCGGCTCCGATTTTTATAAATGGGTCGCCGAACTGGCGCAAAAAAGAATGTGCCTGTGTAGGCTGATCTTTGTAATTTATGCCGATAATGGAAATGCCCATTTCGTCGGCCATGCGCTCCAGCATCGGGGCTTCGGCGCGGCAGGGCGCGCACCAGCTGGCCCAAAAGTTCACCAATTGCATGTTGCCGTTGCGGAAATCGGCATCAACCGGGGCGGGGTCTTCCCTTAGGTCAGTCAGGTTTACGGCGGGTGCTGTTCGCCCGATAAACTCAGAAGGGAGGTCATTTGGGTTTTCACGTTGCAAGCCGACATAAAACATCGTGGCGAGGCCTGCAAAAATTAGCGGCGGCAAAAGCAGGAAATAGTTGAACGATTTTTTCGGTTCTTCGGTCATTTTGGCTTCCGGTTAGCTTCAAGGCGGGCAAGGATTCTCTTGCTCTTTTTGGCGTTGCGAAGCGAAATTATAGCTAAGCCCCCAAGGAGCACAATCATCGAAGCGTAAGCGGCCAAAACCGGAACGGCGTATTTTCCAAGATCGGGGAGCATTAGGCCTCTCTTGCCCTGAGGGCGTTTATGCGGCGGTTTCGGATTTCAGTGCGGGTGCGCAGGAGGAGAAGCGCAAGGAATAGCAGGAAAAAACCGGCGATGGACAGCATGAGCGGCTGCCAAAACACCGCCGAAACCTGCGTTTCTTCGCCCGGTCGAATGAGGGGGGCCGACGTGCCTTGGTGCAGCCCTTGGCTCCAGAAATTCACAGCATAGCGGGAGATGATGGCGAAAACCGAGCCTATCATGCAAAGGATGGCTGAAAGATCGGCGGCTTTATCGGCGTCGTCTATGGCGGCCCAAAGGGCGATATAGCCGATGTAGAAGATGAACATGATGAGGAATGAGGTCAGGCGCGGGTCCCAGACCCACCACGTGCCCCACATGGGTTGGCCCCAAACGGCGCCAGTGATGAGGGCAATTAGCGTCATGATTGCGCCAATGGGGGCGGCAGCTTTGGCCGCGAGGGCAGATACATGGTGTCGGCGGATGAGCCAGATCAGGGATGTGACAAACATCATAAAGTAAATGTTGATGGCCAAAAAGGCTGTGGGAACATGCACATAGATGATTTTTACGGTCGCGCCTTGGCGGGCGTCATCAGGCGTAAGGAAAAAACCCCAGTAAAGCGCAGGGATAAGGGTGAGGAGGGTGAGCCCCGTGATCCACGGAAGCACCCGACCTGAAAGGCGCATAAAACGCACCGGATTAGCAAATTCCCAAATAGACATGCGGGGTGTTTAACCGCTTGGGAAAGCGGGCGCAATCGGCATTCGGTCACAGTTTGGAGACTGGCGGGTTTTTGCGCGGCGGTTGTGGCAAGCGCCGCCGAGCGTAGCGAGGCCACGGCCAGCGGCAGGCATTTTTCAGTTTACTGAAAAATGTGCTTTTATGACGGGGGGTTTACCCCCCTAGGAATAAAAGCAAGCTCGGAGCTGCCGGTCAGTTCCGGCATCGCGGCTCCTCGGCGACCCTTCGGGCCACCTCGTCACCGCGTGCGGCGCTTCGCTTGCAAAGGTTTAGCTCGCCTTTTGGCGTGGCCGAAACTTACGTCGGCGCTGCTGCGGGCGGCCTGCATCGGGGCGCTTTGCAGCGCGGGTTGGTTGCGGGATGTCTTTCTCCTGCAAGGGAGAGCCATCAGCGGCCAGTGCCGGAATCTTTATCTTGATGAGCCGTTCAATGGCCCGCAAAAGCTTGATTTCTTCACTGGTGCAGAAGCTCACGGCCAAGCCAGAGGCTCCGGCCCGCGCGGTGCGGCCAATACGGTGAACATAGCTTTCCGGCACGTTTGGCAGGTCATAATTTACCACCAGTTCTACACCCGGCACGTCAATACCACGGGCGGCGATGTCTGTGGCGATCAGCACCAGTGTTTTCCCGTTTTTAAAGCCTGCGAGTGTCCGCACCCGCTGGCTTTGGGATTTATTGCCGTGGATCGCCTCGGCGCCAATGCCTTCAGCCACCAGTTTACGCGCAATTTTATCAGCGCCGCGCTTGGTGCGGGCAAATACGATGATCTTTTTGCCGGGGTGGGTTTTGGCCAGCTTGGTCATGGCGTTCACTTTGCCATCAGGCGGCAGGTGCATCACGCTTTGCGAGACTTTATCAGCGGTTTTGGCAACCGTAGCCACCGCAACCTCAACCGGGTTTTGCAGGTGGTCCTGCGACAGCGCCTTGATTTCCTTAGGCATAGTTGCCGAAAACAGCAGGGTTTGGCGCTTTTTGGGCAGCAGCTTCAAAATCCGCTTAATGGCGGGCATAAAGCCGATATCCAGCATTTGGTCAGCTTCATCGAGCACAACGGTTTCAACTTGGTCAAGCCGCACGGCTTTTTGGGAAACAAGGTCCTCAAGCCGCCCGGGTGTCGCCACGAGGAAATCTATCCCGCCGCGCAGAGCGTTGATTTGCCGTTTGATCGGCACGCCGCCCACCACACAGGTGGATTTCAGCGGCAGGCGCCCGCCGTAATCACGCACAGATTTATCAATCTGCGCCGCAAGCTCACGCGTAGGCGAAAGGATCAGCACGCGCACGGGGCGGTGCTTGCCACCCTCGGAGGTTTTGTTAATGCGGTGCAGCAAAGGCAGCGTAAAGGCCGCCGTTTTGCCGGTGCCGGTTTGAGCAAGGCCCACAACATCGCGGCCTTCCATAATTGGCGGAATGGCTTGGGCCTGAATGGGCGTGGCGGTTTCGTAACCAAGTTCTTGCAACGTGGTAAGAAGCGGCTTGGATAAGCCGGTGTCTTCAAAATTCATGATATAATGCTTTCAATATGCGCGCGGCAGGCACGGCTTTGGCTTGTCAGGTGCGACAGGCTCTAGCAGACGTGCAAAAAGGCTCGTAAGTGAGTTGGCCGCGGGGTTCTAGCGCTATATGGCGCATGTTGCGGTGCAATACAAGCCTTCATATCTGCGTGGAAACCACGCACCCAGCTTGGCAAACGCGTTTTACGGTGCTAAAAGCCGCGCATATCAACCCTTAGCCCGCGAGTCTGTCATGTAATTCTTGAGCACATATTCCGTTTTTTAGCCGTTTTAGCGGCTGATTTTATGTGCCTGATGGGGGCCTCCCCCAAATGAATGAGAATCACGATGACATTGATAAAATACCCGCGCACGCGGCATATTGAGGGCTCCCGCCTGCAAATCGGGGATATCGGGGATGACATGCCTCTGAGCG
The DNA here is from genome assembly GCA_013139635.1 of Paracoccaceae bacterium. Taxonomy (GTDB): domain Bacteria; phylum Pseudomonadota; class Alphaproteobacteria; order Rhodobacterales; family Rhodobacteraceae; genus UBA3077. The sequence continues at coordinate 21,908 of WTAL01000006.1, forward strand.
AGCTTAGCGGGAAAACCCTGATTATTGAGGAAAAGGTGGATGGTGCGAATTGCGGCATTTCCTTCGACGAAGGTGGCGCGCTCCGGCTGCAAAGCCGCGGGCATTTCCTGACAGGCGGCCACCGCGAGCGCCATTTTGACCTGTTTAAAACCTGGGCCAACACCCATGCGGCGCGGCTTTTTGCAGTGCTTGGCGCGCGCTATATCATGTATGGTGAGTGGATGTATGCCAAGCACACGGTCTTTTATGACCGTCTGCCGCACTACTTTCTGGAGTTTGATGTGTATGACCGTAAAGCCGGTGCGTTCCTTTCCACCAAGGCGCGGCGCGCGTTGCTGAAGGGGCTGCCGATAATGCCGGTGCCGGTGGTTTTTGAGGGCGAACTGCTCGGGGCCAAGCAGGTGGCGGCGCTGATGCGGCCCTCGCTTTATAAATCTGCCAACTGGCAAAACGCCTTGGCGCGTGCTGCCGAGGCGTCGGGCAGTCGCGCAGATTTTGTGGCCGCGCAGACCGAGCACAGCGACCTGGCGGAAGGGCTATACCTTAAGGATGAGGCGGAGGGCGTGGTCATCGGGCGCACCAAATATGTGCGGGCAGATTTTTTGCAAGCCATTGAGGCGAGTGATGGCCATTGGCTGGACCGGCCAATTTTGCCCAATGCTTTGGCGGAGGGCGTTGACATTTTTGCACCCGAGCTGGGCGTAAAAGGGGCTTATGATGCTGCGCCTTGAGCCCTTTGTTCCCCATGCGCCCGATTGGCGGGTGGGTTGGGCGGCGCTTTGGCCTGTATGCCCGCATTTTGCGCCGCTGGATGCCTGCCCGCAAGACCCGCTTCACCACGGAGAAGGAGATGTAGGCATTCACACCCGTATGGTGGTGGAGGCCTTGGTTGGCTTGCCGGAATGGCGCGCGCTGCCGCCCGAGGATCGCGCGCTGCTTTTCTGGGCCGCCTGCCTGCATGATATCGGTAAACCCGCCACCACCAAGCAAGAAGATGGGCGGATCACCTCGCGCGGACATTCCCGCGTGGGGGCGCTCATGGCGCGGGAATGGCTGCGGGAGGTTGGCGCGCCTTTTGCGTGGCGCGAGGCACTGTGCGGCCTGATTGCCCACCACCAACTGCCGTTTTGGCTTAATGAGCGGCCCAGCCCGCAGAGGCTCGCGATATCTACCGCGCAGGATTGCCGCGCTGATTGGCTTTGCCTTCATGCGCGGGCCGATGCCCTTGGCCGCATATGCCAAGACCAGCAAGCGGTGCTTGATAACGTGGCGCTTGCGCGGGAGGTGTTTAGCGAGGCGGGCTGCCTTTCCGGCCCCTATCCTTTCGCCAATGCCGAAAGCCGCCTTGCCTTTTGGGAGCGGCCCGAGCGCGCGGCGGATTACCCCGCCTTTGAGGATTTTCGCTGCACGGCCTATGTGATGTCGGGCTTGCCCGGTGCGGGTAAGGATACGTGGATAAGGCAAAACCTGCCGCAGCTGCCGATGGTGAGCCTTGATGCTATTCGCGCGCAAAACGGGGTGTCGCCAAGGGGAAACCAGGGGCGGGTTATTCAGGCAGCCAATGAGCAGGCGCGGGTGCATTTGCGGGCGCGGCAGGATTTTGTGTGGAACGGAACCAACGTAACGCGGCAAAACAGAGCGCGCCTCACCAAGCTTTTAAGGGATTATAAGGCGCGGATTCATATGGTTTATATTGAGGTGCCGCCCAATGTTGGACGGCAGCAAAACAAAGGGCGGGGGCGTGTGGTGCCTGAGGCGGTGATCGCGGGGCTGGAACGAAAGCTGGAGCCGCCGACGCTGAGCGAAGCGCATGAGGTAACGCTGGTGGTGGGGTAAAACCCCACCCTACAGGCTAAGCGCTTTGAACACGGCGGGGAGCTGCTCGGGGATGTCTTCGGCGATGAGGCCAGCGCCGAAATTCAGGGCGCATTCTACGTGGAGCCACGCGGCGGTTTCTGCGGCTTGCATGGGGGCAAAGCCACGGGCCAAAAGGCCGGTGATGAAGCCTGCCAGCACATCGCCGGAACCAGCGGTGGCCAGCCACGGCGCGGCGCGCTCATAGTGGGCGGAGTTGATGGCGGCGCGACCATCGGGGGCGGCGATGACGGTATCGGCGCCTTTGAAGAGGACGACGCAGCCAGCTAAGGCGGCGGCCTCTCGGGTGGCGTCTACCTTGGAATAGGCGGGGCCGGTGAGGGCGGGGGCGTCTAGCTTGGCCATGATATCGGGGAAGAGCCGTTTGAACTCGCCCGCGTGGGGCGTGAGAACGCAGTTTTTGTGCAGCTTGGCAAAAAGATCAGGCCTGCGGGCGAGAATTGTAAGCGCGTCTGCATCAAGCACCGTAGGGTGGGTGCTCGCACCCACCGCTGCAGTTACCAGCCCCTCGGCCCGTTCATCCAGCCCCAGCGCTGGCCCAAGGCAAAGCGCATTTATCCGCTTGTCTTGCAGGGTGGCTTCCAGCGCCACGCCGTCCTCTATCGGGGCCAGCATGATGGCCGTAAGCTGTGCCGCACATTCGGCAATGGCCGATTGCGGCGCCCCAAGGCTGACCACCCCCGCCCCGATGCGCAACGCCCCACGGGCAGCAAGGCGGGCGGCGCCTGTGTGGGCGGAGGGGCCGGAAAGGATGAAGGCGTGGCCGTGGGCGTATTTGTGGAGGCTCGTTTTGTTCCCACTTTTCCATTTTTGCTTGTTGTGCAAGCCATCACGGGCATGCGGCAGTTTTGCCAGATGAACGCGGCGCTTTTCTTTGCGTTCTGATTTTTGCGCCTCTCTTCTTATGTCTTCGTCTGACGGCCTATTTCGATTAGGGTTATTAATTGCGGCCATTAACGATTCAACCGAGCGAAAAACAGGTGGAATTTCAATGTCGACAGATTTCACCGTCCCACAATAATCTGGACCTGCACCTATATACTGGCCGACTTTTTGTTTATGAAAAGTGACCGTCAAATCAGCTTTTCCTGAAATGCCGCCGATGGGTCTACCACTGTCAGCACAAAGGCCGGAAGGCATATCAATCGCAACCGCTTTGAAATGATCGTGGCGCTTGTGCAAATAAGCAAATGAATAACTGATCTCTTCGGGGATTGCTCTAGATATTCCAGTCCCAAAAAGGGCGTCAATATGAAGTGAGCACTTAGGCAGCCAAAATCCAGAAGGGACATCAACGATATTCCCCATCTCCAACCACCGCTCGGCATTTGTCTTCGCGTCAACCGGCAGCTTCTCCACCTCGCCGTAAAGAAAAACCTCCACCTCCCAGCCGCGTTGCTTCAGTAAGCGCGCAACAACAAAACCGTCGCCACCGTTATTGCCGGGGCCGCAGAGGACCACGGCTTTTTGTGAGGTGAGCGCCATCTCGGGCCATTCTTCCAGAATGGCCTCAACCACGCCTGCGCCTGCGCGCTCCATCAGTTCAAGGCCGGTGGTTTCGCCTCTGGCAATCGCGGTTTGCTCTATGGCGCGCATTTGGGCGGCGGTGAGGAGTTCGGTCATAGGGGCCTCTGGTTGTTTTGGGAATTAAACACCATGTGGCCTCCGAGGGGAAGGGGGGCGGGATAAATCGTGCGGTGGAGCTGATCAATGCCAAGCATGCGGCTTTTTGCGCACAATTGCATGCAAAAGGGGGAATTTGGGTTTTGATTGATCTCGATCAACAAATCCAGGAGCGCATGCGCTATCAATGGGCGCACATAAAAAAGGGGCCGCAAATGGGACAAGCTAACGTAAAAGACAAGTGTAAAAACTGTGCGCTTTATACGGATTCCGAGCTGTTTTGCGCCCATCTGAGCGGTGAAGAACTTTGCGACCTTTCCAGCCAATCGCGCACCCTGAGCATGAAGCGCGGCGATACGCTGGAAAGCGAAGCGCTGGCGCATTGGCCGGTTGTGGCGATAGATAGTGGCGTGTTGAGCATGCAACATTTGCTGCAAGACGGGCGCAAAACCATTGCCGCGCTCTTTATGCGGGGCGATATTATTGACCTGCGCAATATCTCCAACCGTAACCGCGGGGCGCTGATTGCGCTGGGCAAGGTTGATATTTGCCGCTTGGCTCCCAAAGTGTTTGAGCGGGTGATGGAGCATAACCCCGGCGCGCAAAAGGTGATTTGGGAAAACCTGCGAGACCAAGCCTTTCGAGCCATGGACCACTCGGGTGATATCGCCAAAAAGCAAGCGCTGGAAAAGCTGGCTTCGTTTGTGTTTGAGTGTCGCAACCGGCAGGTTGGTTATGGTGAAGGAGATTTGGTGGAAATCCCCGTGCGGCGGATTGATTTGGCCGAGTATCTCGGGATGCAGCCCGAAACCGTGAGCCGCTGCTTTAAGGATTTGGAAACACGCGGGATTCTGGAAGCGCCGAGTTTGAATGCGCTGAAGCTGTTAAACGTGCCAATGCTGCGGCGGATTGCCAATGGTGACAAAGACATGCTGGCCGTTGAAAGCCGGACTAAAATTTTGAAAATCGCTTAAGGGCCAGCACGGGGCCGGCCCTTTATTTGCTTATGCGGCGGCCAATAGGCTGATCCCGTCTATTTTTGCCTCTGCCGCCTTTATCACTGTTTCTGCATCGGCCATCATGGCGGTTGCTGCAATAAAACTAATGTCGGTAATGCCAATAAAATTAAGCACTTGCGTTAAGTAGGTGCTGGCAAAATCAGCCGGAGACCCAAGGGGCACACCGCCTGAGGCCACCACAATATATGCCTTTTTCCCCGTTAGCAGCCCTTCGGGGCCGGTTTCGGAATAGCGAAAGGTTTCGCCCGCGCGGCAAATCAGGTCTATCCAGTTTTTCAGTGCCGCTGGCATGCTGAAGTTGTAAATCGGCATGCCGATTATCAATGTGTCTGCTTGGCGAAGCTCTTCCACCAAACTATCTGATAGGGCCAGAATCTCGGCCTGCGCGGCACTGCGGTCGTCTTTTGGGGTGAAATTGCTGCCAATCCAGCTTTCAGAAACCACGGGTAGGCCCTTGGCTACATCACGCTCGATCAGCGTAACATTGGGCTGGGCCAGCAGCCGCTGGGCGAGGCGGCCCGTGAGCTTACGGCTCACCGAGCCTTCATATTGGCCGGAGCTGTCAATTTTAAGAATGGTGGTCATAGGGTTCTCCTTTGGGTTATAGGTCCAATATAAGGAGAACATGTTTGAACAATAGGGCGATTGCTGAACATGATATGTGTATCAGTGCACATAGAGAATTGCTAAGCAGCTCATGTTGTTTTTCACAAAAAGCTTCAAGGGTTTGCCTACGGGCATGCCGGGGAGGATTTGGTTGTTATTGAGTTTTTTAACTTCGCCTGTCATGGGCAACAGCTCAGCGGTGTAGAAGGTGGCGCCTGTGGTTTCGTCGGTGAAGATGTCGGCGGAGATGTTGGTGACGGTGCCGTCTAGCTCGGGGGTGGTGCGGGTGTCGAAGGCGGAGAAGCGCAGGGTGGCTGGTTGGTTGAGGGCGAGTTGGTCGATGTTGATGGCGTTAATGCGGGTGCGGATCACGAGGGTGCTGTCGACAGACACCACGTAAAGAATGGGTTCGGCAGCGGTGATGACGGCGCGGAGGGTTTTGATCTGCAGGCCGTATATGACGCCCGCGCGGGGGGCTTTGATCTCTAGTCGGTTGATGCGCTCGGTGAGGGAGATGCGGCGCTCGCGGAGTTCTACCGCGTTATATTGCAGCTCTAGGAGGCTCGTTATGGCTTCTTCGCGACGGTTGGAGGTTAAGCGCAGGATTTCGGTTTCGACCTCGGCGATTTGGCTGCGAGTTTGCGCAAGGGTGGCGGTTAGTTCGCCCAATCGACCACTGAGGCTGGCTTCTTCGCGTTGCAGGGCCGAGACTTGGCTGAGCTGAGTCAGGCCATTGCCGAGCAGGGTTTCCTGGCCCGTAAGTTCGCTGGCGACAATGCCGTGCTGGCGCGTTGTCGCCACCATTTGGGCTTCAATGCCGATGATTTGCTGCAAGAGTTGTGCATTGCTTGCGGCCTCGTCGCGCTCCGCCTATAGGCGCTCCAAGCGGGCTAAGAGCTCAAACAGCTGCCCTTCGACGATCGCCAATTCGGACCGCAGAAGTGTACCGTCTAATCGGAGCAATACCGCGCCATCGGCGACCAGAATTTCCGCCAGCACACCGCCCTCGCCGTGCTGCACAATCTGGCGGGTGGAGGCGACCTCGACCACGCCGCTGGCCACAACGGCCCCGGCGATACTGGGGAAGACCGACCAAGCGCCAAGACCAAAGACTAGCACGGCTAGTGTGAGTAGCCCGCTCCAAAGGAAGCGTTTGGCGCTCCAGTCTTGGGTGTCGTTCATGGCGCGGCCCCCTCAGGCGTTGGCGGTGGCAACTGCTGGCCATTGCCCTTGGTGAATTTTTTCAGCATTTCATCGCGCGGGCCAAAGCCGCGCGCTATACCGCCTTCCAGATCCCCGTGAGAATCCGCGCCAATGACGATTTTCCAGACGCGCTCAAGCCGAGCACCCCAAGCACCTCGCCGGGCTTCAGCTCAAAGCTGAGCTTTTGCAGCACAATGGATTTGGTGCCGGGCGGCACCTCGGAAAGCAGAGCTTCCAGCGATTTCCAGCCCTGCTTCATTCGTAGCACCAACGGCCACTGCCCGATGATTTGCTCAACCGGAGCCAAGGCACGGCCCAGCATAATCGAGCTGGCAATCATCGCCCCGCCGGTGACCTCGCCCAGCAGGGTTAAATACGCCCCAAGCGCAAGCATGGCGGATTGCAGGAAAAACCGGAAGGATTTGGAAAAGGCCGTAAAGCCGCCCGTGCGATCACTCGAAGATATCTGCTTTTTGAGAGCCGCATTCCGGACCACCTGCCATTTAGCGAGCGCCGCTTTGATCATCCCTAAGCCGCGCACCAGCTCACTGTGATTGCGGATATCCTCCTAGTATCGCTGCCAAAAACAGTGGGGAAAAGAAGATATCAAAGATGGCAAAAATAACCGGCGAGCTATAAAATCGCTGGATGGAATCAAGGTCTGCTAGGGCCGAGCTATGCCCCCCCGTTTGCTTGCACGGTTGATCTGCGCGCCAAAAACCCGGCTATCCAGCCCCGCCTGGAAGCTCGCACCAATGCGTGCCGCCACACGGCCCCGGATATAATCCAGAATGCCCATAATGGCATAAAGCGCCCCCACCAGCATAAACAATGCTAGCAAGGTTTCTACCGAACCGCTGCTGAGCACGCGGTCATAAACCTGAAGCATAAACAGCGAGCCCGTCAGCATCAGAATGTTGACAAACACGCTGAACAACCCAACAAAAAACATCAAGCCGCGCCCCTTGGCCCGCTGCTTTTTTAACTCACTCTTTTGCACATAAATATCCGATACATTTGGAAGGGTCCAGCTCAGCGTATTAGCCGAAGTGGAAGTCTTCCTCAGAGAGCGTATCTGCCGTGACGCCGGTGAGAATAAGCTCTCCACGCTCGTCAGTATAGTAGCTAAATAGTAGCTAACGGAAATCATGGGCTCTCCAGCCGTAACTAAAGGGGTTAATAATGAAACGGAAACCTGCGCGCCCTCAAGCCACATCATCAGGCTCGTATTTGGGCTGCGCATATGTTTAGGAGCGCGCATAACTGAGCAACACTCTGGCTAAATGCACAGGGCAAACCGTAAGCGGGCGCAATATATCAGCACGCGCGCGCGGTTTTCCATTCCGCATTTGAAACATCATCAATGCTGACCATAACCTTGCCTTCTGCAACATACTAAACTACCGTCTGGCACTTACTGATCGTGCCTATGGCTGCCCAGTATCCATGAAATCAACACTTACCATTGAAGTTATTTATGAAAAATGACAGTTGGTCCGATATTCGCACGGCCTACCACGTGGCGCGGCTTGGCACGCTGAGCGCGGCGGCGGCTTACCTTGGGATTCATCATGCCACAGCCATTCGGCATGTGGATGCGCTGGAGCAACGGCTGGATTGCAAGCTTTTCCACCGCCACCCGCGCGGCTATGTGCCCACGCAGGCGGGGCAGGATTTGCTGCGCATAGCAGGGGCGACCGAAGACCAGTTTTCGCAAATGGCCAGCCGGTTGCGCGGGCAAAATGACCGCGTAGCGGGGGAGTTGGTGGTGACCACGCTCACTGGCATGTCGCAAACTTTTACGCCGATTCTCATCGCGTTTCAGCGAAAATTTCCTGAGGTTACGGTTTCACTTATTGCGCAAGAGCGGCGGCTAAAGCTGGAATATGGTGAGGCCCATGTGGCGGTGCGGGCGGGGCCAAAACCGCAAGAGCCTGATAACGTGGTGCAGCCGCTGGCAAGCCTGCCGATGGCGCTGTTTGCGCATAAGGATTATGTGCAAAAGCATGGCCTGCTTGCGGGCAGCGATTGGCGGAACCACAAGTTTGTAACCGGCATGAAAGACGGGCTGCGCAAACCATTTGGCCCATGGGAAGATGCCAATATCCCGCCGGAAGCTGTGGTTTTTCGTGCCGCGCAAATGCGCACGCGGGAAGATGCTGTTGTGGCAGGGGCGGGCATTGGGTTTTTGATGCAGTTCAGCGGGGCAAATAACCCCGATATGGTGGAAATGCTGGCACCAAAGCCCGAGTGGAACAGCGCTATTTGGCTGGTAACCCACATGGATTTGCACCGCACGGCCAAGGTGCAAGCCTTTTTGCAATTTGTAAAAGCAGAGTTTGGAAGGGCTTAGCCGGAGTAAGTTTCGTCTAAGGCATAGCCCGCCGCACGCACCGTGCGGATCGGGTCTAGCTTGAAGCCTTTGTTGAGGGCTTTGCGCAGCCGCCCGACATGCACATCAACCGTGCGGTTTTCGACAAAAATATCTTGCCCCCAGACGCGGTCCAGCAATTGCGCGCGGTCATAAACCCGGCCGGGGCGTTGGATAAACACCTCAAGCAGGCGAAATTCGGTTGGCCCAAGATCAATCGCTTGCCCCGCGCGCTTAACCCGTTTTTGGCTGCGGTCCAGTGTGATATCGGCGAAGCTGACCACGTCTTCGGCAATGGCCGGATTAGCCCGCCGCAGCACGGCTTTAATGCGGGCCACGACTTCTGAAATCGAAAACGGCTTGGTTATGTAGTCATCTGCGCCATAGCCTAGCCCCTTCAGTTTATCCTCTTCCTCAGCCCGCGCGGTCAGCATAATAATCGGGATAGCTTTACTCTCTGGCCTGCTTTGCAGCGCACGGCAAATATCAATGCCGTTTTTATTGGGCAGCATCCAGTCAAGCAAAATAATGTCGGGGGTGTGCTCGGCCACGGCGGTTTCAGCGGCTCCGCCGTCCCCCTCGATCACCACCTCAAAACCCTCTTTTTGTAGGTTGTATTCGAGCAGGCCTTGCAGGGCCTCTTCATCTTCAACTAACAGCACCTTGATGCTCATTTTCCGGTTCCTCTAGCGTTTCCCCACCCTTTATCGTGATCAAATGACGGTTTTATGACGGCTCGTCTTTGGGCTTAAAATCCAGCGCTACGCCATTCATGCAATAGCGCTTGCCCGTGGGCGCTGGGCCGTCAGGAAACACGTGGCCTAAGTGGGCGTCGCAATCAGCACAGGTGATTTCGGTGCGCTTCATCCAGAGTTTATTGTCAGATTTTTCCGCCACAGCCTCGGTGCTAACCGGCTGAAAAAAGCTGGGCCAGCCGGAGCCGCTCTCGAACTTGGAGTCCATATCATACAGCGGCGCGCCGCAGCAGATGCAGTGAAAAACCCCATCGACCTTGGGGAAATCCTCATGGCTGCCCGCGCGTTCAGTGCCGCCATTTTGGGTCACTTTATAGGCGAGGTCTGACAGGTGGAGCTTTAGCTGGGCTGGGGTGCGTTTCATGGGGCCTCTCGGGGTTGTAAATTGGCAGGATATCCATATTCTGGTGTGTATGTAATTAACAATTTCTCCTTATTCTAGCGGCTGTTCGCTGAAGAATAAACAAAGGTTTGTGAAATGACCCGCAGGTTTACGGCCCGAATTGCTGATAGCTTTGAAGATGTGCAGGCCGCGCAGGCGCTGCGCGGGCGGGTGTTTAGGCAGGGGCAGGCCGATGTGGATGCTTTTGACGAGCGCTGCATTCATGTGCTGGTGGAGGATCAGGTGGCGGGGCGGATCGTATGCACATTCCGCATTCAACCCTTTGAAAACGGGGCCGAAATCAGCCGCTCTTATGCGGCGCAGTTCTATGAGCTTTCGGCGCTTAAGGCTTATGCTGGCAAGCTGGTTGAAATGGGCCGGTTTTGTATGGACCCAAGCTATAATGACCCCGATATTTTGCGGGCGGCTTGGGGGGTGATGACCACGTATGTGGATGAAAATAAAGTTAAAATGCTGTTTGGCTGCTCCAGTTTTCACGGGGCCGAGGCGGAGGCCCACTTGGAAGCTTTTGCCCTTTTAAAGGCGCGCCACCTTGCGCCGCGCAAATACCTGCCGCAAATCAAGGCCCCCAAGGTGTTTCGCTTTGCCCGCCTTATGCGTAAGCCAAATTTGCGGGCCGCTCAGAATGCGATGCCGCCATTGCTGCGGACCTATTTAATGATGGGCGGTTGGACCTCTGACCACGCGGTGGTGGATAGGGATTTGGATACGCTGCATGTGTTTACGGGCCTTGAAATTGGCACGATTCCGGCGGCGCGCAAGCGGTTGCTTCGGGCTGTGCGGGACTAATCTAGCGGTAGGCTTCGGCGATGGCACGGCAATTCGCAAACAAGCTGGCTGGCCGCCAGACTTCGGGAATGGCCTCGGTATCAATCAAATTGTAAAAGTGGTCGGTGGTTTTATAATCACCTTTGATACAGGAGAAATAGGCGAAGGTCTGGATGTTCCATTGGTCGGGGTAATCCGCCACCACATCCATCATGCCCTGCCGCATTTTGGGCCAGTCAACATTTGACCCTTCAAACAGGTTAATATTTCCGTATTGAGTATTGGCGGCATACCAGTAAATGCGCGCATACATGCTTAGCCCCAGGCTGTCTTCGGTCAGGGATACCGCATAATTTGCGAAGGCGTCTATTTCGGCGGCACTCCCGTGCCACACGGGCGTGTAATACCTGACGGATTCAAAATATAGCTCTAGGTAGCTTGGGAATGCCGTCAATCCTTCCACGACATTTTCTTCAAATTCAGCGGGTTCAGCGCCAAGCTCGGCCAAAATGCCGGAGCGCTGGGTATACCATTCCGGGTCAATTGCGGCGAAGGTTTTGGCGTCTTCCAGAACCTTGTTTGCAGCGTTTAAGCTTTGGTAAAAAACCGGCCATGCTTCTGGAGACACACTGCCGGCATAGCCGCCGCCACGGATGTGCCAACCGTATTTTCGAAGCACAATGGCGCGAAAAATGGCGGCGGTGGGCGAGCGTGGAAATTGCGCCGAGTAGGCGTCAGATTTTGCCCGCATTTCCGGCCAAAACCACGCGGCCTGATTTTGGCCAACAAGCATGCGCTCAAGCCCGCCATAAACGATTGAGAGTTTCCAAAGCCCACTTGAAGTGCGGGTTTGAAGCGTGCGGTAACGCGCGGCTAAATGATCCAGCTCAGCAAAATTATCGGAGAAAACAAGATCGACAACCGTGCGGGAAATCCGGTTGTGCTCTTCCATTTCGCCAACGTAAACATCATCCAGCTCTCCGGCTTGTGCAGGCAAAAAGCTGATGAGGCATAGGGCAAAAAATAAAGGTTTGATCATTTGATTAAACATGAGGTTGCGCCAATCTTCCATTTGGTTTTTCATCGGTTTTCGGCCAAAATGGCGTTAGTACGCATGAGGGCTACTCATGTGTTTCGACAAACATATAAACCCAGTCGCCCTTATAATCGGCGTGCTCTGATTTAAGCTCAGCGATGCGGCCACGAAGGTAAGCCAAATAAGGCTCGGCAGGTTCGATGGTGTCGCGCAGGCCCTCGTAAATCGGCTCGGAGCTGGCATAGGCAACCGCAAGCTCGCGGCCGAAAGGCGGGCGCACGATGAGCTGGATGGCGGGTTGGCCGGAGCCGTCGTCGCCGACCGTGATATTGGCGCCCGGCTCGTAGTATTGCAGCGGCTCCCACTGGTTGGGGCGCAGGTGCAACACATTGCCATCCACATCAAAGAAATCAACGTAAACATAGGCGGGGAAATCATAGGATTTCATCCGGATGATCACCCGTTCGCCCTCGCCGTATTCAAAACTGGTGAGCTGGGTCACAGCCCCGAGCTCCTTTGGGTCAAGCGCTTGCTTGGTCGATTGCGGCAGGCCGAGGTTTTCTAGCCGTGAGAGCACGTCACACTGGGGGGAAGGCAGCACGATCATCGAGCCGCCAACGGGGATGCTTTCTCCGAGTTGCTGGCGGATGGCCGTTAGGATGGGCGCGCGGAGGCTGTCATCGGGGATGTGGCCGCGCAACTCTAGGGTGCCGGTTTCGGGGATGAATGTGGCCGCAAGGCGGGCGCAGGGGACGGAGGCGAGGAGTTGGGAGATGGCGTCGCGCGGGGTGTCTGCGCGCTGGCTGGCGTCTAGCGGCTGCATAAAAGATTGGATGGCAGCGAGGGATGTCGGGTCAAACGTGGTGTCGCCTGACCAACCGGTGGCGGCTGAAATTGTGGGGGCGTTTAGGGGGGGCTGTACGGCAACGGGGGCATCGGGCGCGCGGCTGGGGGCGGGCTGCGCGGGCGGGGCTTTGGCGGCAGCAGTTGCGCCGTCAGCCGAGATTTGGGAGCTGGTTTCGGTGATAAGGGAGGACGCGGGAACAGCGCCCGCGTTGGGCGCGGTTGGGCCAATGGCGGGGGCATCGGCGCTGGCCGAGGCGAGCAGGGTTGTTGGCAGCGGGGTTGCCTGTGTTTGGGTTGCAGGGGCTTGGGCCGCATTGAGCGGCGTGGCCGTGGGGCTCAGCGCGCTTTGTGCTGGCATTGTCGCAAGGGCCGCAGCTGCGGTAACAGGTGGCGGGGTGGCGCTGGCGAGAGTCTCGGCGGACAATGGCGCGGCTTTGGCTTGCGCCCCTTCGGCCCGCAAGGCGGGCGTGGGCGCACCGCTGGCGCTGCTTGCCTCGACGACGGTTTCATTGCGAATTTCGGCGACGGCTGTGTTGTCGGGCGTTATCGCGCTTGGGCGCTCAGACGTGGGGGCTTCAGCGGGTTGTACGCTTTGCGGCAAGGGCTGCGCTTCGGCGGTTTCACTGCGCACGGGGCCTTGGCCAAGCGCTTGGCCCTCTGCCGCATCCGCCGCCTGCTCATCACCTTTAGCATCTTGCGGCGCGGCCTTGGATTGCGGCACCTCGTAACTGGTCATCTTGATTTTGCCGGATTGCGCTGGTTCGGCGATTAAAGGGTCTGGCTCTGTGGCGAGGGCCAGAAAGGCAAACAGCGCGGCGTGGGCACCGAGCGAGGCCGTAAGGCCAACGGCCCAGAGCAGCGCGGCCTTCATACCGGATTAGGGGTGACAACGAGGACAACATCCCCCACCCCCGCCTGCTCAAGCGCTGTGACAAGCGGCAAAAGGTTGGTCAGGCGGGCCTCGCCATGGGCATTTATGCGCACAAATAGGCCGGGCTTATTGGTGAGCAATTCGCTGATGCGGGCCAAAAGTGCGGGGCGTTCAATGGCCTCACCATCCAGTGCCAACGCGCCGTTTTCGGCCACAGCAATGGTGGTGCCGCCTTTGGGCAGGCTCTCGCCAGCGGTGGAAACTGGTGGGGAGACCTCAAACGGTGCGGTGGCGTCCATCCGGCCCACCAGCATGAAGAAAACCAGCAGAAAGAAGATCACATCAATCAGCGAGACGATGGTTTCTTGCGGCGGGGGCTGCGTGCGGCGCTTGAGCTTCATTCCGAGGCCTCCAACCGCACAACACGGAGGTTTTCCGCCCCCGCTTGGGTGGCGGTTTCGATGGCGGAAACGAGGCCCTGCACGTTGGAGCCGCCAGACGGCAAGATCAGAACGCGGGCGTGGGGCTGTGTTTCCAAGGCTGTTGCCAGCGATTGCGCCGTGAGCGGCTGGCCCCGCAGGCGGGCCTCGCCGCTGGCGGTGATGCGGATAAGGAGGGTGGGGGCGGGGCCGCTCGGGGCGGCCACGCCCTCGGATTCTGATTGCACCATCGGCATCATATCGAGGTCCAGATACGTTGAGGTCACCATGAAAAAAACAAGCAGAATCATCATGACATCCACAAGGGGTGTCATGGTAATTAGCGCCATGTTTCTTTTCCGGCGGGCCAAATTCATGGCGTGGCGGGGGCGTTAACGATCAGGTTAAAGCGGCCAACGGCAGACTCGATTTTGTGGCTGGCGCGCTCAACGGTGGCGCTAAGCAAGCTGGCGGCCACGGCCGCCGGAATGGCCACTACGAGGCCCACGGCGGTGGTCAAAAGCGCTTGCCAAATACCGCCCGCGAGCACTGATGCATTGGCTGCGCCTTCTGCCAACTCCAGCTCCTGAAACGAGGCGATCATGCCCAGAACCGTGCCAAGCAGGCCCAGCAAGGGTGAGATTAGCGCGATCACTTCCAGCAGGCGAATAAAGCGGTTAAGCAGCTCAACCTCGGCATTGCCACGCCGTTGAAGCTCGGCATCCAGCAGGCCTTGCGGCATGCGGTTTTGCGTGGCGGTAATGGCATAGGCCAGCACCCGCTCGGCAGGGCTACGCATTTTGAGGGCATTTAGCGCCGTTTGGTTATCACGCGCTTGCACTTGGGTCAGCGCCGCGTTAATGCGCTTTTGGCCTGAGAGCACGCCGATAAACTGGAAAAGCTTATAGGCGATAATCGTGAGGGAAATAACGGATAATACCGCCAGCACAATCACCACCGGCCCGCCGGCGCTAATAATTTCCTTGAAAAAATCCAGCATTGCTTACTTCACCAATGGCGCGGCAGCGCGGGAATTTAGCTCGAGGAACGAAAAGCAATCCAGAGGGTCGCCGTTTTGCGGGGTGCAGGCGGGGATGTCATGCAGCAGGATTTCACCAATGTTTGCGCATTGCGTATTCGGAATTTCAAAAAGCTTAAGCGTGGTGCGCTCAGCGGGCAGCGGAGCGGCGTCGATGGTTAACAAACGGTCGATAATGCCGTCGGGCGTAAGAATGGCCAGTGACATCTCAAATTCGGCAAGGTTTTCAGCGCGGCCATTTTGAAACAGGAAAAAAGCCTGACAGCCGCTTTCGACATCCTCAAGCTTGTTGAGCTCAACAGTCAGGGATTGGGCCTGCGCCATGGGTGCGGCAAGGAGGGCAAGCAAGGTAAGGCGTTTGATCATAATATAGTCCTTCGGATGAAATGATTCCTTTGACGTTATCACGGGATGGATGTGGTGGAAGTTTTTTTTCCTGTTTTGTGAAGCAGGCTTTGTCTTTCTAAAACGTGTCGACCTCCGCAAAACATTACCTTGTCTCAGGTCACCTTTTCTTGCGGCCATCGACACGATGCGGTAGGTTGTATTTCAATCATATGGTGAAAAGAGCGGCTATAATGCAAGGCTTATATGACGGAATGAACTTTCTGGCCGGGGTTGTTAGCGCCCTAGGCTTTATCGCTTTGGTTTTAGCTTTGATCGGATTAGGGCAAAAGCCGCGCGGATTTCATTTCATGTTTTCCATACTAACGTTTGGCTTTTTTGCGCTGCTTGCTTTGCCCGCCGCAGTGACCGACATTTCCACTTTGATTTTTGTTAAAAAAGAACTCGCAGCACGCCCGAGTAGCCAAATGGACCGCTTGCCTTCTATCTATTTCCCGCAGGAGAATCACGAGATTTTATACGAGACGTGTTGGGGAAACCTTCCCTACGGGTGTTTATATAAGCTTGCCGCTCATGGCGGTGATGTGTTTTTGGAAACAGGAACTGACCCGATTTATCGGTGGACCTATGTTGAAAACAATCCGGAGTGTTTTAATGAAAACCGCGTGGTGGTTTTTCTTTATAAACAGCCTCAGTTGCTTGCGCGCGGTGTGTGCTTTCTGCTGTCAGAGGTTGAAACCTCGGAAGCTGAGCTGCGTTACGAAAGTGGGCGTTTATCTGACGGGAGAAGGTTTGGCCGGCAAATAATGCTCATTGAACAAAAGACAGGGGCGATCATTGATAGGCAACTCGACTATGTGCCTTGGCGAAGTGGATACCCGATGCCTCTTGGAAATAAAATGCGGCAAATGCGTGGGCTTTTGGTGTTAAGTTTGAAGACTACACCGATGGTGCAATTCTTGATATGCAAAACCTGATAGAGAATTTGAGGATCCCAGGGTATCCAACTGGCTGGCGGAATTCACGCCAACCAAATCCCGTTGAGCCAGGAATTGCCCCTTGGCGGAGTGATTTGGCGGTGTTGGGGCTGGAATCAAAGGAGTGGGATGTTTCCTCAATGGCTTTTAAAGCCAGTTGCCAGATGTGGAATGAGGGAACGCTGGATCTTCAAGAAAAGCTGTGGGAGATTGTTCAATCTGACGACAATATAAACACCGATTGCGGGCGTTTAGGGTGTTATGAGCTAGATGGGCTAGGAGAATGGCACGCTGTTCAATGTGAGCGTTAACCCCGCAGAGGGAAGCCACCCTCAGGACAGTCCCGCGCGTGCCCCTCCTCGCCGACCCTACGGGCCACCTCCTCGGCGCAGGTTGTGCAAGCACAACGGTGCCTAGGGCGCATGCTTTTGTGCCCGAAACCGTGCGCGATAGGCTGCGGGCGAGGTATCAAGCGCCCGTTTGAAGGCTATGCGGAATGTGTCGATGGATTCATAGCCCGAAATATGGGCAATTTCGGCAAGCGTGGCGGGCGTGGTTTCTAGCAATGTTTGTGCGTGGAACAAGCGCTCTCGTTGCAGCCATGCCATCGGCGCCGCCCCCGTTTCGGCTCTAAACCGTCTTTGGAACGTGCGCTCAGACATCCCTGCCTGTGCTGCAAGTGTCCGCAGCGGCAACGGCTGCCTAAGATTTTGCCGGACCCAGTCCATAAGCGCCGCCATTGTTGGCCCACTGCGTGGTTGCGAGGGCGGCACAAATTGCGCTTGCCCGCCGTCGCGGTGCGGGGGTAGCACAAGGCGGCGGGCTACTGAATTTGCGACCGCGCTACCGTGGTCTTGCCGGATCAGATGCAGGCCAGCATCAATCCCCGCCGCGCTTCCGGCAGAGGTGAGAATGTTGCTATCTTCGATATAGAGCACATCAGATTGCACTTCGATTTTAGGGTAGCGAGATTGTAGCGCTTCGGTATAGCGCCAATGGGTTGTGGCGCGCTTGCCATCAAGCAAGCCAGCGGCGGCCAGAATGAATACGCCCGAGCAAATGGAAAACAAGCGCGTGCCGTTTTTATGGGCCTCTTGAAGCGCGCACAAAAGGCGCTCGGGCGGGGTTTCAGCAGGGTCTCGCCACCCCGGTAGGATGATTGTATCTGCATTTTTCAGGGCTTCAATCCCACCATCCACATGAATTTCTAGCCCGCCGGTGGCCTGAATCACGGCCTCCAAAGCGACGGTCTGAAAGGTATACCATGTTGGAAACTCCGGTCGTGGCAAGGCAAATAGCTCGGTCGCGATGCCGAACTCAAAGGTGCAGAGGCCGTTATAGGCAAGGGTCTTGACGCGGTGCATAGCAACTCCTTTTGGCGTAAACACAACATAGTATGGCATTTACGCCAAGCGCAAGCCTTGCTATGCAAGTGAAAAGGAGAAAGCCATGAATAAAACCAAAGAATTGTTGTGTGCGGTCAATATGTATCTGGACGCCATCTATTTCTGTGATGTGGAAAAGCTGGACGCCGTGTTTCACGCAGGCGCGAGCCTTTTTGATGCCGACGACGGCAAAATTATTGTAGACCCGATCGCCAGCTTTCGGGCTGATGTCGCTAGCCGCCCATCCCCTGCGGGGCGCGGGCAAAAACGGGTTGAAGAAATCCTGAGTGTCGACTGGCTCTCGCCCATAAGTGCAACGGTAAAACTGCGGTTGCAGGCGCATGAGAATGTGTTTGTTGACCATTTGGCCTTTGTAAAAGGCGAAGGCGAGTGGAAGATTGTTTCGAAGGTCTGGCACTTGGAAGGGGTGGCGGAGGTGGTGAAGGCCTAGGATTTCGAAGTATGCCTTAGGCTTACTCTTTTCCAGACCAACACCGCTAAAATGGGAAAGCTACTAATTGATATTAAGCTCAGCCACAAAAATACTTGCCGATATACAGGGGGGAGTCCGGATTGATAGCCAATTAGAAAGTAAGCCGCAACGCCGAGCCAGTAGATCGAATTAAGAATGACAAATACACGATTTCTAGGGCCAAAAACTGCTTCAACAATTAGGGACACCAAAAAGCCAAGAAAAACAAAAGCTAAGACAAGCCCGCTCATTATTAGATTAAATGGAAAAGAGAAGTTATCTTAGGCGACAGGGTGGAAGGCAGAGCCAATCCAGATGCAGAGAAAAGCCACATAGAGAATGCCGGAGTTCTTTTCACAAGCCAATACCACGACGCGTCGCAAAAAATGAAGTCAGCAACGCCGAAGCTTCGCCTTCCCTAATCCCAGCGTAAACCTCCGGCTTGTGGTGGCACTGCGCGTGGCTAAACAAGCGCGGCCCTTGCTCAAGCCCGCCAGATTTCGGGTCACTCGCTGCATAATAAAGCCTGCGGATGCGGGCGAAGCTAATGGCGGACCCGCACATCGGGCAGGGCTCCAGCGTCACATACAGATCGCAATCCGGTAGCCGCTCGCCAAGCTGGGCACAGGCGGCGCGGATGGCCAGCATTTCGGCGTGGGCTGTTGGGTCCGCCAGCTCACGAGTGCGGTTTCCGGCTTGCGCCACCACCTTGCCCGCTTGCACAATCACCGCCCCCACAGGCACCTCGCCGCGCTGGGCGGCGGCTTTGGCCTCGGTTAAGGCCACATCCATAAAACTGGTGAAATTAGTCATGCGCCATATTCCCCCCTAGGCAAGCGGTGCGCAAGGGTATATGCCCGCCCCTATGGAAAAAGATGTAAAAAAGGGCGAGAGAATCGCCAAAAAACTGGCCCGCGCAGGCGTGGCCTCGCGCCGTGAAGTTGAGCGGATGATCGAAGCCGGGCGCGTAAGCGTTAACGGCAAAAAGCTGGACTCCCCCGCGCTGAACGTGGTTGATAGCGATGATATTCTGGTAGACGGCCGCCCCGTGGCCGCCGCTGAGCCCGCAAAACTGTGGCGCTATCATAAGCCCGCAGGGCTGGTGACCTCGGCGCGCGACGAAAAAGGCCGCGCAACCGTGTTTGACCGCCTGCCGCCTGAATTGCCACGCGTGATGAGCGTCGGCCGGCTCGACCTCACCTCTGAAGGCCTGCTTTTGCTCACCAATGATGGCGAGCTAAAGCGCAAGCTAGAGCTCCCCTCCACAGGCTGGGTCCGTAAATATCGTGTGCGCGCCAACGGCAATGCGTCCGATCAGCGCCTCAAGCCCCTAAGAGATGGTATCACCGTTGATGGCGTGCAATTTCAGCCCATGAGCGTGGATTTTGACAAGCAATCCGGTGCTAACGTATGGCTTACAATCGGCCTGCGGGAAGGTAAAAACCGCGAAATCAGACGGGCACTGGAAGAGGTGGGCCTGATTGTGAACCGCCTAATCCGCGTTTCTTACGGTCCCTTCCAGCTCGGAGATCTCGCACGTGGCGCGGTTGAAGAAGTTCGCCCTAAAATCTTGCGAGATCAGCTTGGTATCAAGCGCGAGCCGGATGCAAAGCCGGAAGCCCTCAAGCCTAAAGGCCCGCGTGTGCGCGTGCAAAGCGGGCGCAATAGCCCCGGTGTTAGCCTACGCGGGAAAAAGCGCGGCGGGCGCTAATAATTTCCAAATTGTAAAAATATCCTCAGGGGTGAGCGCAGCGAGGGGGATGAAATCTCCCTTCTAATGGCTTGGTAGAGGGGGGCTTTAGCTCCCCGAAACCAAGCCACCCTCGGGACAGTCCCGGGCGTGCGCCTCCTCGGCGACCCTTCGGGCCACCTCGTCGGTGCAGGTTGTGCAAGCACAACCCTCTATCGCAACGCCGCTTCGATATTACCACCATCCACCGTTATCACATGGGCCGTGGTGCGCTCGGCCAAAGCCAGCGCCACAAAGGCATCGCCCACATGGCTTGCTTCAACTTCACGGCGCAGCAGGTTGCCCGCCATATAGGTTTCCTCGTCAATGCCTCGCGCTTTGGCGCGCTCTGCCACAAAATCCTCGTCCAGTAGGCCAGAGCGGATACGATCAGCGTTAATGCCGTTAACCCGCACGCCCTTAGGCCCTAATTCTAGCGCTAGCTGGCGTAGCAAGAAGAATGTAGCGGCTTTTGGAATGCCATAAGCACCAAATCCTTTGCCGGGGTTCACGGCTTGCTTGGACACGTTAAACAGAATCTGCCCGCCGCGCCCTTGTTCAATGAACAGGCTAGCCGCCGCTTTAGCAAAGGTCTGATGCGCAAAGAAATTCAGCTCAAAGCTCTTGCGAAGCGTTTCATCAGGCAGGTCGGCCATTTCGCCTGTCCACGCCGCACCGGCGTTAGACACCAAAATGTCCAGCCCGCCAAAGGCGCGAATGCAGGCGTCTGCTGCTGCACCAGCAGCACCATCGGCTGTGATGTCCAAAGCTATGCCATTATGGCCAGCCCCAAGCGCATCAAGCGCGGCATCAAGTGCCGTTTGCTCAAGGTCCACTATGAAAATATTGGCCCCCAGAGCGGCAAAGCTCTGTGCCGTTGCTAGCCCGATGGCCCCGCCACCGCCGGTGATCATCACCACGCGGCCTTGCAGCGCGGGCGGCTTGCCTTTGCCTAGCTTTGCCTGCTCAAGGGACCAGTATTCCATATCAAAAAGCTGCTCGGGAGATACCGGATGGAACCCACCGCACGCCTCGCCATTGGTCATCACATTCATATTTTGCGCGGCCAAATCGCTGGCGGCTCCGGCTGCCTTGGCATTGGTAGAAATCCCGACAACCCCAACGCCTTCAATCCAAGCAAGATTAGGCGTCGGGCTCAGCATGGTTTTCACCCCGCCAAGCCGCGCGTTGTTAGTGTCGAAATACGCGGTATATTCGGCGATGTAATCATCCACAGCCTTTGCCACGGCTTCACGGCCACCGGCCATAATTTCAGTGGTGATAAATACCGGATAGTTCTTTGTGCGAATCACGTGGTCTGGCGTTGCCACGCCCCGACGGCTCAGGGTTGCCAGATCACTGCGTGCAATGAAATTTTGCACATTCGCGCCGGTGCGCAGGTTCATAACCGGCATCGGGAAGTCTCGATTACCGGTGAATTCCGCGTTACGGTCACCAATAATGCCGCGCAGCATTGGCAAAATGCTGGCCGCTTTGGCCGCCAGCTCGTCGGAGTGGCCAGCCGAACCTGCTGGCACTTGCCCGCTGGTTTTCTCCAGCCACGCTTCCACCTCATTGGTGTGTGCGATCAGGCGATCATAGCTTTCCTTGGCATTATCACCAAAGGCAAAGTGGCCGTGGTTGATCAGGATAAGGCCCTCAACATCAGGGTTAGCATCATAAACTTCTGCCGCCACTTTTGCCAGTTCGAAGCCGGGCATAATGAAAGGCACACACACGAGGCGATCACCAAAAATCTCTTTTACAACGGCTTCCACATTCGGCAAATCAGCCAATGCCAGCATGGCGGAAGCGTGCGTGTGGTCCACATATTTATGCGGCAAAAAGGCGTGTAGCAGGGTTTCGACCGACGGGTTTGGCGAGGTGCTATCGAGCAGGTTGGCCCGTTGCAGGTTCACCATATCTTCGTCCGAAAGAGCTGCTAAAGCGCGAAGTTTCAGCAGCGGCTCAAGCCGCACGCCCGGCAGGCCAGCCGCCTCAATAACGCCCAAATCCCAACCGGAGCCTTTAACGTGCAGCACTTCTTCGGCATTGCCAAAAATATCGGGGCGCTCCAGCTTGCAGGAGGTATTGCCACCGCCGTGCAGCACAAGATTTAAATCTCCGCCGATCAGCTGTGACGTATACACCCGCAACGCCAATTCACGGTCGGCAGGGTCGCCCCCAGCCGCATCCATGAATTTCTTTGCTTCACCGTCATTCCATCTGTTAAGGACCATATCCATACCCTTTCTAATAAACCTGCCACCTTTAAGCATAGTTTTTGACAAATGTCAGCACATAGTGTCAAATAAATAAAAAGGAGCTGATATGGCGAGTATGACCCGCAGACGCAACGCTAAACAGGTGAGTGGCGAGAGCATCGTGATTGAGGCCGCGTGGATGTATTACCATGATGGGCTTAATCAGGCCGAAATAGCCAAGCGGCTGGAAGTCTCGCGGGCGACGGTCGTGAACTACCTGCAAGAGGCGCGCGAAAAGGGTTATATCCGAATCAGCCTCGCGCCCGAGGTGTTTAGCGGCCACCAGCTGGCGGAAGATTTGCGTGAGCGCTTTGGCCTACAAGCGGCCTTTGTGGTGCCTGATGGTGGCTCAGAGGAAAGTACGCTTATGCGGGTGGCGCGGGGGGCTGCCGAGTGGTTGCCTAGCCTCTTGGATGCGGGCGACCGTCTTGGGGTTGCTTGGGGCCGCACGGTTTATGAGGTCGCGGAAGCGCTGGACCAAACACGGCTAACGGATGTAACGGTTTCGCAACTGGTTGGTTCAATGGCGACGCCTTACGGTTTTACGGCTGAAATTTGCTCGGCTCATATGGCGCAAAACCTTGGGGCGCAGTGCATCAACCTGCACGCGCCTGCGGTGCTGAGTGACCCGGATTTAGCCGCACGATTACGGGAAGAGCCGATTATCCATAGCCAGCTTGAAGCGCTTAGCCACTGTAACAAAGCCATTTTTGCGGCAGGGTCTTGCGCGCCTGACAGCCATATTGTTGGCTCTGGCGTGGCGAGTGATGAGGATTTAGCATGGTATGTGAAGCACGGCGCTACGGGTGTGCTTTGCGGTCGGTTCATCAATGCGGCAGGTGAGGCGATTCCCGGCCCGTTGGATGACCGGATGATCGGGGTGACGCTGGATAAACTGCAAGGCCTTGATATGGGGCTGCTGGTTTCGGATGGGGCGGATAAAGTCGTGCCAATGCGGGCAGCCATTGCAGGTGGGTATGTAACCCACATTGTGACCAGCGCCAAAACAGCACGCGGATTGTTAGATTTGATGTAGGCCTATAGCGGCGCGTCTACCGGTGTTTTGCTTTGCTATATCTCGTGCGCGCCGCGCCGATACATTGGCGAAAGCGGCAAGCGCAAAGGGTGCAGGGCGGCGCGGGTGCCGCCCTGCGACTTAATACAGCAGCTGACGCGCCGCCACCGAGTGGCCTTAGCTGAGTACGCGCTCTGGGAACATAGCTGCTAACCCTTCGGGAGAGGCTTCGCTAATGCCACGCTCCGTTATGAGGCCAGTGATCAGGCGTCGAGGCGTTACGTCAAACGCTGGGTTGCCGCCGGGGGTGCCATCGGGGCTGATTTGCACCGAGCCAATGGAGCCATCAGGCAGTTTGCCCTGCACATGGGTGACTTCCTCGTCATCACGTTCCTCAATCGGGATTTCAGCCACGCCGTCTTTTACTGTCCAATCGATTGTGGGAGAGGGTAGAGCCACATAAAACGGCACGTTATTATCATACGCTGCCAGCGCCTTAAGGTAGGTGCCGATTTTGTTGCATACGTCCCCGTGGGCCGTTGTGCGGTCTGTGCCCACAATCACGAGGTCCACTTGCCCGTGCTGCATCAGGTGGCCGCCTGCGTTGTCCACTATCAGGTGGTGGGGAATGTCATGGGAGTTCATTTCCCAACTCGTGAGCAGCGCGCCTTGGTTACGCGGGCGGGTTTCATCTACCCAGATGTGGATCGGAATGCCGTCCTGTTGCGCGTGATACATTGGCGAGGTCGCCGTGCCCCAGTCTACTGTGGCCAGCCAGCCTGCATTGCAGTGGGTCAGGATGTTAACCACCTCGCCCGGCTTTTTCTTAG
>WTAL01000181.1 GCA_013139635.1 Paracoccaceae bacterium
TGTTTGTGCTTATTTTGCTGCTGGTTATTTTTGGTCGCTCCGAAACCATGATCTTTATCGGCATTGGTATGCTGGCTTGGCTTGATATGAGCCGGATTGTGCGGGGGCAAACTCTGACGCTGAAAAATAAAGAGTTTGTTGAGGCCGCGCGGGCCACGGGCGTAAGCACGCCCACGATTATCCGGCGGCACATTGTGCCAAATCTGCTCGGCATTGTGGCGATTTATGCCACGCTTCTGGTGCCAGCCATGATCCTGACAGAGAGCTTCATCTCGTTTCTGGGCCTTGGTGTGCAAGAGCCAAACACCAGCTGGGGCGCGCTGATTTCGGAGGGGGCGGGCACCATTCGGTATGATACCGAGTGGCAGCTTTTATTCCCGCTAGCGTTTTTCGTGATCACGCTTTTCAGCTTTTTCTTTATAGGTGACGGGCTGCGTGACGCGCTAGACCCGAAGGACAGGTAAGCCATGAATATTCTGGACGTAAAAAACCTGAGCGTGACGTTTGACACCCCTGATGGGGATGTGCACGCGGTTAAGGATGTGAGCTTTACGCTGGCCGAGGGGAAAACCTTGGCAATCGTTGGGGAAAGTGGCTCAGGTAAAAGCCAATCTGCCTTTGCGATGCTTGGATTGCTGCCCAAAAATGGCCATGCGGGTGGCTCGGTGAAGTATATGGGGACTGAAATTCTCAATATTCCCGAAGCGGCTATCAACAAATATCGCGCCAATGAAATTGCGATGATATTTCAAGACCCGATGACCTCGCTCAACCCCTATATGCGGATTTCTAAGCAGCTGACCGAGGTGCTTGTGCATCATAAAGGCATGAGCAAAAAAGAGGCGCTGAAGGAAAGTATCAAGATGCTGGACGCGGTGCAAATTCCCGAGGCTGCCAGCCGCGTACACATGTATCCGCATGAGTTTTCGGGCGGGATGCGGCAGCGGGTGATGATTGCGATGTCGCTTTTATGCGGGCCAAAGCTGCTGATCGCCGATGAGCCGACCACGGCACTGGATGTAACCGTGCAAGCGGAGATCATGGATCTGTTGATCGACCTGCAAGAAGATTTTGGCATGGCGATTATTTTGATAACGCACGATATGGGCATTGTAGCGGGCAGTTGTGAAGACACGCTGGTGATGTTTGGCGGCGAGGTGATGGAGTATCGCCCGACGATAGACCTGTTTGACAACCCGCAGCACCCTTATACCAAAGGCTTGCTGGAGGCGGTGCCGCGGCTGGACCAAGACGTGGAAACGCTTTCGACCGTTTCGTATGACTTCCTGCAAGGAGGTAAATCATGAGCGAACCGATTTTGAGCGTCAAAGACATGAAGGTCTGGTTTGACGTGCGCGACGATGATGCGGGCGGGGTATTTCCGAAAACCAAGAAGCTGAAGGCGGTGGACGGGGTGACTTTTGACCTGATGCCGGGGGAGACCTTGGGGATTGTGGGCGAAAGTGGCTGTGGGAAATCCACACTGGCACGCTCGATTATTCGGCTGGTTAAGGCCACATCGGGCGAGGCCGTTTGGATGGGGCGCGACCTGCTGAAAATGTCGGATTCTGACATGCTGGCGGTGCGTAAAGACATTCAGATGATCTTTCAGGACCCATTGGCCTCGCTTAACCCACGCATGACCTGCGGGGAGATTATTGCCGAGCCTCTGAAAACCCATTTTAAGGGGATGGGTAAAGTTGAGCGACGTGAAAAAGTGCGGGCGATGCTGGAAAAGGTCGGGATGGACCCAGCCCAGATTAACCGCTATCCGCACGAATTTTCAGGTGGGCAGTGCCAGCGCATCGGGATTGCGCGGGCGCTTATTACCAACCCGAAACTGATTATTTGCGACGAGCCGGTTTCGGCGCTGGATGTTTCTGTGCAAGCGCAGGTGGTGAACTTGCTGATGGCCTTGCAGAAGGAGCTTGGGATTTCGTTGCTGTTTATCGCGCATGATCTGAGCGTGGTGAAGCATATTAGTGATCGGATTATGGTGCTTTATTTTGGCAATGTCGTGGAAATTGGCACGTCAAAACAGGTGATCGAGCAGCCTGCGCACGCGTATACGCAAAAGCTGATAGCTTCGATTCCTATTCCTGACCCTCGGAAAGAAATGGAGCGGCGAAAAGTGCGGCGGGCAAAAAGAGCCGCAAGCTAGGGCTCCCGCCTGCCTTCGGCAGTTGGGCTGTAGCGCGCGGTTGATTTCTGGAGCAAATGCGGTTGGAATCTGGAGCAGATTTTTACAACCTAGTTGGAGATAATAACTTCCCCCACCTTTTTGGTTGATTTCGCCGATATTGAGTAGGTGGTCTTAACGGCCTCTATGTCGAAGTTTTGGAAGGTCTCACGCACTTCTGGCAGGTCGTTAAGAGACATTATAAAGTGGCCTGAGATGGTGCTGAGAACTTCGGACATTGCCGCGAAATCATCTCGGCTAAAGAGGTCTTTACCATAGTCGTTTTCGTTGCCCCAATATGGCGGGTCCAGATAGAAAAGCGTGCCGGGGCGATCATAGCGTTTGATCAGGTCTGCATAAGGCAGGCACTCGATCACCACCCCCGAAAGGCGCTCGTGCAGGTCTTCCAGCATGGGGGCAATCCGGCTGATATCGAAGCGCCCTGAGCGGTCGGTCGACACACCAAAATGCGCCTTGGTTGGTTTGCCGCCAAAGGCCGTGCGCTGGAGGTAGAAGAACCGCGCGGCGCGCTGGAGATCCGTCAGCGTGCTGGGGTCGGTTGCAACCAGCCGCTGGAAGGCGTGACGGCTAGTGATCTGGAAGCGCATCAGGTCCATAAACGGGATGTAATGCACCTGAAGGATTCGGAAGAAATTGGCGACCTCGCGGCCCCAGTCGTTAATCACTTCGGCCTTGGCTGCAAAGCGGCGCTTCAGGAAGACACCACCCATGCCGACAAACGGTTCGACATAGGTGGTGTGCTCGATCTGCTCAATGCGGTTGATAAGGGTTTTGGCCAGATTGCGCTTGCCGCCCAGATAGGGGGCAACCGGGCTGATCGGATCTACTTCGCGGTAACGCTTCATTTGTTTTTTCCTCATATGATCCACCTGCCAGACGTGGCAGGCGGATCGGCCATCATTGGCCAATGGTGTTCGAGGAAGGTTACGCTTCCAGTTTGGGCTGGTGAGACAGCCTAAACTCCGCCTTTAGGCCATAGCCTCCCAGCCGGGCTGGGCCGCGTTAACTTTGGTAGCTGTCCATGCGAGGCTGTCTGAGGGGTCCAGCGCCCAGCTTTCGCTGGCCAGCATACCCGCGCCCGCAGAAATGGCTTGCGTGGCTCCGTAGTAGCGCGCGCCGCCGATCAGCAGATAAAACCGGAAGTTACCCGGAGCGCCGGCTCCGGCAGTGATCCACGCCGAAACGACCAGTTCTGCGATACCTGAGCCACCAGAATAGGTGGCCATATTCCAGCAACTCTTTTGGGCAGCAGCATCTGCGGAAACAACGGTTGAAATATCATCATCTGAGAGGTTGCCAACGGCACCGGTCAGGTCTGTGTCTGTCCCATCCGATGCGGGGGAAACCTTGGTGAACCGGCCCGTGCCCGGCTCCGCATCATAGACCCCGAATTCGGAAAAGTATTGAGCGCCCCAAATTGCATCATTAATCTGCCAAGTCCAATGGCGAGCTACTCCTTTGCCTGATGTTTCAGCGGCGCTGGCGGATGATATTAGAACACCATTCAACCATATTTCTGCCGAGATGGTGCCGCCTGACACATCAACCTTAACCTTAAAATCGTTATGGCCAGCCGAAAGTATTGTTGTGGCCGCACCTGTTACGTCTGAATCCCCATAAACCCGCACCCACGGCTTACCGTTGGCCATATCAACCAGAACCAGCGAATTGCCTGCGGCATCCTTTATGAGAGCAAGTTCTCCGTCTTCGGCGGCTCCGGTTCCGGTGGCAGAATATATCCGGCAAGAATACCAAACAGTTGTACCCGAAGGCGCAGGGTGGTTTCCGTTGAGGGTTACGTTTTGTGCATCAACCATGTTGAATGCATAGTCTACCCGCGCGACATCAAAGAATGCCACATCTGTGGTTGTGGCCGGCGGGCCTGACCAAAACACTTTGTCGTTTGCGCCGAGTAACATGGTCATGACTAGACCTCCTTAATTGCGGTTGAGAGCTCACTGAGCGCGATATGGCTAGGGGCTGGCCCTATGACGATGGCCGTGGACATTTCACCCATGGCGATGCTGGCGGGCGCGGGGCCAATTACAATGGCGGTTGAGAGCTCAGAAACTGACAAATCAATGGCAGCGCCGTCGCCACCTGTATCAACAAACCCGCCGAGATTTCCTGAAGGTTGGAGCAGCATTATGCGGCCCCTTTCAGCGTGAAGGTGATGTCGGCGGCGAGCGGGTCAGCGGTGCCGGGGGCCACAAACTCAATGAGTGATCCAGCCGCTATACTCGCTGCTGTGCCGCCGGTGGTGGAAAAGGTAAAGCTGCCATCGGTGGCAATATTTACTGTGCCGATGCTGACCCCGTCATCAGTAACATCCACATCAAAGCTGGCGTCTGGGTTGGTGCCGATCACCCCAGTTGATCCGGTAAAATCCGCTGGTAAAACAAGGTCGCGCGGCAGCACAACGCGCCCCATAACCTTGCTAGCGGTTGGCGTGCCCTCAAAGGCGAGCGGCAGGTCATAGGGAGCCGGAATGCTGAGCGCGGTCCAGCCACCTTCATATTTCATCAACGCGCTACTGGATTGCACAAAAAACACCCAGCCAGTGCCAGGAACAACCCGCACCCAAGCTCCCCCGATATAGGCGGCAATACTGTCTTCCCAGCCGAGCCACGCACCGGTGGCAGGGGTGGCGACAATGTAGCACGCGCCAGCAGCTGGGGAGGCTGCTGGCGTGGTGCGCACGTT
>WTAL01000217.1 GCA_013139635.1 Paracoccaceae bacterium
ACCACCGCCATTGCGGTGCTAGACCAAGTGCGCGGGCAGGTGCCAGAGGAGGACTTTCCTGCCGTGGTGGCGCGCATTTCGTTTTTCGTAAATGCTGGCATTCGGTTTATCACCGAAATGTGCAAAATGCGGGCGTTTGTCGACCTGTGGGATGAGATTTGCCTTGAGCGCTACGGCGTGGAAGACCCTAAACAGCGGCGCTTTCGCTATGGCGTTCAGGTGAACTCGCTGGGGCTGACAGAGCAGCAGCCGGAGAACAACGTTTACCGGATTTTGATCGAAATGCTGGCGGTGACACTAAGCAAAAAGGCCCGCGCCCGTGCGGTGCAACTGCCTGCGTGGAACGAGGCGCTTGGCCTGCCGCGCCCGTGGGACCAGCAATGGTCCCTCCGGATGCAGCAAATCATGGCCTATGAAACCGATCTGCTGGAATATGAAGACCTGTTTGACGGCAACCCCGCGGTGGACCGAAAAGTGGAGGCGCTAAAGGCGCAAGCGCGCGCAGAAATCGCCCAGATTGATAAAATGGGCGGGGCCGTAGCGGCGATTGAATACATGAAAACCAGCCTTGTGCAGGCCAACGCCGCGCGGCTGGGGCGGATAGAAACAGGTGATACCATGGTGGTGGGTGTCAACCGCTTTGAAGCCGGTGAGCCAAGCCCGCTCACGGGCGGTGACGACGAGATTATGGTGGTGGACCCGAAGGTCGAGCAAGAGCAAATTGATGCGTTGAATACGTGGCGGGAGGCCCGCGATGGGGCCGTCGTAGAGGCGGCTTTAGTAGCGCTTCGCGAGGCTGCCAAAAGCGGTGAAAACATCATGCCGCCCTCTATCGCTTGCGCCAAGGCGGGCGTTACAACGGGTGAATGGGGTGAGGCCATGCGCGGCGAATTTGGCGAATATCGCGCGCCCACGGGCGTGAGCATGGCGATTGCGAATGACACGGCTGGCCTTGAGGATGTGCAAGCGCAAGTGCGCGCGGCCTCGGCCAGCCTCAAAGAACCGCTGCGCTTTCTGGTTGGCAAACCCGGCCTTGATGGCCACTCCAACGGCGCCGAACAAATCGCCGTGCGGGCGCGGGATTGCGGCATGAAGGTGTTTTACGAGGGCATTCGGATGACCCCCGAAGCGCTGGTGGCAACGGCCAAGCAAGAGCGGGTGCATGTTATGGGGCTGAGTATTCTCAGCGGCTCGCATGTGCCGCTGGTGAAAGATACCATGGCCCGCATGAAAGCTGCAGGGCTAAACATTCCAGTGATTATCGGCGGGATCATCCCTGATGAGGACGCCAAAACCCTGCGCGCGCTTGGCATTGCCCGCGTTTATACGCCTAAAGATTTTGACCTGAACACCATTATGTCGGATGTGATTAAGTTGGTGGGCTAGCACCCGCCTTGCCATACCACGCTTCATGCCGCGTAAAGACCATTGTGGCCGCCACCGCCACAAAGGCCAGCACAGAGCCGATGAGCAGCGCATAATCAGCGCTTTGCAGCAGCACGTAAAGTATGGCGTAAAGCACGGCGAGTATCGCGACCAGCACCCATGCACGCTTGCCTAGGCCGGTAAAGCCGTAATACGCCAGCAGGCTAATGGTCGCCAAACTGGCTGCCGTATAGGCAATGCTAAAGCCAAGCTGCTCTGACAAAGCCAGCAACAGCAAGAAAAACACGCTTTGCGCCGCCCCGATAAGCACAAATTGCGCCGGATGAATGCGCTTGGTTGCCAGCCCTTCCATCAGGAAAACCGCAAGGAACGTAAGCGCCACAAACAGCGTGCCATATTTGGTAGACCGCGTGACTTTTTGGTAAAAATTCACCGGGTTAAACAGGCTCACCCCAAAAACGATATCATCAACCTTTTCCAGATCATGGGATATTTGTGGAATATCCCGTGCGATATGTGGCACCTCCCAGCGAGCGCTAAAGCCCTCATCGCTGATTTCGCGCTCACTTGGCAAAAAGGCCCCGTTAAAGCTCGGGTGTGGCCAATCAGAGGTAAAGCTCATCGTGGTCAGCCGGCCCGCAGGCGACACCCGAAAATATTGCGCCCCGTTTAGGCCCATCTTAAGCTCCAGCACACCCAGCTCGCGCGGGTCTCCGAGCATGGCCCGCACCCCGGAATGGCCGCCAAGCGGGATGCCGGGCTCAAGGTCAAAGCTGCTTTCACCAGCGGTGAGGCGCGCGGCACCCGTAAAGCTGCGTGTGCTCGGCAAAAGCAGGGCAACGCTGGCGCGGTTCCACATAATCACATCTCGCTCGGGCAGGTTTTGCCCCAGCCGGTCTGTGTTGAAATCAAAGCGCATTTCAATATCGGCAGTATAAACCGGCACCTCGAATATCCCGCGGCTGCGAAGCTGGGTTTGGGTATCCACGTTTATCTCCAGCATTTCAGGCAGCAACACCAGCGGAAGCCGACTGGTCACCATATCCTTTTGTGTTTCGTTACCCTCATCGTCTGTTATGGTTTGCACCCAGCGCGCCTCTACCGGCACAATTAGCGCCGGACCAGAAATATCAACCGCCCCGCCCCAGCTTTGACCAACCTCCGCAATCGCGCTCCGCTGGTAGCTTGCCCGTTCATAAACCACAGCCGATATCATCCCGATCGGGATCATCATAAGGAGCGCGATCACCACCAGAATAAACATGCGGACTCCGCGCGAGCCAAAGTTAAACACTGGGCCGGGTTTTACGTCTGCTTCATCTTGCATGGGCTACGCTTTCACTGTTTTCCTAAACTGGTTTAGTAACTAGCATTGCCCCGCAACAAATGTTGGAAAACCTTCAACCCTTGCGCGATTTCCCGCGCGCCGCCTCCATCTGGCTGTCTGTTTACCGACAGCGGGCGCAACTTAAAGCTGGATACCCGCTTTGCCAAAGGCTAAAACTGGGTAACTTTTACTAACAGGATTCCTCTCATGACCGTTCATATTGGTGCCAAACCCGGCGAAATTGCTGAAACTGTGCTTTTGCCAGGAGACCCGTATCGCGCCCGCTGGGTGGCGGAGAACTTCCTTGAAGACGCCAAATTAGTGAACGAAGTGCGCGGGATGCTGGGCTTTACTGGCAGCTATAAGGGCAACCCCGTTACGGTGCACGGCACCGGCATGGGCATGCCTTCCCTCTCGATTTACGTTAATGAGCTTATCCGTGATTACGGCGCTAAAACCCTTATTCGCATCGGCTCAGCCGGGGCGATGCAAGAGGCCATTAAAGTGCGCGATGTGGTGCTGGCCATGAGCGCGACCACGCTTTCGACCCCGTCTGAGGGCGTATTTAAGGAACTGAATTTCGCCCCGACGGCTGATTTTGGCTTGCTGGCAGCGGCGCATAAAGCGGCGCAGGGTAAGAGCATCCCCACCCATGTGGGCAGCATTTACTCCAGCAATACCTTCTATGACGAGCGCCCAGACCTGAACGAGCAAATGATGCGCCACGGCATTATGGCCGTTGAGATGGAAGCTGCCGAGCTTTACACCCTCGCCGCCCGCTATGGCTGCCGCGCGCTTGGCGTTATGACGATCTCTGACCACTTGGTCACCGGCGAGGCCCTGCCCTCAGACCAACGCGAGCAGAGCTTTGGCGACATGGTTGAGATCGCCCTAGAGGCCGCCTTTGCCTAGGTGTTTTGCCACGCCAACTAGCGTGGCTACAAAATGACATCCCAACGGCTTCCCATCGGCATGCTTATTGTGCTGTGGCTGGTGGGTTGGACCTTACGAGTGCCGATTCTTTCGGCACCACCCCTAGCGACCCGCATTGCAGATACGTTTGGCCTTAATGAGGCCGGTGTGGGCGCGATAACGATGCTCCCCGTAATTGCCATTGCCTTTGGTGCCATCCCCGCCGCGCTGATCATAGCGCGCTTCGGCCTTCGCATCGCAATCGTGGGTGGCCTCCTCGTCATGGTCGCGGCTTCAGTGGCGCGGGGTTATGTGCCGTCTACGGCCATGCTCTTCACGGTTTCGGTCATCATGGGCCTCGGGGTTGCGGTTTTTCAAACAGCCCTACCCGCCGCCACGCGCGTATGGACACCAACCCATGTGGTGCTCGGGAGTGCTGTTTACCTAAACGGCATGATGT
Source organism: Paracoccaceae bacterium (assembly GCA_013139635.1). Lineage (GTDB taxonomy): Bacteria > Pseudomonadota > Alphaproteobacteria > Rhodobacterales > Rhodobacteraceae > UBA3077. Next base: position 4,086 of record WTAL01000217.1, read on the forward strand.
TTGGCGAACTATCAGGGGCGGGGCTAACCTTACCCTTGATCCTTCCAATAGCTGGCGGCGACTGGCGGTTTGCGCTTATTCTTTGGGCAATCCCCATTGTGCTAATCGCAGCGCTCGTGGCGCTGATGCGGCTTCCCAATGCCAAAAGTGACGAGGCGCAGACAAGCTGGGCGGCCGTGCGAAAAGCGCTTCCGCAGTGGAATGATGGCCGCGTTTGGCAATATGGTCTCCTTATGGCTGGCTCAACCGTCACTTTCTTTGTGATCAACGCCTATGCGGGCACACTTTTGCACGCGCGCGGAGAGTCAGAGTATCTGGAAAGCCTTTTACTTGCCTTTAATTCAATGCCACTCGTTGCGTCTTTCATAGTGCTCGCAGCCCCAAACTGGATAGGTATGCGTGGGCCTATCGCGATATCAGCTGTTTTGTCGGCGGCCGGACTAGCCGGATTTACACTTCTTGAGGGCTGGGCCTCTTGGGGCGCAGCTTTGCTTGTCGGGGTGGCCTCAACTGTTGAGTTGATACTTTTGGTATCTCTCCCTGTGAAAATAGCCTCCGGCATAGCCGTTACGCGCCTGAGTGCCGGTATAATTCTCGTCGGTTTATCCATCGCCTTTGTTCTCCCTATATTAGGTGGGTGGCTGGCAGACAGCATGGGCAGTATCGAGTTGGCACTCGTGCCATCACTTATTTTCAGCATTGCCCTGCTCCCCGCTTTAGGGCGGGCGCCGCAATACCCGAACTACGAATAGCCCCCTTAGGCCTCAAGGTAGCGCGCGTAAGCCCGCTCAAACCGCCCTAGGTTTTCAGCGGTATAGCCCGCATAATCCACATCCAAATCCGAAATCTCTTCCGAAACCATGCTCCACATCACCTCGCGCATTAGCGAGGCGCATTTCATGGCGTGATAGCGGTGCAGCAGGGCCGCATCGGGCGGCGTGCCGTAGTAAAGCGCCAGCATTTCTTGCTCTTGTGCGGCGTTAAGCCCGTTATTGCTGGCCAGCCCGCCAAGGTCAAACAGGGGGGAATTAAACCCCGCGTAATCCCAGTCAATAAGCCACAGGCGCTGGCCGTCATCCAGTATATTGGCGGCCATCAGGTCATTATGGCCAAAAACCAGCTCAATGGGGCCAATGTCAGCCTCTAGCCGCGTGGCGATATCGAGATATTCGCTGACTTTTGCCAAGTAAGGGCTGCCATGGGTCTCCAGCGTCGCCGCGTAATCTCGGATGACATGGAACACCCAAAACACCAATGCAGGGCCGCGTAAATGCTGCGGCACTTCATGGTGGCAGCGCTTCATTAGCTCCACAATACGGCTCAAGTACTCAGGCTTAGCCACATCGTCTTCATCCAGCGTTTTGCACTCGATATGCCGGATCACTGTGATCCCCTCATCGGCAAAAACCACCTCGGGCGAAAGCCCTGCCGCATGGGCTGCGCGGCTGGCAGCCAGCTCGTTAAACCGCATCACATGATGCGCCGGGATATCCTCTCCCAGTCGCACCACATAATTACCGGTTGGATCCGTAACCGTGAAATTCAGGTTCGTGCGCCCGCCACCCAAAGGCAAGATTTCAATCTCGCCTCGCCAAATCGGGAGCGCCGCAATGCGGTTCAATTCAGGGTTCGTCATGGGATCCTCGTTTCTTTGATCACGATGCCCTAACGTTTCAGACAATTCAACATAATCCCCCAAATGGGTTGCCAACGCACAATTGACTTTACGTAAGGTCAAGCTTAAGTTGTGTTAAGGTTTTATTAACGTGGAGTTTTGTGTATTTTTTAGTATTGGGGGCGCGGTATGCCTAAACATGATGCAATCACCAACCAGCGTGAACAAGAGATTTTGCGCGAAGTCCGGCTCGCCGGTGGCTCTTGCCGAATCGGGTTTCTTGCGCGGCAACTGAAAGTATCAGATGAAACCATTCGCCGTAATATAAAGACATTGGAAGCTAGCGGCTTGGTTAAAAAAGTCCATGGCGGTGTGTCATTGCTGGGCATGGTTTCGGTTGTGGAGCCACCCTTCCAGAGGCGGATGGGCCGCAACGCTGAAGCCAAAAAAGCGTTGGCTTTAAAAGTAGCAGAAATGATTGAAAACGGTGATTCGCTATTTCTGGATGTAGGTTCAACCACCGCATTTGTGGCGCAAGCGCTACAAGATCACCAGAATCTCTATATTGTAACCAATTCCATAACCGTTGCGCAGATGTTGACCGGCCGAAACAAAAACCGTGTTTTTCTGGCGGGCGGCGAGCTGCGTGTGCTTGATGGCGCTTCCTTCGGGCAAGATGCGCTCAGCTTTATAAAGCGGTTTAATGTAAAATATGCCATCTCGTCAGTGGCCGCTATAAATGCCCGAGCGGGCTTTATGCTCTACGACATTCATGATGCTGACATTTCGTCTGCCGCAATAAAACAGGCGCAAATCGGAATCGCGGTGGTTGACAGTTCAAAGTTTGGAACCCGCGCCCCGATTACCGTCCAAACGCCACAAGCGTTTGACCTGTTGGTGACAGATGCGCAGCCCGATGAGGGCATTGCTTCCATGCTGGAAAAAAACGATATCTCGCTAGAAGTGGCTTCTTAAGCGCCAATAAACCCGCCGGATTGCCGCGCCCAAAAGCCTGCATAAAGGCCTTTTAACGCCAGCAATTCCTCGTGCGTGCCCTGCTCGGCAATGCCGCCTGCATCCAGCACCACAATCCGGTCCATCCGCGCGATGGTGCTCAGCCGGTGCGCAATCGCGATCACGGTTTTGCCCTGCATCAAGCTATCGAGCGTATCCTGAATGGCCGCCTCCACTTCGCTATCCAGCGCCGAAGTGGCTTCGTCCAGCACCAGTATCGGCGCATTTTTTAATATCACCCGCGCAATGGCAATGCGCTGCCGTTGCCCGCCTGAAAGCTTTACGCCCCGCTCCCCAAGCCGCGCTTCAAAGCCGGTGCGGCCACGGTTGTCTTCCAGATCAGCAATAAATTCATGCGCTTGCGCCTGCTCACACGCCGCTTTCAGCTCGACCTCTGTGGCCTGTGGGCGGCCATACAAAATGTTATCGCGCGCCGAGCGGTTAAACATCTGCGTGTCTTGCGTGACCATGCCAATTTGCTGGCGCAGCCCGTCTTGTGTAAGGTCTCGGATATCGGTTCCATCCAGCAAAATCCCGCCGCCTTCCACGTCCCGCATCCGCAGCAGCAGCGAAACCACGGTAGATTTTCCCGCGCCTGAGCGGCCAATAAGTGCCAGCTTTTCACCGGGATTCACCACAAGATCAAACCCGTTTAAACCGCCGCCACCTTCACGGCCATAATGAAAATCCACCGCCTTGAAATTGATCTCTCCGGTTATATTTTCGGGCGGCGTTGCGCGCGGGCGGTCCAGCAAAGTATAGTCCTTTGCCAAGGTCGCAATGCCATCCTCCGCCGTGCCAATATCAGCAAACAGCCCCATAAGCATAAACGAAAACCAGCCGGTCATCGCGCCAAGGCGTGAAGCCAAAATACCCGCCGTCACAATCGCCCCCGTTTCAGAGGCCCCGCTATACCAAAGCGCCACTGCCGAGCCAACCAGCGCCACGGGCAGCAGCCCTGCCAGCACCGAAATCACAACCCGAAACTTAAAGACCTGACGGCCAAAATTAAGCGCCGCTTGCCGGAAGTTTTCAAGGGTTTTGCGCGCCTCGGTTTCCTCTCGGTCGGTATGGGCAAACAGCTTTACCGTTTGGATATTAGCGATGCTATCGACAAAGTTTCCTGAAATCGCTGAGCGGGTTTCGGCGCGCGCTTTGCCAAGCCGGCGAATTTTGGGCAGGCCCCAGCGCAGGGCTATAATGTAAAGCACCAGCCATAAAAACATCACCATTGACAGCCGCCAATCAGAGGCAAACAGCACCACCGCGCCGCCAATCACCATGGCCCCGGCAAAGGCCACGGCGTTTAGCAGCTCCATTAATAGCTCACCCAGCGCCGCTGTGGTTTGCATTTGTTTCTGGTTTATCCGACCCGCAAAATCATCCTCAAAAAAGCTGAGACTCTGCCCGAGGGTGTATTTATGTACCCGAAACAGCCCCAGCACCGAAAGCCCCGGCCCAAAAGAAAGCGAATTAAGCCCCGCCTGAAACAGGATGAGTGCCGGCCGTAGCAGCAGCATAAACACCACCATGCCGATCAGCGGCAGGGTGTAACCATCCAGAAAAGCCGCGCGGCCAAGGGTGGAAATGCGCTCAATAATCAGGCCTACAATCCACGCGGCCAGCACCTCGGCCACGCCGATAAGCACCGAAACTATACCCATCATCGCCACAGCTTTTTCCGCGCCAGAAAACAGCCATTTACCAAAGGCGATCAGCGTTTTGGGGGGCGGCCCGCTAGCGGGCGCAAACGGGTCAAACAGGTTTTCAAAGAACTTCACTCAAGTCTCCCGTAGGGTGCGTGGTCTCCACGCACCTTAAGCGAGAAACCCCGAGCTATGCCACCGTAAATTGCCCCATCATGCCCAAGTCCTCATGCTCCAGAATATGGCAATGATACATGTAAGGCGTGGCGGCATCTGCCGTGCGGTCAAACCTTACCAGTATCTCGGCCTTGCCGTCTACCAGCACCACATCTTTTAGGCCGGTTTGCGCGGGGTCTACCGCGCGGCCACCATTTGAAAGCACCTGAAACGAGGTGCCATGCACGTGGAAAGGATGCAGCATTTCCTCGCCCGTGATTTCCCAAATCTCGGTCTCGCCCAGCGCTACCTGCTCATTAATCACCGACATTTCCATGCTTTCGCCGTTGATAGACATACCATGGCCGCCGCCCATCATGCGCATCATGCCGCCGCCCCCGCCCATCATATTCAGCTGGAAGCTGCGCCGCCGCACAGGCGCGCCAAAGTCTGGCACCGGCGCACCGGCAATGGTGCTTGCAAGCGTAGAAACCTTAGCCGTAAGGCTTGAATTAACCGCAAACCGCATCACCTCAAACACGCCATTAGCATCCGATTGCGGGCTGGCCATCATGCCGCCCATACGGCCCATGCCGCCACCCATACCCCCCATTGGGGAGTTATTATCCGGCCCCGAAAGCATCCGCACCGCGGCGCCATCGCTGAAATCAACAATGATCTCGGCGCGCTCGGCAGGGGAGAGCGTGAGGGTATTCATGGGCGTAGGCGAAGGCAGCAAGCCACCATCGGCGCCGACCTGCATAAATGTTCGGCCATCTTCAAAGCCAAAATGGTAAATCCGCGCGTTAGAACCATTTAGAATTCGCAGCCGCACCATCCCAGCAGGCACCGAGGCCTCAGGCCTGATTGCGCCATTCACCAAAATCTCATTGCCCCGATAGCCCATCATTTGAGACGGCCCGCGCGGTTCATAAACCAGCTCACCATTGCTGCCAAATATCCTATCTTGCACCACCAGCGGCAGGTCGTCTTCGCCATAGGTGCTAGGCAGGCCGTTATCAGCGGCGTCTGGGTCATCTACCAACAGCATGCCAGCTAAGCCATACCACACATGCGCGCCCGTGCGGTCCATAATGTGAGAATGATACCAAAGGGTTGCAGCGGGCTGGTCAATATCCAGCGCGGCGTCTATCACTTCATTCGGGTTCACAGGGCTATGCGGTCCGCCATCCTGATGGCCCTCAATATGCAACCCGTGCCAGTGCACAGAAATCGGCTCGGCAATGGTATTGCCCAGCTTGGCGCGCGCCGTTTCCCCGCGCTTCACTCGAATCACCGGCCCCGAATACGCCTGTGAATAGCCGGCCGTTTCAGTGCTTGCGCCTTGCAGCATTTGGCTGCTGCCCAGCTGCGCTGTCAGCTCCCCCATGGTGCCGCTACCAAGGTCCATCACCTCCGGAATAGGCAGCGGCACACCGCCCTCAGCCGCCCATGCCCGCCCGATGATCGCCGGCAAGAATACGCCTGCGCCGGTTGCCTTGATAAAGCTTCTTCTGGTAAACTGCATGAACTTCTCCCCTGCCCCTTGGGCTAATTTTTTTGATATCCATTTCTATATAACACATTTTCCAACAAATAACTGACAGGGATCATACAACCGATGACTCTCCGCATTCTCCTTACGTTTACCCTCCTTTTTACCCTCAACCTTCCAGCAACTGCCCAAAGTGCATTTGATGCATGGCGGCAGGGTTTTCGGGCTACGGCACTTGCGCAGGGCATTACCCCGCAACAATTTGACACAGCCTTTGCGGGGGTAAGCCCCAATGAAGCCGTAATCGGGTTTGACCGTTTTCAGCCCGAATTCAGCAAGCCTATATGGGATTATCTTGATACCGCCGTCTCGCAAAGCCGCATTCGCGAGGGCCGCCAAAACCACCGCCGCCTGCGCCGTTTGCTGCGCCGGATTGAGAACCGCTATAAAGTAGACACCGAGATCGTCACCGCAATTTGGGGGTTGGAGAGCAATTACGGCCAAAACCGTGGTGGCATCTACACCATCGAGGCCCTCGCCACGCTGGCTTACGATGGCCGCCGCGCCCGCTATGGCACGCGGCAACTCATCGCGGCGCTCAAAATCCTGCAAGCAGGCCATGTAGAGCAGGCCGATATGCTTGGCTCTTGGGCCGGTGCCATGGGCCACACGCAATTTATACCCACCAGCTTTCTGGCCCTCGCAGTGGATTATGATGGCGACGGCAAGCGCAATATCTGGAGCGAAGACCCCGCCGACGCCCTCGCCTCCACCGCCAATTATCTGCGCGAAAACGGCTGGGTGCAGGGCCAGCCCTGGGGCGTGGAAGTGGTGCTTCCGCAAGGGTTTGACTATTCAAAAGCCGATATCAACAACCGCCAAAGCGCGCGCTACTGGCGCTCTCTTGGCGTTACCCGCGCCGATGGCGGCACGCTCCCCAATTACTCTGAAGCCTCGCTTTTACTGCCCGCAGGGGCGGGCAACCCCGTGTTTGCCGTTTACAAAAACTTCCGCGTTATCCAGCGCTACAATAACTCCGTCAGCTATGCCATGTCGGTCGGCAATCTGGCAGACCGCATAGCAGGCGGTGGCAATTTCATCACCCCGTGGGCGCGCGATGCCGCCGAGCTTAGCCGCGAAGAGATCGTCGATCTGCAAACCCTGCTCACCGCCCGCGGCTTTTCCACTGGTGGCACTGATGGGGTAGCCGGTGCCAAAACCCGCACGGCCATCATTGCCTTTCAGCGCAGCCTCGGGCTAGAGGCCGACGGCTTCCCTTCAGCGGCCCTGCTGACACGACTCAGATAAGCACACGGCTTGGCTGTTTTTGATAATGCGGATTTTGAAAAATGATGCCCTGATTTGAACAGGGGGCCTCTTGATTCACATGGGAGAAGTACGTTTGCCGGGCTAGTGAATGAAACTTAAGCTGGGGTAACATCATATTTCTGCCAAGTGGTTATGCTGCCTGAATATACTAGGACCAACCCTTGGCCTTGGCTTACTGGGTTGCGCGCGAATCTCGCATAAATGCCTCCTTTTTATGATATTACCCGCAGAATTTTAGCGAGTCTTATCAAAATTGCGCACTTAACGCATGTGATTCCGGTTAAACAGAGCGAGGTTTCACTGGAGAGAACGCAAATGAATAATAAAATGCACGTCTATCAAGCAATCGCCCGTGCTGCTAGCGACCACGGGATCGACACGATGTTCGGGCTGATGGGTGATGCCAATCTATTTATGGTGGATAGCTTTGTGCGCGACTGCGGCGGGCGGTTTGTGCCGGTGGCCCACGAGGGGAGCGCGGTATTGATGGCGCTGGCCTATGCACATGTCGCTGGGAAAGTAGGTGTTGCGACGGTGACCCATGGCCCGGGGCTAACCAATTGCGTCACCGCGCTGACCGAAGGTGCGCGCGGGCATATTCCTATGGTTCTTCTTGCCGGAGATACGCCGGCGGCTAACCCGCGCCACTTGCAAAGTATTGACCAGCGTGAGTTGGTTAAAGCGACAGGTGCTGGGTTCGAACAAGTGCGCATGCCAGATACTGTGGGTATGGATGTTGCGCGGGCCTTCTACCGCGCGCAGGTCGAGCGTCGCCCCATTGTTTTGAACATGCCGGCGGACTTCATGTGGGAGGAGGTGAGCCATGTGGCTCAGGTGCTTGACGTGTTCACCGCGCCCGGTGGTGTGGCCCAAGGTGATATACTGGATCAAGCCATCGGCATGATCGCGTCTGCGCGCCGACCGCTGATTCTGGCCGGTGGCGGTGCCGTTACGGCACGAGATCAGCTAATCCGCCTCGCTGATCGGTTGGAAGCCCCGCTTGCCACAACCTTGAAAGCCAAGGGGCTGTTCAATGACCACCCCTACAACATCGATATTTTTGGCACGCTTTCCACGCCTGCGGCTTATGAGCTGATCGCACAAGCTGATTGCATTGTTTGTTTCGGCACTGGGTTGCATGAGTTCACCACGGATCGCGGCAAACTGATGAAAGGCAAGAGGATCGTACAGGTGGATGTTGAGCCAGCAGCCATCGGCGGAGGGCTGCATCCCGACGCGGCGCTCGTGGCCGATGCGGGTCTGACGGCCGAGACCATTCTGTATTGGCTGGACGAGGCAGAGATTCCCGCTAGTGGCTTCACCCGCGAATTGGATATCGGAACCCTCACAGCGCATCCAGCGGGGTCGGGTAAAGCAGCCGATGGGTTTGTGAATTATGTTACTGCGCTGGAACGACTTGAAGAGGTGCTACCAAAAGATCGGGTTCTCGTCACCGACGGCGGGCGATTCATGACCGAGGTTTGGTGCCGCATTTCTGCTCCTGATCCGCAGAGCTTTGTCGCCACAACGAATTTTGGCGCCATCGGGATAGGTCTGCAAGAAGCCATTGGTGCGGGCTTGGCTGCACCGGACCGGCCTGTTGTCCTCTTTATCGGAGATGGCGGCTTCATGATGGGCGGGATCAACGAATTTAACACGGCGGTGCGCCTTGGGCTCGACCTTATCGTTATCGTTGCAAACGATTCGGCATATGGTGCAGAACACATCCAGTTTCTCGACCGAAAGATGGACCCGAGCCTGACGGAATTTCATTGGCCCTCATTCGCCGAGGTCGCTACTTCGCTTGGGGGGCATGGAATAGAAGTGCGCTCAAATGAAGAGCTGAAAACCGCACTTGCTTCGCTTGAAACCCGCGACGGGCCCTTGCTTATAGAACTCAGGCTAGACCCGCACGACGTTCCACGCATGCGTATTTGACAATCGGTCTCGTCCTGGAAATGCGCGGCTCTCTCCTAAAATGGGTTCGCGCAATTTTTTCTTAACTGTTGTTTTCTGGCATTTGTTTCGTAAAGCGAGGGAAGCGGTGATGAGCGAACTACCGGAGTAACGCGATCACAGATACTCTCACCTTCGCAATCGCTAACCTTCGCACGCTCGGGGTATGGCGCCTGTTGCTTGAGGATATTTGATTTGGCCGTTCTGGTCTGATTCCCCGTGATCTTGTCACAATAGCTTGGTGACAACACGGTGACCCGAGCACTTGTTTTTTTGTGGCAAAGCCCGTTAGAGGCCGCCAGTTACTACACAATCATTAAAAAAATATACATTAAATATATTGGAAAATGGTACCAGCGCCCTGATTTGAACAGGGGGCCTCTTGATCCACAATCAAGCGCTCTAACCTACTGAGCTACGCCGGCACTGTTGGGGGAATTACAGCTGTGCCTGCCTAAATGCAAGCCCAAAGATGCTTGCCAAGCGGCAAATTCAGCGCTAGGCCTTGGCAAAACGGAAAGGGTACAAGATGGGCATTAACAAACAGAGCGAAATTGCGGCGAATTTACAGATCGGGCCGACGGACCAAGGCATGGTGCGGTTGTTTATTGAAACTGAAAAGCTGGATATCCCGCTGGATTTTGACCCCGAGGAAGCCGAGGAAATTGCCGAGGAACTGCGGGCGGCAGCCATGCGGGCGCGCGCAGTTAAGGACTAAGTAACCCTTTTTCGGTGATGACCCCTTCCAGCGGCATATCTGTTGGCTCACTGGGCAGGGTTTTAACCTGCTGCGCGGCATAGGCAAAGCCCATCGCGCGCACCGGCGCTAGCTTGGCGATTGTGCGGTCATAAAACCCGCCACCATAGCCCATGCGCTGAAACGCGCCATCAAAGGCCAGCATCGGGCAGAGCAGCAGATCGGGCCGTTGCCAGCTATCATCTTCGGGCACCATAGCGCCAAACGGGCCTTTAACCATTTTAGTTTCCGGAGTCCAAGCGCTAAACTTTAGCGGCATGGCCTTGCCCATGATCACCGGCACAGAAAGGGTGTAACCTTGCGCGTGCAGGGCGTGCATAGCGGGCAAAATATCCAGCTCGGTATGAATGGGCATGTAGCCCGAAATTGAGCGGATATCGGGCTGGGTTTCGAGCCAGCCAAGCACATGCTGCGCGGCAGCTTCCCCCGCACCTTGGGCGGCACTATGTGCGGCCTTGCGTTGCGCCATCGCCGCCTTGCGCGCGGTTTGTTTTTCATCCGCTATATTCATGGCAGTCCTCAGAAATTGGTGGCGGGCCCGGAGCATTCGTGAAGGGGTCTGATCCTCGAGAGCCTGGAGAACCAGGTGGGTGCCAGGTGAGATAGGCCACGGCCAGTCACAGAGCCAGCTCCCTTTCGATGAATTAAGGCCACTAGGATGGGTCCTTTGCACGTAACGACCAGCACCCGCCGTTGATATACATAGCGCCTTATGGGTGGTTTTTGAAGGGGGGATCGCATAAAGATTGATCAATCCGCCGCGAGCGGGGTGTGAACAGCCGAGAAACCTATGGAGCCAAAAGTAATTCGCGTGATTGCGCCCCTGCCTCCCAAGGGCAATGTGGCGGCGCGCCATGCCGGGCAGGTGATTTATCACCTCAATGCGGCGGGGCAAGATGTGCGCCCAAGCACAACCATTGGCCCCGCCTATAGCCTTGATCAGCTGCATTTTGCGCCTAAATCGGCCTACAAGGCTGATCGTGAGCGGCTGCTTGCAGAGCTTGGCACTATAGTGCTTTACCCCGAGGGGCTGGATTTTACGCAGATTTCGCAAGAGGTTTGGTGGCATCGCTGGCTGGAAAGCCAACGGCGGCTTGGGCTGGTGTGGCGGCTACTCTGGCGAGCGCAGCACAGCGTGGTGGTGTTTCGGCCTAGGCTTTTAAAAAAGCCGGATCATTTGGCAATCGTGGCGCTGGCTTGCATGGCCAAGCTATTTCGCCCACGCGCGGTGCAGCTTACACGGCAAATAAACCCGCCTGAAAAGCTTGTCGCCCCACTTTTAGGCATGCAGCCAAACCCCGCCACACCAGAAGATGCCGAGCTAGCGAGCTTAACGCTGGCGGTTAAGCACGGCGCAAAGGGCGTGGTGCGCCTCACGCCGGTATGGCTCCGCGCTGCTATTAACCGTCTGCCCGTTAATGACCCGCTTTATAACGAAGTGAAAACCCTCGCCGAAGTGGTAGAGCATTTTGGTGAAGGTGACCTGCCAGTGCTGGCTAAGCCCGCTGGATACATTACGGCTGCACCATTTTCGGATGCGCCCGCACCGCCTGTGCAGGGCGTGGAAATGTCTGGCTTTATGATGCACATCCACCAAGCCCGCCGCTTGTTTGAGCGCTTCCCGCTCAACACGCCTGCAAGCGCGGCGGCGTATCGGAACTGGTTTCTAAATCAGGCCCCGAAAATTTTTACCCATGCCATGCATCGTGGAACACCTGAAGGTATTAGCACCCCGCTGACCAGTGAAGGCATAGCCAACGCCCTGCACCGCATACTCGCCAATGCACGGTTTTTCGGGGCCGAGGCGGGGGTTGATCCGGCGCTGGCGGCATGGCTTAACGCCGCGCTTCCATCTGGCCTAACGCGGCTGGAGCTTTTGCTTGCCGTGCTGAGCCATGCACCCCTTTCCAGCATTCATACTATGCAAAAGCCGTGGCAGGCGGTTGAGCTAAAGCCATGGTTTGCAGCGCGGGCTTTTGCCAGCTACCCCGCACTTGCGGGCGTGGCCGGGCTAGAAGCGCCAAAAACGCCCGCTGCCATTATCACCACCGGCGACAGCGCCAAAGATACCGGCCTTGGGCAAAACCAGCGCATGTCTGAAACCGCGCTTAAAGGCCTTACCCCCAAGCGCCGCTTGTGCCTGCATCATGTAAATGCCGATGCCATTCCGGCGCAAATGCTGCGCACCCATACGCCCGATACCTACCATATCGGCTTTTTGCTATGGGAGCTGGAGGATGTGCCTGAGGCCCATGCACTGGCGGGGCAAGTGCTGGATGAAGTCTGGGCTCCCACCCGATTTGTGCAGCGC
>WTAL01000067.1 GCA_013139635.1 Paracoccaceae bacterium
GGTCAGGATCGGTGCAGGTGCCATTCGCGTGCTATCGCCTGCCCAGCTAGGAAGGTCAAGCGGTATGATGCCGCCCTCCCCCTCTTTAAACCCGTCAATTAAGACGCGTCTAATTTGACGCGTCTTATATTACGCGTCTACGAGAGAGCATCGGACGTGCGGAATTAGGTTCGGTGATAGGTCAATGCGGCGTGGATTAGCAAATCAATGGCCTCCGGTGGCGCCTCCGCTACCACAAAATGCACGGCGCGATTGCCCTCAAAATTCAGCTCGGGGCAAATGGCTTTGAAATCAGACATCAGCGATGTTTGGCAATGGGTGTAAATGGCAAAGCCACCGGTTTTGGGCACGCCCAGCCGAATGGTGGAGCCTTTGGCCGCCAAATAAGCGGGCTGGCCCCAGCGCAAAGCCTCCTCCAGCTCAATGCCTTCCGCCAAAGCCACGGCCATTATCCGCGCCCGCAGGCCCAGCAACCCTGCCTGCACATCCTCCGGAAACGCGCTAAAAGCCGCCGCTACATTTGCATCTACAATATCCATAGCCTCCCCTAGCATATCTATGCTGACAAATCACGTCAGCAGTGCCCCATATCGCTTGCGATATCTCGATTGTGAGGGGGTCGATCCCCCGATCAATCGAAGCCCGTCCCCATTCACACCCTTTTGGCTTGCCACCCTCTTCAAGCCACCATAAAACGGTGCAAACAGTTTATGCAGGGGTGAACCAATGACTGAGACGCGCAAAAAGAAATCCGGTGTTTTTGTCTGGGGGGTGATGGGTTTTCTCATCCTTGGCCTCGGCGGCTTTGGCCTTACGGGCGCGTTTCAAACCAGTGGTGGCAGCACGGTGGCCTCGGTCGGTGATGAGGAAATCTCGGCTGACAGTTATCTCAACACGCTCCAGCAGGATTTGCAGCGCGCCTCGCAACAGTTTGGCCAGAACATCACGCTCGACCAAGCGCGGATTTTCGGGATTGACCAATCAAGCCTGCGCCGCCAACTCACGCTGGCCGCCCTCACCAATGAAGCCAAGCGGCTTAATCTTTCGGTGGGCGATGACGCGGTGCGCGAAGCCTTGCTCGCCAGCTCGGCCTTTCAAATTGCCGACGGAGTGTTTTCAGAGGCCACTTATGACCTTGTGCTCAACCAGCAGCGCATGACCCGTGAAGAATACGAAACGCTTCTGCGCAATGACCAAACCCAAAACGTAATGAGCGGCGCGATTTCTGGTGCCATTGGCCCACAAGAAACCGCCGCCCGCGTGCTGATAGATTTTGTAGGCGAAACGCGCGATGTTATCTGGGCCGAGGTGGATGCCTCTGTGCTCCCGAGCGAGACCGAAACGCCGGGTAACGCTGCCATTCAGGCCTTTTATGATGCCAACCCAGAGGCCTTTACCACACCCGAAACTCGCAAAATTACCTATGCCATGCTGACGCCAGACATGCTGGCGGCTGATATTGAGATATCAGACGAAGCCATTCAGGAAGTTTATGACGCGCAGAAAGATTTTTTCAACACCCCTGAGCGGCGCATTGTAGACCGGATTATTTTTGGCAGCGCAGATGACGCCGCCGCCGCGATGGTGCGGCTGAATTCAGGTGAAGCTAGCTTTGAAGACATCGCAGGGGAGCGCAACCTAACCGCAAATGAATATGGCGTGGGTGTTGTGCGGGCCAACCAGCTTTCCACTGCCGCCGCCGAGTTGCTTTTTGCCAGCAGTGAAACCGGCCTCTATGGCCCCGTGGCGGCCACGCTTGGGCCGGCTATTTTTCGGGTAAATGCGGCATTGGATGGTAGCACTGTTTCATTGGAAGACGCACGCGGCGATATCCGCGATGCGCTGGCCGCCGAGCAATCTGGCACGCTGATGCTCACAAAAATCGGTGATATTGATGACCTGATTGCGGGCGGTGCTTCGCTGGAAGAGCTGGCTGACGAAACCGATATGGTGCTTTTCAGCATCGATTACAGCACGGATTCCACAGAGGCCGTAACGACGGACCCCGTCTTTAACCTTGAGGCTGTAACGGCAGACATTGGGGAAGAGCGAGACCTGATCGAGCTTGGAAACAACGGTATTTTGGCATTGCGGGTGGATGAGGTTATCCCTGCTACTTTGCGCAGCTTTGAGGACGCCCGCACCCAGGCCGTTGAAGGCGCCACAGCGGCTGCGGTTTTGCAACAGGTGCAAGATTATGCCGATGAGCTGGTGGCGCAAATTGGTGCCGGGGCTGACCTTTCGGCCACGCTTGGCGCACTGGAAATCACGCCCAACATTGGTGTGCGTGTTACCCGCACGTCTCCACCGGCGGGCCTTTCACCCTTGCTGGCGCAAGAGTTGTTTAACCAAAATGAAGGCGAGGTCAAAGCCTACCAGACAGACACGGGTGCGATCATCATTGAAGTAAGCCGTGTGCAGGCATTTGACCCGCTTTCAGACAGCGGCAAAGCCTTCCTCGCGCAGGCACAGGCGCAGGTGCAAGAGGACATCGCCTCGGATGTTT
>WTAL01000136.1 GCA_013139635.1 Paracoccaceae bacterium
TTTTATCTCGTTACCACGGCGCTCAAAGCGCCAGACAAGCGTATCATCCGTGTCATCGGTGTGCTCGATGACGTCAATAAATTCGCCACCCAAGAAATCAAAAATGCCCATGTGGGGTCTCCTTAAAGTAATTTGCTAGGCTTAACTTAAGCACTAATCAGGCTTCAAACAATGTTTTTGTCACGCCAATTGGAAAGTTCCGCTACGGAAAGCTTGAGTCTTTGGGCGGCGTCTTCTAACCCATGTTTTTGGATCAAACCTGTGTAATGTGTTAATTTTGCTTGGTATTTTTCCATCCGTACCGCTTGCCGGCAGGGGCGGCAATGCTTGGCCGTCGATTGAAGCTCGCCTTGCGCGATTTCATACCACCATTTTTGCTGTTTCGCTGTCCAAAGCTGCTCAACCCCGCAACGGGCGCAAGTGAAGGCTTTATCAACGTAATAGAGAGGCACAACAGGATAGGCGGAAACACTCGCCATTGTTTGTGGGTTTGCCCAAATGGCCCCGTGGGGCTTTTTTGCACCGGCTTTTTGGGCGCTCCATTTGTGTAAGCTCGCAAATTTAACAGGGCTGTTCCCGAGTGCTTTTTTGATGCGCTGCTGTCGTATTTCCAACCGGCGCATCCGTCCGCTTTTATAGGTTTTCTTGGGGGTCTTGGCCGGGCGTTTATTATGCATTCGGCTTACCAAATGTCGTTGATAATTGCCGGAAGTAGCGGGCGCACCACGGCGGGCGGCATGCCGCTTTGCAGGCGGGGGTGGTAAAGAATGCGTAGCAAAAGCTCGTCATGAAGCGTGAGCGCGGCGAACTCTTCGTCGTCATTAAAAATAGAGGGGCGGGCGTCTCGGCTGTCATTTGTCAGGCCAATGGCCTGCGCCATTTCTTCTTGCACGCAGGCATTGCGCTGCGCGATGGAATGCTCTGATTTGATCAGGATAATACTGCTGCGATAGCTATCGGGCGTGCGCTCATTGGAAAGTGAAAAGGCGGCGCATAGCAGGTCTACCGAGCTGTTGGCGAAGGCGTCTTCCACCTCGCGCGGCGGGGCGCTCACATGGCGGCCAAGCTGGCGGGCCATGTGGGGCTGCTCCTCACGGCTCAGAAAAAATATAACCATATTGGCGCGCTCGGCGTTGGTGGCCAAGCGCATATCTAGGCCGGTAATACGCGCCAAGCGGCGGGTAAATTTGGCCACAGCCGCAGTATTAAACTGAGAGTCTGCTTCCGACGTGCTATCTCCGCTAACCACGCGCACCCGCAGGGGCTGGTTATAGCGGCGCAGGTTTGAGGGGGCCTCGCGGGCCACATAGCTGCCGTTTACCGTCTGGTATTCGTCAAACATCGCGATGCGCATGAAATCACGCGCGAGGTCTGTTTTGGTGAAAACGGCATCGGCGGGCTCATATTCGGTGCGCATCCCGCCTTGGGCCCGAATTTCGGCCTCAGCGGCGGCATAATAGGTGCCCAGATCATAAGGAAGTGCCGGCAGAGGCGGCACGGGGTCGGTGCAGGCCGCGAGGGCCAGCACCGCTGATATCGTTCGCCAGTTCATCAGTCGGCAGCAGAGCCCAAGTTGTGGCCCAAAGCTGTATCTTTGGCTTTGGCCGCCGAAAGCGTAGACTTGAGATCAGCCTCCATGGTTTGCAGCTCTTTTTCGGCCTCCAGCCGCTTGGCTTTGCCCTCATCGGCAATCCGCAGGCTGTCCTCAATGGTTTCAATCAGGTCAGCATTGGCTTGCTTGATGGCGTCAATGTCAAAGATCCCGCGCTCGATTTCTTCGCGGATTTCTTTGTTCGCCATTTTCAGGTTAGCCGCGTTAGAGGTGAGCAGCGCGTTGGTAAGGTCATTGGCCTCGCGCACCACTTTAGCCGCATCGCGAGAGCGTGAAATGGTCACGGCCTGCGCCAGTTGGGTTTCCCAAAGCGGCACGGTGTTCACGAGGGTCGAGTTGATCTTGGTCACCAGCGATTTGTCGTTTTCCTGCACCAAGCGGATGGACGGCAGCGACTGCATAGTGACCTGACGTGTGAGCTTCAGGTCATGCACGCGGCGCTCAAGGTCGTCGCGGGCCGAGCGCAAATCACGCAGCTCTTGCGCACGAATCACGCCGTCTCCCTCGGGAGCGTCCTCTACCACTTTGGCCATGGCGGGGATGTCGACCTCGTCTAAAGTCTTGATTTTTTCCTCCCCTGCCGCAATGTAAATCGCCAGTTGATCGTAAAAATCGAGGGTTTTTTCGTAGAGCTTATCAAGGGATTTAATGTCTTTCAGCAGCACGGTTTCGTGCTCCAAAAGCTCCTCGGTGATCTTGTCGATCTGGTCCTGCACTTCTTCATACTTGGCCATAAACATCGCCACAGGCTTGGCGCGGCCCAAAAGGCGCTCCCACCAGCTTAGCTTGCGGTTCGGGTCCAATTCGCTGGTCGAAAACCCGCGAATAGACGTGACCATATTGCGCAGCGCATCGCCCGCCGGGCCCGCGTCTTTGTTGCGCACCCCTGCCAGCATTTCTTGTGAAATCACCTGTAGCTCGGCTTGGGCTTTTGAGCCAAACTGGATGATCGACTGGGTGTTGCCCATATCAAGCTCGCCAATGGCGCTGTCAATCGCGGCTTTCTCGGCGGGGTCGGCTTGGTCCACCACAATCAGCTCGCCTTTAACTTCGGGCAAAAGGGCTGCCGTCACGGCTTCCACTTCTTTCAGGCTGCTCTCGGCCTTTTGGCGCACATCTTCAGTCATAAAATTCTCCCTTTGGGTCTAATCTTTGGCCACATGGCCTTCGCGTTGTAATCGTTCTTGCAGCACCTCGATTTCAATATCGAGGTCTGATTGGTTATCTTGCAGCATCAACTGGCGCTCGCCGTTAAAACTGGTTTCAAGGTCGGCGATTAGTGCCACAAATTCGGCCTGCTTTCCGGAATTCGGGTTGCGCTGGTTCAGCTCGGCAAACTTGATCGTCGCATCGCGGGCGCTGCTGAGGTAAACACCCATATACTTGCGCGCACGTGTCAGGTCTCGTGGGTCTTGCTCCACTGTGCGCAGCATTTCGCGCACGGAGTCCAGCAGGCTGCTAAGCTTGCGCTCAACCGAGCGGATATTTATACCCGTGGCAGCCGCCTCAATTTCAGCCATAAGCGCTTC
Organism: Paracoccaceae bacterium; assembly: GCA_013139635.1. Lineage (GTDB taxonomy): Bacteria > Pseudomonadota > Alphaproteobacteria > Rhodobacterales > Rhodobacteraceae > UBA3077. Next base: position 3,142 of record WTAL01000136.1, read on the forward strand.
GGCTTTATCCACCGCCCGCGCTACGCGGTCAGTTTCATATTCATTAAAGCCGGGCAGGCCCTTACGCTTCATCGGGTCAAAGCCAAAGGCCACAATGTGCGCCGCCGCTGCCAGCACACCAAAGCCAATGCCGGTAAACATGTTTTGCCCCCAGCCAAACCAAGCTGCTAAGAATACTGCGGTGCCGGAAAGCCCAGCCGCTATCAGCTTGCGTGGAAACATCGGCGGGCGGGCAATTTTGCGCTCGTTATAAGCCGCCTCGGCCTGAAGGCCCTCACGCAGCGTCCACGCGGCCAGCACAAATAGCGCATATATGCCAAAAGAAGTAGCCGCGCCAACAGGCGAGGCGCTGGAAATTTGGCTAAAGCCATTCAGCAGCAGCGGGAAAGGCGCTAGAAACATCAGCGTAAGCGCAAAGCCACCCGGCTTTTTGCGCAGCTTGATTTTGGCAGGTTTGCGGGCCTCAATATGCGGCTCATTGGCTTTACCCTCGGGGCTGTGATCCCCACGAAAACGCTGTGCGCTCATCAGGATATCCACCCGTATGCGCCGGCAGAAACTGTCCAGATAAGGGCCAGCAGCACCCAATAGCCGATGCGTTGAATGGTTTTTTCAGACATGAGGTCTCCGCTTTATAGCCTGCATTGGCCTCAATATAGAGGCAAGGGCCGTGGTTTTCTAGTCATCCACTTCATGTAGGCGCTGCGCCGCCAGTTTTTTCTGGAACTTGCTTTGGATGGCCTGCACGATAAACAGCACCGCAATGGAGAAGTAAAAAGTTGTTTTATCAATCGGTTGCACCGCATAACCAAATAGCATGAGATGGCCCTCGTGGCCGCCTTCGCCCAGCAAAACAATGCCCACAATAAGCAACACAAACAGGCCCAGCACCTCATATGTACGGTTTTTCTTGATGAACTCAGATACGGCATCGGCCAGTAGCATCATCGCAACGCCTGAAACTAGAATGGCAATGGCGAGCACGATAAATACATCGGTGATGGCGAGTGCCGAAAGCACCGAGTCAAAACTGAAAATCAGGTTCATAAACACGATTATGGCAATAACGGACGCTGCGGATTTTTGCTTTTGCGGCTCAAGCGGGTTTTCGATGTGCTCAATCGCCAGCAGGTGGCTGATCTCTTTCACTGCTGTATACATGATAAAAGCGCCGCCAAACAGGAAGACAATAACGGAGAAATTGAAGCTGCCTTCAATCACGCCCGTCCAGTTAATGCTGAAAAATGGTGCCTCTAGCAGCTCGATGAGCTGCATCATGACAAAGAGTAAAACGATCCGCAGGCCCACGGCAATGAGAATGCCAAGTTTGCGCACGCGGGCTTGGTCTTCCAGCGGCGCACGGCGGGACTCAATGGAGATATAGAGCAGGTTATCAAAACCAAGCACGGCTTGCAGGAAAATAAGAACGCCGAGGTTGGCGAAATTTGCGAAGGTGAATAGGTCTGCCATCGGAGCCTCATATGCTATGCCAAAGTTGGCGGACACAAAGCCATATTTTCGGGTGAAGTGCAAGCGCCCTGCAAGCCCTAGGCGCGCATGTGGCCGGAGAGGGGGCTTGATAGGGTGGCGTAGCCATCCGCCTCAATGTCCCCGATCCGGCCACACCATCGCGGCGCGTCTGGCATTGCATGGCTTTGCGAGGCCGCACCCGCGCCGCGCGGCAACGGCAATGCTTGTGGCTAGCGGTTGCTTGGCGGCAGCATTTTACCTGGGTTCAGCAGGTTTTGCGGGTCCAGAGCCTTCTTGATGGCCCGCATCACCCCAAGCGCTTCACCGTGCTCCTCTTCCATATATTGCATTTTGCCTATGCCAATACCGTGCTCGCCCGTAACCGTGCCGTTGAGCGCAATCGCCTTTTGGGCCAGCGCATGAATAAAGGCTTTCACCTTGGCGGTTTGCGCCTCGTCCCCCGGGTCAAAGCTCACGAGGCAATGGAAATTCCCGTCGCCTACATGGCCCACAATCGTATAAACCAGCCCGAGCTTCACGATCTCCTCCCCTGCATAACCAATGGCCTCGGCCAATTTGCTGATCGGCACGCAGGCATCGGTGGAAAGCCCCGGCAGGTTGGGCGCCAGCGCCTTATGCGCGTGGTAAGCATTGTGCCGCATTTTCCAAAGCGCATTGCGATCTTCTGCCTTTTCGGCCCAGTTAAAGCCCGCCGCGCCAAAATCTTGCGCGATCTCGCCGAAGCCTTTGGCTTGCTCGGCCACCCCCGCTTCGGAGCCGTGGAACTCAACAAACAGGTGCGGTGTTTCGGGCAAGTCGGTGCCATTGGCAAGGTTAAACCCGCGTGCCATATTGGCATCCACCAGCTCCATCCGCGCCATCGGAATGCCGCTTTGGATGGTGGTGATCACGGTATTCACCGCACTTTCCACATCGGGAAAGGCACACATAGCCGCCGAAACCGCCTCGGGCTGGCCTTGCAGCTTTAGCGTCAGCTCGGTGATAATTCCCAGCGTGCCTTCCGAGCCCACCATTAGCTTGGTCAGGTCATACCCCGCACTAGATTTACGCGCGCGGCTCCCCGTGCGGATAATCCGCCCATCGGCCAGCACCACCTCCAGCGCCAGCACGTTTTCCTTCATGGTGCCATAACGCACAGCTGTTGTGCCCGAGGCCCGCGTGGCCGCCATGCCGCCAAGACTAGCATTCGCCCCCGGATCTACCGGAAAAAACAACCCCGTTGCGCGGAGGTCATCATTGAGCTGCTCGCGCGTAACGCCGGGCTGCACCACCACGTCCATATCCTCATCATGCACCGCCAGCACCGCGTTCATCCGGTTCATATCTAAGCTAATGCCGCCTTCCACCGCCAGCTGGTGCCCCTCCAGTGAGGTGCCTGTGCCATAAGCCACCACGGGGCAGCCATGCGCCGCGCATATTTCAACGATTTCCGAAACCTCGGCGGTGTTTAAAGGGAAGGCCACCGCATCAGGGGGCGTTACCGGATGGTAAGCCTCATTCTCCCCGTGCTGCTGCAAAATGGCACCCGCGGTGCTTATGCGGTCACCCAGCAAATCACGCAGGGCCTCAATAGCGGTTTCAATCGTCATCAGCTTCTCCTATTCTCTGGGCAAGCTATGCCTGCAACGACGCAAAGGAAAGACCAAAATGGAACCGATTGATGGCCATAACGGCCCCTATAGCGCGCCGATAAAACTGGCCACGCAACAGGTGCAGCCCGATTGGATAGACTATAACGGCCACATGAACGTGGCCTATTACACCATGGCTTTTGATAACGCGATTGATGCGTTCTTGCAGCAAGAGCTCGGCATGGGAGAGGCTCACGCGGCGCGCGTGAATGAAGGGCCTTATTCGCTGCAAAACAACGTCAGCTACTATGCAGAACTGCTGGAGGGCGCGGGTTTTAGCATCAGCGTGAGCCTTATCGACCACGACGCTAAGCGCATGCATCTGTGGATGGAAATGTATAACGAAGCGGGTGATTTGGCGGCAGCTTGCGAGAGCATGCTGATGAATGTAGACCACACGACCCGCCGCTCCACGCCTTACGCGGGCTGGATAATACAGCGCCTGCAAACCATGCAGGCAAGCCATAATGCACTACCCCGCCCCAAGGGTCTCGGGGCCGTAATTGGCATTCGGCGGAAGGGCTAAGCGATGCTGGCAGATTTCCGGCACTTTTCAGCCAAGCTCTGGCGCAACGGGCAAAGCGGGCTGAGCCTCGGGTGGAAATCCTTACGGCAGCAAGGGCCGAGCCAGCTGCAATTCTGGCTGATCGCGCTGGTGATCGGCATTGCGGCAGGCATGGCGGCGCTCGGTTTTCGGGTGGGCATTGCAGCTCTGCAAGAGTTTTTCTATGGCGCGTCAGATAAAGACCTGCACTCAAGGCTGGCAACCCTGCACTGGACATGGGTGCTGGGCATTCCGATAATGGGCGGCTTGGCGGTGGGGCTGCTTATGCAAGCCTTCAGCAAAACCCGCCGCCCGCAATCGCTGGCCGATGTGATTGAGGGCGCGGCCCTGCGCGAGGGCCGGGTAAACAAACGCGAAGGTATCGTGTCCACCTTGGTGTCGCTGATCACGCTGTCCACGGGCGGCTCCACGGGTCGCGAGGGGCCAGTGGTCCACTTGGGCGCGGTCATCTCCACCTATGTTTCCGGCTGGATAAAAGCCGACGGTATTACCTCGCGAGACCTGATGGGCTGCGCGGCGGCGGCGGCGGTTTCCGCCTCGTTTAACGCGCCGATTGCGGGCACGCTTTTTGCCTTGGAGGTTGTGCTGCGCCATTTCGCTGTGCGGGCCTTTGCGCCGATTGTCATCGCCTCGGTGGCGGGCACCTTGGTCAGCCGCTGGCAAATCGGCAACGTCACCGAATTTGCGCTGCCGGTTTCCGATATCGGCTTTTACATCGAGCTGCCTGCATTTTTGCTGCTCGGCCTCGTCTGCGGCTTTGTCGCCTTTGTGCTGATCCGCTCGATATTCATCGCCGAAGAGTTCGGCGACCTCGTGCAAAAAGCCACTCATATGCCTGATTGGTTACGCCCAGCCGTTACCGGTGCCGTACTCGGCGCCATTGCTATCTGGTTCCCGCACATCATCGGCGTGGGTTATGAAACCACCTCGCGCGTGCTAACCGGCCAAATCGGCCTTTGGCTGGTTATCCTGTTTGTCATCGTTAAAATCGCCGCCGTGGCGATCACGTTTTCCGGCCGCATGGGCGGCGGCATTTTCTCGCCATCCCTCATGATCGGGGCCATGACAGGCCTTGCATTCGGCTATATCGCCACCTCTATCGCCCCCGAGCTTTCGGGTGCTGAAACGCTCTATGCCCTTGCCGGCATGGGGGCCGTTGCCGCCGCCGTCCTCGGCGCGCCGATCTCAACCACGCTAATTGTGTTCGAACTCACAGGAGACTGGCAAGCCGGCGTCGCCGTTATGGTCTCGGTCTCCCTAGCCTCGGCCCTCAGCACCCGCTTGGTAGACCGCTCCTACTTCCTCACGCTGCTCCGCCGTCGCGGCGTGCGCTTGGCTGAAGGCCCGCAAAGCTATGTGCTTGGCACCATTTCCTGCGGCCGCCTTATGCGCGCCCACGGGGCCGAAGACGGCGCCAGCGAAACCCGCTGCTTTGAGCTCACCGAACAAGGCCTTAGCCTGCCGCCCGATGCCACACTGGAAATCGCCTTCGCCATGTTTGAAAACGGCAAAATTGATATCATCCCCATCGTGGAGCCACCCAAAGACGAGGGCACCCCGCCCGACCTCCTCGGCGCACTCTTCTACATTGACGCCCTAAAAGCCTATAACCGCGCCCTCGCCGAAATCGCCCGAGAAGAGCACGCCTAAAATTCCAAATTGTCCAAATATCCCGGGGTGAGCGTAGCGAGGGGCAGCGCCCCTGCAACACTCGCCCCTTGCCCTTAATGTTCGTCCGAAGGCCAGCTTTTATAAGGAAACGGCTTATCCTCAGAACCACCGGTTACAAAGGCGCTTGCCTGTGCAAACCACCGGCCCAGCCCGCGGCCAAATCGGGCGATTTCTGCGTTCTTATCGTCATTAAACAACATCCAGAAAAACTGGATGAGCGCAACAACGGCCTGCACCGTACCCGCAAGGTTAACCAGAAAAAGAATTATCAGCATATGTAGTCCGCGCATCCATGTGGTCTTGCGGTGGCTTGGGTCTTCGCTTTGCGTCGTGTCTGTCATTTTATCATCCCTCTCAATGTGAATGATATTAACATATGCACTATTCCCCCCGTTTCAAGGGGTTTAAAGCACCCCAAGCGCAGAAAGCTCGGCTTGTAGCGCAACTGGCAGGGTTTCTTCGCCCACCACATAAGGCGCGCCAATCTCCGGCGCATCTTCTGGCTTTAAGTATCGCCAGCCCTGAAACGGGCGGCGCGGTTGCGGGTGCGTGTGGAAAAGCTGCGGGTCGAGCACAATCCCGCACCGCCTTATCCCGTCCTCGCCGATCACCTCATCCAACCGGATGATTTTCTGGCAGGATTGCACCACGCCCTTGATGACCCAAAAGATCGACCCGCCTTCCAGCAGCTCGGCCTCACGGCGTGGCCACATGCGGGTAATGTGGCGCAGCTCGTCCAGCCGCGCTCTCTGCCATTCGGCTTGAGTGTCCACGCTTTCAGAGCCGACGCTCAGTTTGATCAGATGCAATTTTGCCATACCATTAACTTATGCTTAACCCACCCCAACGTCACCCCTGATTCTGGCTTTGTTCTTGAAAATTTTCAAGCTTCGGCCTAGGCTAGCCTCCCGCCCCGCCTCAGGAGACCGCCGATGCCCGACACCGCCCCCATCCCGAATGACCCGTGGCAAAGCATATCGGTAGATGTGCTGCGTGAGAAATATGCCAAGGGTGATGAAAAAGAGCTGGGCGGCGAAGCCATGGTCGAGGCGATTCGTGCGCGGGTAGCGCGGGCGCTGGCCGAGGGCGATGACGGTGCCTCTGAAACCACCTTTCGTGACGCACTGGCGCGCGGGTTTATCCCCGGCGGGCGGGTGAACTCGGCAGCAGGAGCGAATATTAAATCCGCCACGCTGATCAACTGCTTTGTGCAGCCGGTGGGGGATAGCGTGTCCTCCACGGTCGATGGCAAAGTCGGCATCTACCATGCCCTCCGGCAAGCCGCTGAAACCATGCGGCGCGGTGGCGGTGTGGGCTATGATTTCTCAAGCATCCGCCCGCGTGGTGCCAAGGTGGCTGGCACAGATAGCTCGGCCTCCGGCCCCGTTTCCTACATGCATGTTTTCAACCAGTCCTGCGCCACGGTCGAGAGCGCCGGCGCGCGGCGCGGCGCGCAAATGGGGGTTCTACGGGTAGACCACCCCGATATTGAAGAATTCATTAGCGCCAAGCGCAGCAAGGGCCAGCTTAGCAATTTCAACATCTCCGTGGGCGTGTCTGATGCCTTTATGCAGGCCGTGGATGCCGATACGGAATTTGACCTTATTCACAAGGCTGAACCCTTTGCCGAGGCCGCGCAAAACAGCACAGGCCTATGGATTTATAAAACCATCCGCGCGCGTGATATCTGGCACCAGATTATGCGCAACACTTACGAGGCTGCCGAGCCGGGGGTGCTGTTTCTGGACCGTATAAACGCCGAGAACAACCTGCATTATTGCGAGGTGATCGAGGCGACAAACCCGTGTGGTGAAATCCCGATCCCTGACCACGGCTGCTGCTGCCTCGGCAGCATGAACCTCACCAAGTTTGTGGACGAGCCCTTTGGGGCGGCGCGCTTTGATAGCGCGGGCTTTGCCGAGGTGGTCACCACCGCCGTGCGCATGCTCGATAACGTGCTCGACGTAACGGTTTGGCCGCTGGAAGTGCAAGCGCAAGAGGCAATGAATAAGCGTCGCATCGGGCTGGGTTTTACTGGCCTTGGAGATGCGCTGATTATGCTTGGCCTGCGCTATAATAGCACTGAGGCGCGAGAATTTGCCGCCGACGTAACCCGCCAAATGCGGGATGCGGCCTATCGTGCCAGCATTGAACTGGCCAAGGAAAAGGGTGCTTTTCCGTTATTGGACGCGGAAAAATTCCTGGCGTCCGGCATGGCCAGCCGCCTGCCAGATGATATCCGCACAGCGATCACCACCCACGGCCTCCGCAATTCCCACCTGCTATCCATCGCCCCCACCGGCACCATTTCGCTGGCCTTTGGGGACAACTGCTCAGGCGGGATTGAGCCAGCCTTTTCATGGCATTATACGCGCAAAAAGCGAGAGCCAGATGGTAGCATGGCCGAGTATCTGGTGGAAGACCACGCTTACCGCCTTTACCGCGAAGCAGGCGGGGATGAGGCAAATTTGCCCGAGGCTTTTGTCGGCGCGATGGAGATTTCCGCGCAAGACCATATGAAAATGCAAGCGGCCATCCAGCCCTATATTTGCGCAGCCATTTCCAAAACCGTAAACGTGCCCGCCGATTACCCCTTTGAGAATTTCGAGGCGCTTTATATGCAGGCGTGGAAGGCGGGCCTGAAGGGCATAACCACCTATCGCCCCAACGAAATTACCGGCTCTGTGCTGTCAGTCGAGGGCGAAACCCTACCTGCCACACCCGATATCAGCGCCCCGATGGACCGCCCATTGGCGCTGGAAGGCAACACCTATAAAATGCGCTGGCCCGAAAACGAGCACGCGATTTATATCACCATAAATGACGTAATGGCCGACGGGCAGCGGCGGCCTTTTGAGGTGTTTATCAACTCCAAAAACATGGAGCATTATGCGTGGACGGTGGCGCTCACCCGGATGATATCCGCCGTATTCCGGCGCGGTGGCGATGTGAGCTTTGTGGTGGAAGAACTGAAAGCGGTGTTTGACCCGCGTGGCGGGGCGTGGATGGGCGGCAAGTATATTCCCTCAATCCTTGCCGCTATTGGCGGGGTGATCGAGGGCCATTTGGTGGCCATCGGCTTTATGGAAGCGGGCGGGGCGCTTAAGGCAGACCCCCACGCCGAGCCAACCGTAAAACCCCGCGGGCCTGCCTGCCCGAAATGCGGGCAATATGCCCTGCGGATGCAAGAGAGCTGCATGACCTGTGGTGAGTGCGGGCATAGTAAATGCGGGTAGGGTAAATTGAGTTGATCTTTATGGAGTTGAAATCTGTTTTGGGTTGAATGCCGGCAGTGTATTTGATATTCGAAAACCAACTGATTCTGCAGAGGTAAATTTATGAGCTCTATAAAGCTAGCATTGGCATTTGCCGCAACTCTGACAATTTTTGGGTGCGTTGAAGCGTCGATTTAACCAATGTCACAAAACAGGTTCAAAGTCGCAACACCGGCGTGCGGAGCTGCTGGCGCGAGAAAGGCCGCGTTTCAAACGGTGGCTATTGAAGTTATACATAGAGGCGGAGATCGCTTTATTGTCTTGGGAAATCAATCTGGCTCTCATTTTTCTGGGCTAGGATATAGCGCATATGGTGGCTTTACAGCATATTCAAGTAACCTACAGGATATGGTTATTCGCGTTTTGTCCCCAAGCGACCCTGAATATGGCAACGGCCTTTCCGCGCGTGAGACTTTAGGGCCAGATTGGCAAGAAGTATACGCAGCTGGTGCTCCTGATACTTGTGAATGAGTAAAACAGGACATCTAACTGCATGTTAGAAGGGCATCAATCACTTCATTGTCGCCTTCTACTGAAGTGCGAATAACCGAGCAGCCGGTGGCCGCTTCGATGGCGTGAATGGCCGCGAGCCGAATGCTAGCCTTGCCACCATCCAAGCGCCCCTGAAGTCGAATAGCTTGAGCTTTAGCATCAAGTTGATACACATCGAAACGCACACCCGAAATAACTTGCTCATTTGCATCAACACCTAGGTATTGCGGGCTAGGTGAAGAGCATGCCGTAGATACAAATAGTAGGCATCCCGCGAATACACTTTTCATGTTCACCTTTAGTGGGTTTATTTAGCTATGGTTGCGATATATTGTCCTAAATACAGTTAATTTATTATTAACAGATATGTTTTTAGCCAATATTGACATTGGTTAGGCTAATTTGACAAAACGCGGGTAGGGTGGGGTTTTACCCCACCATCAGCTAGTAAAACAACTGCATCATGACCATAAGCACCACAAGGAAAATCACCGTCATAATACCGCCAGCGCGCATAAAATCCGGCACCGTATAGCGCCCCGGCCCCATGATAAGCGCGTTCACCTGATGGGTGGGGAGTAGGAATGAATTTGATGTGGCAATGGCGACCGTAAGGGCAAACACCGCCG
>WTAL01000151.1 GCA_013139635.1 Paracoccaceae bacterium
CGAAACACATTAGGCGACTGCCGGTCAACATCGGTTTTCCCCATGAAAACAACGCATTTCAGGCCAAATTTAGCGCACACGGTCGCCGTAGCCACCCCGTGTTGTCCCGCGCCGGTTTCGGCAATAATCCGAGTTTTGCCCATACGGCGGGCCAGCAAGATTTGCCCCAGCACGTTGTTGATTTTATGCGCGCCGGTGTGGTTCAGCTCGTCCCGCTTCAGGTAAATTTTCGCCCCGCCAAAATGCTCGGTCAGGCGCTCAGCGTAGTAAAGCGGGCTGGGGCGGCCCACATAGTGTTTCCACAAATGCTCCATTTCAGCCCAGAAGCTATCATCGGTTTTGGCAAATTCGTATTGCGCTTCCAGCTCCAAAATCAGCGGCATCAGGGTTTCAGACACAAACCGCCCGCCATGGATGCCATAGCGGCCCTGCTCATCGGGGCCCTGCATATATGAATTTTTTGAATCAGTCATTTTAGAAGCCTTTATGGTTTGGCCTTCTTTAGCCCACAACGTTGGCGGCTTCAATAAAGGCTTTTATCAGGGCGGGGTCTTTCACGCCGGGGGCGCTTTCCACGCCGGATGAAAGGTCCACCTGCGTCGCGCCCGTTTGCCGAATAGCCTCGGCCACATTGTCCATTCTGAGCCCGCCCGCCAGCATCCACGGCTTTTGCCACGTGCGGCCCGCGATCAGCTGCCAGTCAAAAGGAACCCCGTTGCCCCCCGGCAGTTTTGCGTTTTTTGGCGGCTTGGCTTCTACTAAAATCTGGTCGGCCACGGCCTCATATTCAGCCAGCGCCGGAAGGTCGGATTCATCGGCCACGGCAACCGCTTTCATCACCGGCAAGCCATAGCGAGCGCGAATTTCAAGCACTCGCGCCGCGCTTTCTGACCCGTGAAGCTGGAGCATATCGAGCGGGACCTGTGCGGTCAGCGCATCGAGAATCTCATTGCTCGCATTTACCGTCAGAGCCACTTTAGCCAGGCCGATTGGCACATCCAGCGCCAATTCAGCGGCCTGCGCAAGGCTCACGTTGCGGGGAGATTTTCCAAAGAAAACGAGGCCAATATAGCGAGCGCCTGCATCAGCCGCCGCCTGAATGTTGGCCGCATCTCGCAGCCCACAAATCTTGACCTGCATTAGTTCAGCAGCGCCAAAACGTCGTCCTCATCAGACCCGTTTGACTTTTTAAGCTTGGCAAGCTCGGCGCTCAGCGCAGCGGCTTCACGGTTTTTAACGGCGGCTTGGCGGCGATATTTGTGCTCGCGGAAATATTCCAGAAAATACCCAAGCAGCAAACCCGTGCCAATGGCAGCAAAAATAACGGCAAATAGCGGCATTTGCAGGCGCAACATATTAGCGTAAGGCAGCCCCTCGGGCAGCGCCGCTACGGTCACGGCCTCGCGGTTGGCCAGAGCCAGCAAAACCAACCCACCCATGAAGGCCGCCAGAATTATGTATTTAATATAGCGCATCATGCTCTCTAGAATAAGCGCGGTTTACTTGCCGTTCAAGCGGTCGCGCAATAATTTTCCGGTCTTGAAAAACGGAACGTGCTTTTCTTCGACATTCACGGTTTCACCCGTGCGCGGATTGCGCCCCGTGCGGGCCTCGCGCTTTTTTACCGAAAACGCGCCAAAGCCTCGAAGTTCTACACGTTTTCCATCGGCCATAGCCTCGACGATCTCGTCAAAAATGGTCCCGACAATGCGCTCAACGTCCCGTTGGTAAAGGTGCGGGTTCTCATCGGCGATCTTTTGAACCAGTTCGGATTTTATCATATTGTTCCCCTCCAAGTTGTCGAGCTTACGCAGAGGCGCCCCGTCAAGCACCGATACACATTACACTGTTTACATATGTATTGTGCCACGCCTTAGCGGGTTATGGAATAGAGCGCGAGCGATTCAGAGGCAGAAAAACGTTCAAGTAGCGGATTTATGCCCAATAATGTTGATAAAATCCCATCAAACCAAGGCTGTGCTCGCGATAGCTCCCAATCTTCCACATGCAAATCACTTAACGTGGGCGTAACCGATTCGAGATACACGCGCAGTTCGGCCTCGCCGCCAAGTGCATCAATCAACCCGTTATGCATCGCTGTTCGGCCTGAAAACACGCCACCTGTCGTTACGTCATCCAGGGCAGTTCCGCTCAGGTTGCGTCGTTCTGCCACAAGGTTTTTAAACCACTGAAAGGTTTCCGTAATCAGCGCCTCTTGCGCCACCACTTCCTCTGGGCTGGCCTCCCGAAAGGGGCTTACGCCGCCCTTTATTTCGGAGCTGCGGACAACCTGCATTTCAACGCCGATTTGCGAGAGCAGCCCGCTCATATCAGGGTATTCCATGATAACCCCCACAGACCCCGTGATGGTATTTGAGCGCGCGACGATATAATCAGCCCCAATAGCCGCAATATAGCCACCCGATGCCGCCACGCCAGCCATCTGCGCCACCACAGGCTTTTCAGCTGCCACAGCGCGCAGGTTTTCATAAAGAATTTCAGAGCCAACAACCGTACCGCCTGGAGAATTGATCCAGACGATCAACGCCTTCACATCATCATCCGCCGCAATTTTCGCCAGCACTTCCTCGCGGTAGCGGTCTTGGGTAATGATGCCGTTAATACTGATGCGGGCAATGTGCTCACCTGTCGGGAATTCGCTTTCAGCATTGCTGAGCGCCCACCACGTAATCCCGCCAAGCAGCAGCACCATAAAGCCGATGCCGCGCCAAAAACCAGAGCGGCGCCACTTACGGCGCCGCTCCTCGTAAAGGTCTCTTTCGAGGCCTTCTTTATTGCCATCCCAAGGGGGCATTAGTCGTCAGTGCTTTTCAGCGCTGCGCCAAGGATATCACCCAAGGATGCACCGGAGTCAGATGAGCCATACTGCTCAATGGCTTCCTTCTCTTCCGCAATCTCACGGGCTTTGATCGAAAGACCAAGGCGGCGTGTAGCTTTGTCGATATTGGTAACGCGCGCGTCAACCTTATCGCCAACAGAGAAACGCTCAGGGCGCTGCTCGGCACGGTCACGAGAAAGATCAGAGCGACGGATGAAAGACTTCATGCTGTCATACGTTACCTCAATGCCGCCATCTTCGATGGACGTCACTTCAACGGTTACGATAGCCCCGCGCTTGATGCCGCCAACGGCGCCCTCAAACGGATCTTCGCCCAGTTCTTTGATCGACAATGAAATCCGCTCTTTATCGGAGTCAATATCGGTCACAACAGCTTTTACCATGTCGCCTTTTTGGTAATCTTGAATGGCTTCCTCGCCGGAGCGATCCCAATCAAGGCCCGAAAGGTGAACCATGCCGTCGATGTCGCCATCCAAGCCAATGAACAGACCGAATTCAGTGATGTTCTTAACTTCACCTTCAACTTCGGTGCCCACAGGGTAAGCCGCTGAGAAATTCTCCCACGGATTGCCCTGAGTTTGCTTGAGGCCAAGAGAAACGCGACGCTTAACAGTGTCGATTTCAAGCACCATAACTTCAACTTCTTCCGAAGTAGAAACGATCTTGCCCGGGTGAACGTTCTTTTTGGTCCAAGACATTTCGGACACGTGAACGAGACCCTCAACACCGGCTTCAAGCTCAACAAACGCACCGTAATCGGTGATGTTGGTTACGCGGCCTTTGTGCACAGACTCGAGCGAATAGCGTGTTTCCACATCCATCCACGGATCTTCTTGCAGCTGCTTCATGCCAAGCGAAATACGCATGGTCTCGCGGTTGATCTTAACAACCTGCACCTTAACAGTCGCGCCAATTTCCAGAATCTCGGAAGGATGGTTCACACGACGCCAAGCCATGTCTGTTACGTGCAGCAAGCCGTCTACGCCGCCAAGGTCAACAAACGCACCGTAATCGGTGATGTTCTTAACCACACCGTCAACAGTATCGCCTTCAGCGAGCTTGCCAACGATTTCAGCGCGCTGCTCGGCGCGGGATTCTTCAAGAATGGCGCGGCGGGAAACAACGATGTTACCACGGCGACGGTCCATTTTCAAAATCTGGAACGGCTGGGCAAGGCCCATCAGCGGGCCAGCATCGCGCACGGGGCGCACATCAACCTGAGAGCCAGGAAGGAACGCAACTGCGCCGCCCAGATCAACAGTGAAGCCGCCTTTGACGCGGCCAAACATGGCACCCTCAACACGCTCTTCTTTTTCGTAGGCTTTCTCAAGCCGGTCCCAAGCTTCCTCACGACGGGCTTTTTCACGGCTAATCGCCGCTTCGCCACGGGCGTTCTCAACGCGCTCAAGGAAAACCTCGACGGTGTCGCCAACTTCGATTTCAGGGTCTTGGCCGGGCTCGGCAAATTCTTTTAGCTCAACACGGCCTTCCATTTTGTAGCCGATGTCGATGATAGCTTGGCCAGCTTCAATAGCGATAACTGTGCCTTTAACGACGGATCCCTCGTCAGGGGTTTCAAGTTCAAAGCTCTCGTTTAAAAGGGCTTCGAAGTCTTCCATGGATGCGGAAGTAGCCATAAATATAGTCTCCAGATATGTGTTGTGGGCCGAGCGGTTGGTTCCGCCGGTCTTTAGGTTTCGGGTCTGAGGCGGGGAAACGCTTAAAAGCGCCTCGGGGGCTTACGCCATTCCGAATCGCTTTTTAACAAGTGCCACCACCTCGGCGACAGCCGCGTCTATAGCCGTTAATAGCCAATGTCGCAAGGGCGATGATTGCAGCGCGCGCTGAATTCACCGTCGCGCCGTGGGGTAGCCCACGCCCTTCGGAATGGGTAGCGCGCCATTCGCGCTCAGAGCGTGACCACAGCGGATTCACGGCATAATCCTACACAGGGCCTACCCGCGTGCATCAATTGCGGCCTGAACATTGTCAATCGCGGCTTGCACCGCAACTTCAATATCCATGTCTGATGTATCAATTACGGTTGCATCGGCTGCTGCCCGCATGGGCGCAACATCGCGCGAGGCATCGCGAATATCTCGCTGGCACAGATCAATGGCAACCGTTTCCAGTTTGGTCTCGGGCTTTTTCGCTTTCAGCTCCAAATAGCGGCGCTCGGCCCGTACCGTATCTGAGGCGGTCACATAAAGCTTTACGTCAGCCTCAGGGCAAATCACCGTGCCAATATCGCGCCCATCCAGCACCGCACCGCCCTGGCGCTTGGCAAAAGCCATTTGAAAGTCCAGCAACGCCGCCCGTACCTCGGGCAAAGCCGCCACTTTGCTGGCCGCTTGCGCCACCCGCGCGGTGCGCAGCCCTTCCCGCGTCAGGTCATCTTCCGAAAGCGTTTTGGCTATTTCTGCCGCGATATCAGGCGCAATAACCCCGCGCCCACGCATCATCGCCTTGGCCCCCACAGCACGGTAAAGCAGGCCGGTATCAAGATGGGAAAAGCCAAATTTATCCGCCACAGCGCGGGCGACGGTGCCCTTGCCGGCGGCGGCGGGGCCATCAATGGCGACGGTGAATTGCATGCTGATTCCTACTCGCTTTTTGCCTTTTTAGCGATTCAACAGCCGGTTGACTACCGGCGCAAACAATATCACAATAAATATCCTTAAAATGTGGTGCGTGACCACAAAAGAAAGGTCCGCCCCCGCGATAATGGCAACTACCGTCATTTCGGCCTGCCCACCGGGCAAATAGGCCAAAAACGCCTCCAATGGCGGGGCAATACCACTGGCCCCAATGCCATAAATAAACCCCGCCGCCACCAGCGCCACCGCAGCTGAAAAGGCCAGCCCCGCGGCTACATCCACCCGCAGCTCGCGCGCGCTGATCCCCGCATATTTAACCCCCACGGCAATACCGATGAAAAACTGAGAGGCCCATATGATCTCCGCCGGAGGCCGATGCGTGATAACACCGGAGAGACTCAAAATAGCCGTTAAGATCATCGGCCCCAATATAGACGCTCCAAACAGCCCCACACGCTCAGCTCCCTTCCAGCCAACAACAGCCGCCACCACCATCAGCACAATCTGCCACGGGTCCAGCGTGCTTGCGGGCGCACCCGGTGGCTGTGTAAGGTCGAGCTGCCAAAGCAATGTGAGCACAATGGGCGCAATGGTCAAAATAACCAGCACCCGCGTGGCATGAATAAGCCCAAGCGCCCGGACATCTCCGCCCGCCTCTTCGCCAAAAACCAGCATATCCTGCAAGCCGCCCGGCATGGCCGCGTAATAGGCCGTGGGGTGGTTAAAGCCAAACCCATAGCGCAAAAGCGGGTAGCCAATGCCCCCAATGGCCAGCACAAAGAGCGGCACAAACATAAGCGAAGCGCCAATGTCCGGCAACCGCGCCACCACATCAGGCGTTATGGTCGAACCCACCGCAACCCCTAGAAAAGTACGGAAAAATATCCCCACCTGCCCCATGCCCTTAAGGTTCGCCCCCGCAAGCGCCGCCACAAGGCATATAGCCATCGGCCCCAATAGCATCGGCAAAGGCAGCGAAATCCACACAAACGCACCTGCCCCCAAAGCCGCAAGTAACAGTGTCATCCCTCGGTCTTTTATGCCGATGCGCTTCATACCCTGCCCTTTCGTCTATCCCACCGAGCGCAGCGAGGCCACGGCCCAAACGTGTGGCCGGTCTTTGCGCAGCAAAGGCAGGCCACACGGAGGGTTCCCCGCTGGTGGCTTAGTGCCAAGCTTGGTCTCAGCGTGCATCTCAACCGTCTTGCTTTGTCTTCGGGGAGCCACTCAGCAATTTGAATGCAAAATTGCGCATCAAAATGGCCCCCCTCTGCCAAAGCACATTTTTCAGTAAACTGAAAAACGGTGGCCCTCACGGGCCATAGCCTCGCTCCGCTCGGCGGCGCTTATGGCACAATCCGCACGGCCCCTTTGGCGGCAGAGCTAGCAAAAGCCGCATAGGCCCTCAGCGCTGTAGAAACCCGCCGCGTGCGCTTCTCGCTTGGCAGCCAAGGCGCAGGGCCTTTGGCTTCGCGGCGTGCTTCCAGCACGTCATCCGCCACGGCAAGGTTTATCGTCCGGCCCGGAATATCGATCTCGATAATATCTCCCGTTTCCACCAGCCCAATCAGCCCGCCCTCAGCCGCTTCTGGCGAAACGTGCCCGATTGAGAGCCCAGACGTGCCTCCCGAAAACCGTCCATCCGTTAGTAGCGCACACTTCTTGCCCAGCCCTTTGGATTTCAAATAACTCGTCGGATACAGCATTTCCTGCATCCCCGGCCCGCCCTGCGGCCCCTCATAGCGGATAACAACCACATCGCCTTCCACAACCTTACCCGTCAAAATCGCACTTACCGCACTATCTTGGCTCTCGTAAACCTTCGCAGGGCCGGTAAACACAAGATTGTCATCATCAACCCCCGCTGTTTTCACAATACAGCCCTCCAGCGCAACATTCCCGCCCAGCACGGCCAGCCCACCATCTTGCGAAAAAGCGTTTTCAGCGC
The DNA here is from genome assembly GCA_013139635.1 of Paracoccaceae bacterium. Classification (GTDB taxonomy): domain Bacteria; phylum Pseudomonadota; class Alphaproteobacteria; order Rhodobacterales; family Rhodobacteraceae; genus UBA3077. The sequence goes on from WTAL01000151.1 coordinate 7,406, forward strand.
TTCTAATAATCCCGCCCGCGCGGTCACGATCCAGCTCTTTATAACGGTTATCGGTCGAAAACGCCTCAATCGTGCGCACGCCGCCCGGGGCCGCCTTATAAAACTGCTCAATCTCGGGCTCATTGCTCACGGCAATATCCCACTTTGCCAGCGCGTGGCCCATGGTTTCAGAGTGCACCGTTGGCAGCTCAGCATGAATAAGCCCTGCCCTGTTCAGCTCACCCAAAATGCCCATAATCCCGCCCGCGCGGTGGATATCTTCCATATGCACGTTTTCGATTGAGGGCGCGACCTTGCACAATACCGGCACTTGCTTGGAGAGGCGGTTAATGTCTTCCATCGTGAAATCCACGCCGCCTTCATGCGCCATCGCCAGAAGGTGCAGCACCGTATTGGTAGACCCGCCCATCGATATATCCAGCGTCATCGCGTTTTCAAAGGCCTTAAAATTGGCCACATCGCGCGGCAAAAGCCCCGCTTCATTGCCCTCGTAATGCCGCTTGGTGATGTCCACAATCCGCGACCCGCACTCTTCAAAAAGCACCTTACGGTCAGCGTGCGTGGCCAGCATTGAGCCATTCCCCGGCAGCGCGAGGCCCAGAGCCTCAGCGAGGCAGTTCATCGAATTCGCGGTAAACATCCCCGAGCAAGAGCCACAGGTCGGGCAGGCCGAGGCCTCCATATCGTCCACCTGCGCATCGGTGAAGCTGTCATCAGCAGCCGAAACCATCGCATCCACCAAGTCGATCTTTTTCTCGATATCGTTGATGGTAACCTTGCCAGCCTCCATCGGCCCGCCAGATACAAAGATTGCTGGAATATTGAGGCGCATGGCGGCCATCAGCATGCCCG
>WTAL01000237.1 GCA_013139635.1 Paracoccaceae bacterium
ATTTGAATGGACAAACTGCAAAATCTCGATTGGGCCCTCCTGCAAGCCTTCACCGCCGTAGCCGAAACCGGCTCGCTTTCGGCTGCCGCCCGCCAGCTTGGCCAAAGCCAGCCCACCCTCGGGCGGCAGGTCGCCAAGGTTGAGGCCGCCCTAGGCACCGCCCTTTTCATCCGCCAGCCCCGAGGCCTTGCGCTTAACGAATCCGGCACCGCGCTCTACCCGCTGGCGTTGGAAATGCAAGCCGCCGCCCGCCGGCTTTCGCTGATCGCCGCTGGCCAATCCCAAAGCCTGAAGGGCACCGTGCGCATCACCGCCTCCAAGGTGTTTTCCCACTACAACCTGCCGCCAATCCTCACCCAAATCCGCCTCGCCGAGCCTGATATCCAGCTAGAGCTGGCCCCAAGTGACTCCACTGAAAACCTGCTTTTCCGCGAGGCCGATATTGCCATCCGCATGTATCGCCCTACCCAAGAAGACGTGATCGCCCGCAAGCTTGGCGAAATAAAAACCGGCCTTTTCGCCCATAAAAGCTACATCGCGCGGCGCGGCACCCCGCAAACCATTGCCGATATCAGCGCGCATGAAATGGTCGGGCTCGACCAAAACACCCTCATTATTGACGCCATGAAGGCCCTCGGCATTCCCCGCACGCGAGAGGATTTCCCCGTGCGCTGCGATGACCAAGCCACCTATTGGGAGCTGGCCAAAGCGGGCTGCGGCCTTGGGGCCACGCAGCTTCAAATCGGGCAGCGCGCTGAGGGCATGGTGCACGTCCTGCCTGAGCTGCCGCTCGAAAACCTGCCCGTTTGGCTGGTCGCCGCCAAGGCCCTGCGCCAAACCCCGCGCATTCGCCGCATCTATGATCTCCTCGCAAATGCCATCAAACCGCTGTGTGATGCTTGACGATGCCCGCCCAAGGCGATACCCGAGAGAGGAGTTTTCAACAAAGGAACGCGCCATGAGCACCCCCTCCCTCCTAATTCTCGCCGGTGACGGCATCGGCCCCGAAGTGATGGATGAAGTTAAAAAAGTTATGGCGTGGTTTGACGACAAACGCGGCCTGAAATTCGACATTTCAGAAGACCTCGTAGGCGGCGCAGCCTATGACGCCCACGGCACCCCCCTCACCGACGAAACCATGGCCAAAGCCCAAGAGGTAGACGCCGTGCTCCTTGGCGCCGTTGGCGGCCCCAAGTATGACGAGCTTGATTTCTCAGTGAAGCCCGAGCGTGGCCTCCTACGCCTGCGTAAAGAAATGGACCTGTTCGCCAACCTGCGCCCTGCCCAGTGCTTTGACGCCCTCGCTGATTTCTCCAGCCTGAAAAAAGAGCTGGTATCTGGCCTTGATATCATGATCGTGCGTGAGCTGACCTCGGGTAGCTACTTCGGCGAGCCCCGTGGCATTTTCGAAGAAAACGGCGAGCGGGTGGGCATTAACACCCAGCGCTACACCACCTCCGAGATCGACCGCGTAGCCCGCGCTGCCTTTGAGCTGGCCCGCAAGCGCGATAACCGTCTCTGCTCGGTTGAAAAAGCCAACGTGATGGAAAGCGGCATCCTGTGGCGCGAAGTTGTCACCAAAATTGGCGCCGAGGATTACCCCGATGTCGAGCTTTCCCACATGTATGCCGATAACTGCGCCATGCAGCTCGTGCGCACCCCCAAGCAGTTTGACGTGATTGTCACCGATAACCTTTTCGGCGATATCCTGTCCGATTGCGCCGCCATGCTAACTGGCTCCTTGGGCATGCTGCCCTCCGCCAGCCTCGGTGTGCCCATGGCAAACGGTATGCCAAAAGCCATGTATGAGCCCGTTCACGGCTCCGCCCCTGATATCGCGGGCCAAGGCAAAGCCAACCCCAGTGCCACCATCCTGAGCTTCGCGATGGCCCTGCGCTATTCCTACGGCCAAGGCGCCGAGGCTGACCGCCTTGAAGCCGCCGTAGAAAAAGTGCTGGCCGACGGCACCCGCACCGCAGATTTGATGCAAAAAGGTGATGGCACGCCGGCTACAACTTCTGAAATGGGTGATGCCATTCTCAAGGCGCTTACCGCCAGCCTTTAACAAACAGTAGCCCCTTTGCGGGGGCTACTTGTTCTTCCGAAACAGCTTCTCGTTGGCGCGCACAAACTGGTCTATCATTTTTGATAGCCCCAAAAAGTGCTTCCCTCGCTGGTATAAATACCCCGCCAGCGCCCCAATGCTGGCCCCGATTGTGTTCACAATCAAATCCCACATCGTGTCCACCAGCCCGTTTTTCTGCATATTCATGCCAAACAAGCTGTCCATACTATATTCGAAAATCTCCCAAAGCGCGCCAATGCTCACCGCTATGCTGAAGGCCAGAAATGCTAGCGCTAACGGCGGCGCGGCGAACTTGTCGCCCTCAAACAGCATAAACACCAGCACATAGCCGATCAGCCCAAAGCCAATGGCCGAGCCGCTATGCAGCAGCACATCCCACCACCAAAACTTCTCGTAAAAATCGCCAACCTCGCCGAGGAATAGCGTGGCAAACAGAAAAACCACAATCAGCGCCGCAAAGGTCAGCGGTAGCCGTACCCCGAGCCGCTCCTCAAATAGCAGCGGAAGCAGCGTTACCCCCAGCGTGAAAAGCGCCACAAACGCCTCGTTCCAGTGGCCCTCCCATAGGGAATAAGCCGCCTCGCCCGCCAGAAAGGCCCAGATCAGGTAAATGATAATATTTTGCAGCGTAAAGCGCATGGTTTTGGGTTCCTCCCCCTTAACGTAAGCAGGCAGCGGGCGCGGGGCAAGGTCACAGGGCTTCATATCGGCGGCACCGCTGCCTATATGAGAGGCAGGAGACGAAAAATGACCCGTGTTGCCAGCTATAATATCCGAAAATCCGTCGGGCGAGACTATCGCCGCGACCCCGCCCGCGTGCTCTCAGTGCTGGCGGCGATGGACCCCGATATCGTGGCCCTGCAAGAGGTAGACCGCCGCTTTGGCCGCCGCGCCAGCAGCCTGCCGCCAGCGATGATCGCCGCACATACCGACCTAGAAATCGTAGACCTAGCCCACCGTCCCGAGAGCATCGGCTGGCACGGCAATGCCATTTTGTTGCGCCGTGGCACCGAGGTTCTGGATATCCACACCCTCGCCCTGCAAGGGCTGGAGCCCCGCGGCGCCGTGGTGGTTGATCTTGAAAACCTACGCGTCGTCGGCGTGCATCTGGCCCTGCTCCGCCGCGCCCGCCAAGCGCAAGTCGCGCAAATCGCCGCTTTTCTGGCCCGCATGCCCT
>WTAL01000128.1 GCA_013139635.1 Paracoccaceae bacterium
GCAGTGCCGCGCCCTGTTACGATAATCGTATCACCACGCCCAAAGTTGCTTCTAATCTCAGCAGGAAACCCGCAAAACTTATTGGCCATAAGTGGCAGGCCCTCAAGAGAGATAGGGTTTCGACAGCCTCGAAAATTTCGTCCCGTAACCTTAGCTACGGTGTATTGTATTTCAGCATCCGCGCCTGTGGCCATTGCCACCATTAATGGCACGGCTGATGAAACGGAAGCGCTGCCAATAAACATCCCCATAACGGGCGCAAAGAGTATGACCGTCAATTTTTTGATCTTGCCTGTCTTTTGGGAGTTGATTTCTATGCCCATCGCCACGCCCATGGTCATAAGAACAGCCATTGCAAGGCCTGACAACAGAGCGAGTATTCGGGTTTTGGCCACCCACTCAGGAGACGGCAGAAACGGGAAGCCAAAGGCGGCGACCAGCACAGGAAAGAGGCCAAGCAGGAGCCAGAGCAGCAACGGCCACCTTACCCATCTCGGAAGCCGGGTAAACGGGGTGTGCTTTGGAAGGGTCATGGCAGCGGCTTCCCTATCAAGCGCCCTTCGTCAATGCCTGCCAGTTGGGCCGCCACAATTTGCCCCACAGGCTGCGAGGCCTCAAAGGAGACTTCGGCAAAGCCCTCGGTGCGGCCCATATGGGGGTTTTCGATAAGTACCTGTGCCGCAAGCCCCACTTGTGCGGCCAAATAATCCGTCACGCGGGCCTCGCCCAAGGCTCTAAGCCGCGCCGCTCGCGCCTTTACAATCCGCCCGTCCACTGGCGGAATGCGCGCGGCCGGCGTGCCTTCCCGCGCCGAAAACGGAAACACATGCAGCCATGTCAGCCCGCAGTCTTCCACCAGTTTCAGCGAGTTTTCAAACATCGCATCAGTTTCCGTCGGGAAGCCCGCAATGATATCCGCGCCAAACACAATCTCGGGCCGCGCGGCCCGCATTTCGGCGCAAAACTCAATAGCGTCCTCACGCGCATGCCGCCGCTTCATGCGCTTCAAAATCATATTGTCACCGGCCTGCAATGACAGGTGCAAATGCGGCATCAAACGCGGGGCAAATTTAATCGCCTCCACCAGTGCCGGGTCAGCTTCAATTGAGTCAATCGAGCTTATTCGAAGCCGCGGCAAATCTGGCACCAACGTCAAAATCCGCTGCACAAGGTTGCCCAGCGGCGGCTGGCCGGGCAGGTCGGCGCCCCAGCTTGTCATGTCCACGCCCGTCAGCACCACTTCGTTAAAGCCTTTGCCGACAAGGCGCTTGATTTGCTCCACAACTACGCCCGCAGGCACCGAGCGCGAATTTCCACGGCCATAGGGAATTATACAAAACGTGCAGCGGTGGTCACAGCCATTTTGCACCTGCACATAGGCGCGCGCGCGGGTGCCAAAGCCATCAATCAAGTGGCCAGCGGTTTCGGTGGCGGCCATGATGTCTTTCACCACAATGCCCTCAGCCGCGCCAATGCCTGCCCACGTGTCGGCCTGCATTTTTTCAAGGTTGCCGAGCACAAGATCCACCTCGGGCATATCGTTAAACCGTTCCGGCTCGATCTGCGCCGCGCAGCCCGTTACAATCAGCTTGGCATCAGGGTTCTCCCGCCGTAGCTTGCGAATGCGCTGGCGGGCTTGCCGCACGGCCTCAGCCGTTACGGCGCAGGTATTCACCACCACAGCGTTTTCCAGCCCCGCGCTTAAGTCGCGCATGGCTTCGGTTTCATAGGCATTTAGCCTACAGCCAAAGGTCTCAAAAATCGGCGGTTTCATTTGGCTGTTTCCAGAAATTCAGCGCTCAGCACGCCCTCAGACACCAGCATGGTTGGCCCCGTCATCCATACGCCATCATCTCGCCAGTCGATCACCAAATCTCCGCCGTCTAAATGCACCGTGACCTTCCGGTCCGCCACCTGCCGCCGCGCCGCTGCGACCGCCACGGCACAAGAGCTTGACCCGCTGGCCAGCGTGAGCCCCACGCCCCGTTCCCACACCCGCACCCGTAGGTTCTGGCGATCCATCACCTCAACCACCTGCACATTGGTACGTGCGGGAAAGAGTGGGTTGTGCTCGGTTCTTGGCCCAAGGGTTTCGAGGTCCACAGTCTCCGCATCGTCTACAAAATAGCTGCAATGGGGGTTGCCCATGCCCGTGGCGCTGGGCGTGCCGTCCAATGGCAGTTCCAGCGTGTCCATCTCACGCGCAAGCGGCACCTCGTGCCAGTTAAGCTGCGGTTGGCCCATGTTTACCCGAATAAGGCCGCTCCCCGCATCCTCACACGCTAAATCCCCGCGCCCAGTGCGCAGTGTTACATGTGCCGCGCCCGTTTCCGCCATAATTAATCGTGCCACGCAGCGGGTGGCATTGCCACAAGCGTTCGAGAGCGAGCCATCACTGTTCCAATAGTCCACTGCTAGCACATTGCCCTCATTGCGAATCAATGCCAATTGGTCAAACCCGATGCCAAAATGCCGGTCGCCTATTGCGCGCGCCAAGGCAACCGTCATCGGGTTGGCGCGCCCACGCGCGTCCACCACCACAAAATCGTTTCCAAGCCCGTGCATTTTCAAAAATGCGAGGCCAGCTATCTTTTGTTGTTTCGTCATACTGCGTCTATAAGCGCATATTCTCCCCAAGGCCAGCCGCCCCGCGTGCCCTAAAATAATTCCGGCACATTTATCACTGTTTTCCCCAATTTCCCCCTTGACCATCGCCCGCCACCCGCCTAGTAACCCCGCTATGTGTGGGCCGGTAGCTCAGTTGGTAGAGCAACTGACTTTTAATCAGTAGGTCTCGGGTTCGGATCCCGACCGGCTCACCATATTTTCTTTTTATATTAAATACTTATGGTGGGTTCGGCAAGCCAAGCGCCTACGCTGGATATTCCACGGAAGCACTACGGAAGCACTCGAAAGAGATTCGTGTAGTTGCAAAATAGACACACTGTAGTCGCCGCGAGCAGCTGTCCAATTTTTGGGAAATTGGCGGTTGTGCCGAAATGGTGCATGGAAAAGGTTGTATTCGGCCCTTACCGGGCATTCGGGGAGGCTACAAACGCTGCAGTGCACTGCCCGGAAGCGGACATATACCACGCTAGCACCAACGATGGCTGATCTAGCGTTACCCGCAAGGGTGCCATCACGACTTTCAAGAAGATTTACTTGTCTAACCTAGCGGCGATGCTCTGAAATGATCACTTGCCTCTGAAAGTGGCCACAACCTTGACAGGTATGTGTTGGATGGCCATATACTAAAGAACAGAGTGAAAGTGTTTATCGATTTGAAAAAACCTATTTCAACCTATTTGGAAGCCTGCGAGGCCGCATTGTTGTTGGCTAAACGGCCTATGAGTTCAAAAGAACTTGCTGGCTTCATCGAAACAGATGTTGATTTTGAAGTCGGTGGGTTGACCCCGTGGAAAACCATAAACGCTCGCCTCTCAGCCGAAATACTTGAAAATAGTCTGAAATCCACCTTCGTGCGTGTAGATAGCGGTAAATTTGCCATTCGAAAGTGGCCAGATGCTGTCGAGTACGTTGTTGCTAAAAGAAAGATAAACCCAATTAACGAGTTAATTGCCGTTGTACCGACAGATGGTTTTCTCGAGCAACTTGTCAAGCGACCAAACTCAAAGTTCTTCGATGTCGACTACGTCGAGCTGTTTAAAAACTCTCAGCCTATGCCGAGAGTTGACGCAGAAGAAACGGATAAGTTCGTTCAATTAATCCCCCTGTTCTTTGTTCATAGCGAAGAAGGTTATCTTACCTACAAGAGAACTAAGCGGCTTCCAGAGAAGCGGCTTCATGGAACCCGTTCGATCAATTTTGGCGGACATTTACAGGTTGAAGATTTCCCCAGCCTCTTTGCAAACGATCCGGATGTTGTACAGGAAAGCTTGCAACGAGAGCTACGTGAAGAACTCAAATTCGAGCCAGACGAAAAGACGGTGAGGTTTTTCGGGGCTATTCATGATCGGGCGAACATGTTTGGACGTCAACATATCGGCTTGGTTTTTGAAGTAATTTCTGGTTCGACTGTAGATGTAGACACCAACGAACCGGGCTTTCTTACATCGATCGAATTTGCCTCTAAACAACAAATTTTTGAAGAAAAAGATCAGTTCGATGATTGGACGTTTTTGGTCCTAGATGAGCATAAAATCAATGTCTGATTTTTGGACAGATCTTCCGTCTCAGGTTGCGACCGGAATATTTTCTAATGTTGCTTGGATAATCTTAGCAGGCATTTTTGTATGGGCGTTTTTTAAACTAAAAGAGCGGCTTATATGGGTTACGGTAGGGGCATTGAAAAAGGTTCTTGTCTTAATTTCGGCTCAATATCTTATTCTGGCAGGCCTGTTGCACTGGGAATGTCTTGAGTCGCTTCCTGCACTTGGCATAAGCTTTTTGGTGAGTCTCGGCATAGCAATCTTTGTTTGGAAACGTTATCGAGCGCTAGGTATCGTCGATGCTTACGGTAGTACAAATGGGGGTATCAGCTATAAGGCTTCCCTCAAAAGACCACAGCATTCTTTCGACTTTATGGGAGTTGGTGCACATAAGCTAACCTCCGATCCAGAATTTAAGGAAATGGTAAAGAGATGTGCATCGGCAGGGCGCCCTGTCAGGATGTTACTTTCTCATCCAAATAATCCCGTGCTTAGGAACGTCGGTAGCCGAGCTGGCATTGATCGAAATACTTATGGAAAAAGGGTTCGTGAATCACTCAAAATCCTAGGAGATTTGCATGTTCACGAGGGATTCAGCATCGAAGTTCGCTTCTACCACGCAGAAAGCAAAGCTGACTTTCAACAGTTCCGGTTGGCATTCCTAGATGAACGTGAATGCGTGATGAGTTACACAATTTGGGATGACAAAGAGGGGCGAAGCAATCCTCAATTGATCTTGAATGCGGGTCAACGAAAGGGCTCTTCAAGCGCACTTTACTATGCATTCAAGGACTATTTTGAACGCCTTTGGGACGATGAAAAGACCTCTGTAGTCGATCTTGCAAAGTACCGCTAATGTTTCAGGTCAACTTAGAAAAGATTGGCTGTGGTCAAAAGGTGTCGATGCGAGAGTTACATAAGGTTGCTGAATTGTCCGGCATTGACCCTACAGCAGATTGCCAATCTCAAGAAATCGACGGTGTGGAATTCCTTTCATCCATAGATAGAATTGGTAGGTTTTGCGAAGACACAGATATCTACTGCCAGTTGGCCGTCCTACATGCTGCTATGGATATAACTGTAGCAGGTGGAGACCCCAAAATTGCTTCGATTTGTATCGAGTACGGCCCGGAGTTTTCTTCAATTGAAGAGACTGCGGAATTGACCAAAAGTATACAACGAGCACTATCGTCTCTTGATATGTCGGCCCAAAATTTACACTCAGTTCGTTCCGATTACACACATTTGACAATAGCTGTGACTGGCACCAGACGCGTTATTCAAACTGCCTGTCAGGAATCTGGCAGGGTATACATTTCCCGAAAAATTGGAGCGTCTAAATTACTGGTGCTAAACGCAATGGAGGGCGAAGACATTGAGGACATATCAAATGAAATTTTTGGCAATAGATTTCTTGGCTCATCTGTTGCATCCGTCAGTGCTGCCGACATTACTGGTTTTGGGCTGGCTGGCGCTGCCTACAATCTTTGCTTACGTCTAGGGGTAAGGGCGAGCTTGACTCTTTCTGCTCAGCATTTGTTTGCAAACGAGGTGCTTTCCGTTCCGATGCCCTGCTTCGAGGCGCTGGCTCTGCCGGATGCTGCAACTTCTGCCCAATGTCGAAGATTGGAAATTGTATCAAAGTGCATTGAGTTTGCTGGACCAGCGCTCATGTTTGTTCCGGAAGATTCTGTGAGTGAATTTGAGATGGACTTTTTTGCTAAACATAAACAGTCTCCGATCCAACTCGGTGATTTTGTTCAAGATAGGTTAAAGCCTGGGGCGGATTACATATGGGAAAGCTAGTTAGCGCATCAATTCATGGTCGGTTTCAACCGTTTCACAACGGACATCTGCAATATTTTAGGTGGGCCAAAGAAAGAGCCGATTGTATTTACGTTGGAATAACGCAAATACATAATCAACACGAGGCCGATTTTCCGGGTGCTGAACATCGTGGATTGATTGATAATAACCCGTTGACCTTTTTTGAGAGATTCCAAGTAATCGAAACCACCCTCATTTCGGAGGGATTTTCTCTTGCTGATTTCCGAATAATACCCTTTCCTATTGAGGACCCTTTCAGGCTGTCCGTGTTCTTACCGACAAGTATTAAGTGTTTTACAACTCGTCATTCTGAGTGGAATGATCATAAAGTGAAGCTGCTCGAAGATGCGGGATTTACGACTGAAATACTATCCGATGATGAGCAGCATGTGCAGCGCACCTCGGGAACTGAAATTCGTTCTATGATGAAGTCTGGAAATCTTGACTGGAAACGGTATATCCCAGAAGGGTCGCATGACATGTTGGAATCAACTCTATGCAAGAAGTTGACTGCTGCGCAACTGAAATCTGGACGATAACGCATTGATTTTATAATATTTTGCATCGAATTAATTATAAGTGCCGAAAGACACGAGAACGAGCGATCCCCAGTTTTTTTGCGATTGTGAGTCGCCAATGTCCGTTCTGTAGAGCGCGATCTCAATCTTGCACATCTGCAGCAAATGACTGCTATCCGCCCTTTTTGACTATGGCGGCATCCGGCCAAAATTAGGCTCCTAAGCTTGCAGAAATCCAATTTTGCGAGGAACTTTATTCTATCACGATGCGTTTTAGTTGATAAAAACCTCCAGCTTTTTTCGCGCTCTTTCCAGTTTGTTCAAATGCAACTCTTTACCGAGTTCACCACAATAACGAAGGGCGGCTATCCTTGCATGTGCAGAGAACGTCGCTGCAATTTCTTCGGAAGAAAACCCCGCCAGCACCAGCGCGTTGTTCAGGTTTCCAAATGCCTGCGCTGAAGCCATAGCTGCTTTTTCCTTTCGCATTAGCTCAAGCATGTAAGCACGGGGCAAGGGAGGTTCGGATTGCATTGGAAGAGTTTTTACAGCTCTTCGGGCGGCGTCCCAAATCGGATGCACGGTTGATCGGGAAACATTGCTCACTTCGCCTTTGTTTGTGGCGTACCAAATACCACCCAAAGAATCGGCTAAGTATGTGGCCAAAATGGCTTCCACAGTTTCATAGGTCCGTTGATGAGCTTTTCCGATATGATTGCTAAGTCCAACTTTACCCGCACGGATTTCTATTCGCCAAATTTGGGTTCCTTTGTCATTTGGATCAACTTTCCAAACATCAAACCAATATTCGGTTTTTTGGTCTTTGGCGGCCTTTCGCTTATCATAGAAAATGATCTGGCGACCGGGCATTTTACCGACGGTAACGCTTTCAAACCGCCCGCCGCTCATAACCGCGCGTATATCGTTTTCTTTGGTTGGCGGCGCTCGGTTGCCGTCATCATCTAAATCTTGATCTTTCCCGTAGTAGGACTGCAATTTGGCTTTGTGCGGTGCGATAAAGTTTTTCATATCAAGTTCAAAATTGGTGGCGGCAATATCAATCGCATAATCAATCCGGCTTACATGGGAATTGGTGATCTGCGCGCCAAGCGAGGTGAGCACGCCAAGCATATGAGCCTTCATGCCCTCGTAGCCTCGGCACAGCAAACCTCGGGCGCGGGCTGACACAAAGAAGTTCCAGTTGTTTGGATCAGTGTTGGCACTTACTGCAAAAATGGCTCCGGTGGGATCATCAACAAATACGTACCGATAACCGCCCTTCTTTCCCGTCGCTTTTACGAAGAGTTTCAGCTTGTCGGGGCCAAGGGTAACGGGGTAACCGGATTTGTCATTTTGCATTTTTCCAGCTTCGTTTTTAGCCTCTTCCAGCTCTTCAATAATGCTCTTGGGCATGACGCCCTTATAAGCCACATCCAAGCTATCTACGCCTTGATAAAGTATCTCATACATTTCTTTACGCCTTTCTACGCTATGTCATTCTAGGGGTGCGTGTTACAGGGATGCACCCCTTGGATTACCATCCATTACATTCCCGCTTCGCGGGTTCCGCCTTCGGCGGGGCAGCTTTGGTTTTGGGGCCGGACGGGGTCCGGCGGTGCTTGCCGCGAGGGCGTGTCTAAAACGAAAACTGCGTGGTTTGGCAGGCATAGGAAGGGCGCAAGGTGGCGACACCTCACGCCCCGTTTGAAAGCCATCCGGCCCCAAAATCCCGCACTGTGCTGCCAACCCAGCACGGGCAAAACTATTTAGGCGTCATATTGCCCTGTGTTGTCGATTTTGCGCGCTTCGATCCACTCGTTGAGATCGCGGCGCTGATACCGAATAGAGCGACTTGAAACTTTAATGAACTTCGGTCCGCCGCCACGGCAGCGCCAATTTTGCAATGCGCGTACGGTATAGCAGAGAATGCCTGCGGCCTCTTTTTCATTGATCAATTTGTCGAGAATATCATCTGGATTGTTTGGCATTTTGTTGCCCCTAAGTTGGTGTTTCCATACCAGCAAGATAAGGCGTAGGTTATGCCTTATGCAAACATTCCCAATGTCATAAATACCCCCCAATTGGGGGTGCATTTATGACATTAGATAAAATGGATTTCGATATCTAATCTTTGCCCGAATCGAAGTCGCCCTCGATGTGCTCAAATTCAACGGCTTGCCACCCGATATCATTATTTGCCAATGCTTTACGAATTTGCGAGCCAAAAGCGTTATTTGACTTTGCTGCTTTCGGGTCGAAAGCATAAACAACCTCCCATGCTAACCGGAAAAATGAACTGTCATATTCACGAGTTTCTGGATCGCTCGCAAAACCTTCATAAGCTCTTTGCCCAGTTGCATCTTCGTAAATCATACCCAGCTCGATAATGAGCTCTCGGAGCGGTGTCCTGTCTGGGCGACCCCTTTTGGGCGCGTCTTCGCTATTCGGAAACTCCTTGAGAGCAATTTCCATTAGGTCGGCGAAAGTTGAGATGCCATCAGCTGAAAACTCACGAAATAGACTTATCTCGCGACTCACCTTGATGTCCTCCCGACCAAGCGCGTGGTGATCAGCAGGCGGCTCTTGGCCAAGGCCCCTAGCCAAATTGTTTTCTATTTCCAAAAATGATTCTTCACCGCTTCCGTGAAATATGTCGGCTAAAGCTCGGGCATGAGCGCAAATGTTTTGCAAGTGTTCGCGCCGCGCCGCATAAATAGGTTTGTGAGTGGGATAAGCATCTACAGTGTAATTGTCTAATGCCCCTAAGATTTGGAAAATAGGATCCTGATGCTTTTCCAAATGCGATGCGTCTCCGAGACCGAGGATTCTATAAATCTTCGACGTATCCAGATCGGAAGTGCCGTCTGGCTCAAAGTTATTGTCTTCTTCGCCAGTCCAGTTTTTGGCGGGCCTAATTTTACGAACCAATTTGGCCTCCTAGTCGTTTTGTCAAAGTTTATTCAGAGAGAATCGCTGCCTTACATACCGTAACGCTACGTAGGGTTGAGATTGAAGTCTAGGCGCGCCCATACACTACGTAACGACCCGTAACTTAGCCTGTGGTGCGCTACGTACCGGAGCAATCGCCCCCGCCATCATTCCCGAAACCCTATCAGATGCTCTACGTATCGCATCATCGGCAAGATGTGCGTAACGCTCGGTTGTTTGGTAATTTGTGTGCCCAAGGATTTTGCCAACCGTCAAAAGGTCTATGCCGTTGGTGACTGCCATTGAGGCGTAGGTATGGCGCAAATCATGGATACGGACATTCTCCAGCCCCGCCACCTTACGTAGCCGTTGCCAAGGGCGCTGCAGGTCGGTGCTATGGGTATTCGGCCAGCGGCCCTCTATTACGTAAGGATTACCTAGAGTGCGGGGCAGAGAGGCTAAAACCGCGTGGGCATCTGCCGAGAACGGAATGCGCCGTGCTCCGGTTTTACTGTCTGGTAATAGCAAATGGGTGTTCGTTACGTATTCCCATTTGAGAGTTTGGATTTCTGACATTCGGCACCCCGTCATCAAAAGCAATTGATACGCCGCCACCACAAAGGGGCTTTCGGTGCCGTTGGCAATGACCTCTGCAAAAACCTGCCCGAGCCGCATTAACTCAGCATGGGAGAGATACCGCTCTTTGGCCTTTTCTTTGAATTTTGGCACCAAGCGGCAGGGGTTGGAACCATCGGCACGTAAGCCCCAAAGCTCGGCAAGGTTGAACATCTTGGAAAGGGTCGCTAATGCCCGATTTGCTTGATACGGCGTTTCTCGCATTGAGTGGTGAAAGCTGGCTATATCTGAGCGGCAAATATCAGTAACTTTGAACATGCCCAAAGCGGGCCGAATATGGTGCTTAACGAGCAAGCTATAATTGCGCGCCGTATTGGGCTTGCAATGCACTTTGGCATGTTCGTCCAAATACCTTTCACAGAGAGCTGCCACGCTAGGCGCGCGCAGACGCATGTTCCGAGCTTGGGATGGGTCTTCGCCCTTGGCGACCTCACCTAGCCGTCTGAGGGCTTCTTTGCGGGCCTCATCGGTTGCCACGGTGCCGTGTCTGCCAATTGCCAAGCGCCGCGTTCTACCGCCGCTGCGATACTGGATCAAATAGCTCTTGCGGCCAGATGGGAAAACCCGAACCGCAAAGCCGCCAACATCGCTATCAAAGGTGATATAATCGGTCTCCCGAATATCCAACTTATCGACAAATCTTTTGGTTAGCTTTGGCATATTTTAACCCCTTAAATGTGCTTCCGCGGAAGCATTACGGAAGTAATAGGCAGCGAAATGTGGGTTTAGTCATGCGCGGTGAGCGCATACTTAGTCAAGAATAAACGAGTGATTACATGCGTTTATGGCTGGCGGGCGTAGTTTGGCGAAATGGGGAGAAATGACGTTTTCGCGTCTTTTAATCAGTAGGTCTCGGGTTCGGATCCCGACCGGCTCACCATTTAAATCAAATATTTGTAGATATGCATGGTAGAGAGCTCTCTCGATGGGATCGTAAATCAGAGATCTCTGCCTGATATCAAAATAATTACAGCCTCACCCAGAGCGAAAACAATGCCCATCTTGGCCGGTTTTTGTTGAAAGTATTCCGTAGAGTAGACAAACTGACCTCATTTCTTAATGATTGCGAGCGCCTCTACAAAACCCGTTTACTTATCAAGGGGGTTTGGGTAGCACTTTTAATATACTCTATTGGAATTTCACTGATGATACCACATGAAGCCAATCTGTGCCTTATCTGATCGCGCCAGACCCGACTGCAAAGCGACTTTCTCGCGTGGTTTCCGGGCGGGACCAAGACGGGGTTGAGCAGCGTATCCATGTGGTGGAAGAACGTCCGCTGACGATTTACCTGAACAAGCAGGAAATTGTAACGGCGATGACGATCGGGGATTATCCTGAGTACCTCGCCGCGGGGTATTTGCGCAATCAAGGCATGCTTTTGCCTGACGATAAAATCACCGGCATTGATTATGACGAAGAGGTAGAATCGGTAATTGTGCGCACGGTGCGTGAGACCAATTACGAAGACAAGCTGAAGAAAAAGACCCGCACATCGGGCTGTGCCGTGGGCACGGTTTTTGGCGATATGATGGAGGGGTTGGAGGGGATGACCTTGCCCGAGGCCGAGGTCCGCACCAGCTGGCTTTATGCGCTGGCCCACACCATAAATACTACGCCCAGCCTTTACCTTGAGGCGGGGGCCATTCATGGCTCGGTGCTGTGCAAGGGGGGGGAGCCGCTGGTTTATATGGAAGATGTCGGGCGGCATAATGCGGTTGATAAAATCGCGGGCTGGATGGTGCTTGAAGGCGAAGATGCCGCTAACAAAATCCTTTATACCACAGGGCGCTTGACCTCAGAAATGGTGATAAAAACCGCGCTGATGGGCATTCCTGTGCTGGCCTCGCGCTCTGGCTTTACGGCCTGGGGGGTTGAGATTGCGCGGCAAGTGGGGCTGACGCTGATCGGGCGGATGCGCGGGCAGCGGTTTATGTGCCTTAGTGGCGAAGACCGGCTGGTGCGCGATGCGGATCCCGCTAAAGTGAAGGGCGAGGCCAAACGGGCCCAGCGCTCATGAGCGATTACTCTGATGGATTTTGGGCCGCGTGGAAGCTGATAATCACGCTGGACCCTGATCTTTATGAGATCATTTTTCTGTCGCTTCAGGTTACGATCTCAGCGGTCATAATTGCCTCGATTATCGGCCTGCCCATGGGGGCATGGCTGGCGGTGAACCGCTTTAAGTTTCGCCGCTATGCGATTGCGGTGCTTAATGCCCTGATGGGTCTGCCGCCGGTGGTGGTGGGGCTGTTTGTGTATATGGCGCTCTCCCGCGCGGGGCCGCTGGGCGGCTTTGGCTTGCTGTTTTCTCCGGCGGCGATGATCATCGCGCAGGTGATTATTATCACACCGCTGATCGCCTCGATTAGCCACCAAACCATCCGAGACCTATGGGCCGAATACCACGACCTGCTGATCTCGATGAACGCCACCCGAACCCAACGGATAAAAGCGCTTTTGTGGGATGGCAAACGGGCGCTGCTTACGGCCACGCTGGCAGGCTTTGGCCGCGCCATTGGTGAGGTCGGGGCTATCATGATTGTAGGCGGTAATATCGAGCACGCCACCCGCGTGCTGACCACCGCGATTGCGCTGGAAACCGGCAAGGGCAACTTTGCCTTTGCCATGGGGCTGGGGCTGGTGCTGATCGTGCTGGCGGTGATGATAAACCTGCTTATCCACATTGTTGGCAAAACCGAGCGGGCCAGCACATGGTGAGTATTCTGCCGCTTAAACTCACCGATGCTACCGCGCATATGCGGGGCAAAAAACTGGTTGGGCCTGTGAGCCTCACGCTGGCCCCCACGGGCTTTACTATGGTTATTGGCCCCAACGGTGCTGGCAAAACCACGCTTTTGCGGCTGATGCACGGCCTCCAGCGCTGCACTGGGGGCGAGGTTGTATGGGCCGTGCCCGCAACACAAGCGCGAGACCGGCAGGGGTTTGTGTTTCAGTCCCCCATTATGATGCGCCGCAAGGTGGCCGATAGCCTCGCCTACCCGCTGCGCCTGCGTGGCATGGGCAAAGCGGCGGCGCTTGAAAAGGTGGCGCAATGTGCGGGTAACTTTGGCCTTTCAGAGCTGCTTGAAAGCTGGGCCCCCATGCTTTCAGGCGGTGAAAAGCAAAAGCTTTCCCTCGCGCGGGCGCTGATCACCGAGCCCGAAATCCTGTTTCTGGATGAGCCATGTGCCAACCTTGATGGCCGCGCCACCCGCGAGATCGAGAGCATTTTGCGGCAGGTGCAGGCGCGCGGCACGCGGCTTGTGATGTCAACGCATAACATGGGGCAGGCCAAGCGCTTGGCGGATGATGTCATTTTTATGCTGGGTGGCAAAGTGCACGAGCACGCGGAGTCTGAAGGCTTTTTTGAAGCCTCTTCCACGCCTGAGGCCAAGGCCTTTATCAACGGAGATATCGTCGAATGAAGTTTGTCCTTACAGCCGTCATGACCTCCCTTTTGGCGGTGGCATCTCAAGCTGAAACCTTGAAAATGGCTGTCACCACGTCGTTTTACAATTCCGGCCTTTCCGAGATGCTTTTGCCCGCCATAAAGGCCGATCTTGATCTAGATGTGGAGCTGATTGTGGTCGGCACTGGCCAAGCCCTGCGCCTAGGCGAAGCGGGCGATGTTGATGCCATTCTGGTGCATGCCCGCGCCGCCGAAGACCGATTTTTGGCGGCGGGCTACGGCACCCATCGCCGCGAAATTATGTATAATGACTTTGTGTTTGTTGGCCCCTCAAGTGACCCCGCAGAGGTTGCCAACGCCACCAGCGCCGTGGAAGCCCTGCAAGCTATTGCAAGCAATCAGGCCCCTTTTGTGAGTCGTGGCGACGATAGCGGCACACACAAAATGGAGATGGCGCTTTGGGCCGACTCTGGCATGGCTGCCGAGGGCGCGTGGTATCGCGCGGCGGGCTCTGGCATGGGGGCCACGCTGAATGTGGCCAGCGGCATGAATGCCTACACTTTCACCGACCGTGCCAGCTGGCTGAACTTTGGCAACAAAGGCGAGCTTGGCATGCTTTACGCGGGCGACCCGGCGCTTTTTAACCAATATGCCTATATTCCGGTGAACCCCGTGCGCTGGCCGCATGTGCGCCATGATCTGGCGCTGGCGCTTGAGGGCTGGCTCACAGGCGAAACCGCCAATCACCTCATCAATGGGTATGCTCTGAATGGCGAACAATTGTTTACCTTTAACGCCCAGCCATAAAAAAAGGCCGCGCCAATCACTGGCACGGCCTTTCCCAATTTCAACTGATCTTATAGCGGTTCGAAAAAACCGTCAGGCAAAAGCCGCGTCATGAAAATTGTGTCGATGCCTTGGTTATCGCCCTCACCATAACTGATGGTTAAGCCACCCAAATCTAGGTCGGTCAGGCCTTTCAGCGCCGCAAGATAGCTTTCGCGGGTTGGGTCTTGTCCGGCGTTCTGCAAGGCTTCAATTGCCACGCGGCCCACGATGTAGCCCTCAAGCGATACAAAATCATAGCTCGCATACTCCTCATAGCTATTCATCGCTTGCTGATACTCGGCAACAATTTTGATGGTGTCATCCCAAGGGAAAGGCACAACTTGCGATATCAAAACCCCGGCACCTTCGGGCCAAAGCTCATCAGCCAAGGCTTGCGATCCCACAAAAGAGATGGTCACAAATTCAGGGGTAAAGCTGAATGTGCGAGCCAGCTTGATAAACTCGCCAATGGGCTGGTAAGCCCCGACCATAACCACGGCCTGTGGGTTCACTTCCATCATCGCCACCAGCGCGTCTTTTACGTCGGTGGTGTTGCGGGTGTAAGTGCCGC
The DNA here is from genome assembly GCA_013139635.1 of Paracoccaceae bacterium. GTDB lineage: Bacteria > Pseudomonadota > Alphaproteobacteria > Rhodobacterales > Rhodobacteraceae > UBA3077. The sequence continues at coordinate 14,890 of WTAL01000128.1, forward strand.
TGGCTGAAAGCTCCATGCCGCGGCGCGTCAGGGCGGCTTCAACACCGCTCAAGCCAACGCGGCCAAAGCCATCGTCTTGATAAAGAATGGCAATATTGGTGAGTCCATCGACATCAACCAATTGCTTGATCCATTCTTCGGTTTCAGCGTCGTAAGTGCCGCGCACATTGTAAACATTGGCGTTTTCAGTATTTCGCAAAAACCCCGCCCCGGTAAAGGGGCCCAGAAGCGGGATTTCGGCTTCGGTGGCAAGGGGCTGCAAAACTAGGTTGGTCGGGGTGCCCACGGTGCCGATAATCGCGAAAAATGCGTCTTCTTCAATAATCTTATTGATTTGTGCTATCGAGCGATCAGGCTCATAGCCGTCATCACGGCTATCTAATGTAAGCTGGCGGCCATTAATGCCACCCGCCGCATTGATTTCCTGAAACGCGGCAAGCAGGCCTTTTTGCATTCCGAGCCCAAGCTGGGCCGCGGGGCCGTCAAGCGCCGCAATTTGGCTAAAGGCAATGGCATCGGGGGTTACGCCGACCTCTTGCGCAGATAATGGCAGGGCGAGCGCTGCCATAGATGCGGCTATGCGTGGAAGGGTGAATATTTTCATTTTTTTTCGTCCTCACTCAAGTGGAATTTCGGGGCAATACAGAAAAACGGGTGGGTTCACCACGCCTTTCCGCTATTGCCGGCGAATCCAGATTTCCACACGGCGGTTTGTGCGTTTGCCTTCCAATGTAGCATTACAGGCCACGGGTGCCAACTCGCCAAAGCCTTTTGCCCCGATGGAAACCCCATAAGGATTGGTGATCTTGCCAGCCGCGAATTGTGCCGCAGAATCGGCCACCTGATTTGCGCGGTTGAGGGAAAGAGAGCTATTGGCATCAAAGCTACCGTCGGCATCCGAGAACCCAACAAAGAGCAGCTCGACAGGATAATCCAATGTATTTAGATACTGGAACATGCGGTCAAGGTCACTAAAGCCTTTGGCATCAAGTGAGGATGAACCCGAGCCAAACCGGATGGTTGTTGTTAGCCGGTCATAAGATAGTAAATCAACCACCAACTCCCGCATAAGGGGAAGCTCATCTGGGTTGCTTGTGGCATCAATTACGCTAAATGCACGCCCGCCTTGATAAGGGCGCTGATCTTGCTCAACCGAAAGGTTAAAGAACCCCGCGCTTGAGATCAAAGCATCGGCGGCGTTGGAAGAGGCAAAATCAAGGAACCCGGCCAAAGTATCCGTCATGTTATCCGCGCGGTTATAAAGGTATAGCCGCCGCTGAATGGGGTATTCCTCGGCCTTGGTGTTAAATGAATTCGGGCTAACCGAAATGCCGCATTGGTCAATAATATCCAGCGATTTGGTGCCGCCAGCAAAGGCAACGCCTGAAATGCCAATCGCGGTGGGCTGGGTCATAACCGATTGCGCGATTTGTTCATCGCTATCCAAAACGATCACAGAGCCAGCTTGCCGGTTCCCCGACGTTGCAAAAATGCTCTGCTGGAAAGCGCCGCCTGTGCCCGAGCTTTGGTCCCGCCCATAAACAATAATGGGGACATTTCGCCCGCCGAGCTCAGACCAATTGTTTATAGTGCCGCTATAGATCCCGTCCAATTGCTCAATCGAAAGGGCCTGCACCGGGTTGCTCGGGTGCACCATAATAATCACGGGGTCCACCGCAACCACACGTTCTTGCGAGGCGTCAATTAGGTTACCACCGCGAGATTGGGTCACGCGGCGAGCTTCAGCTGGCAAAACGCGGCGTGTAGAGAGGCCGATCTGCACATCGGGCTGTGTTAACGCCCGGAAAGCATTTGCGGAATCACTCAAATTTATCGTCACGCTGGCCAACGTTTCACCGCGCCCGCCATCGGCAACGATGTCTTGGGAAATGGTGTCGGGGCTTGTGCCAGCAACTGTGTTGAGCTTTGCTTCAATTGAAGCGGAATACCCTTCAAGCAGGGCTGGCATCAACAAGCTCCCGATAGAGCTGGCACCTGCAACAACAATGCTGCCGCCGACATCAAACACAGGGCATGTATCACCCTCGCAGGTTACGTCTGCCGCATTAATAGAAAGCTCGCCAATGGTCGTGCTAATGCGAAAGAAACCGTCTTCATATGAAAGAAGATCTCCGGTGATCATGAGGGCACCGTCTTCTGAAGTTAGGGTCACCGGTTCAGCCAAAACCGGAGCGGCCAAGCTAAGGCCGGACACTAAGAATGTGGTGGTGAAAAGGGCTTTAGTAATTGCTGTTAGGCGCATTATACACTCCGTCGCATTATATTAAGACACAAAAACGAATCACTTCGATGGTTAACAGTCTACATTAAGGACTCGAGCTAACAACTAGAAATTAAAGAATAATCGCCATATGGTGGTAGTAATTGGAAAATTTGGCTACAAATTTGCGATCGAACAACTTTAGGGTGTGCGGATTCGCAATTTGTGCAAGAAAATAGCATTGGCAAATTTGGCTGGTTTCAGAAATCCGATGATTTTTGCGATTAAGGCCCAGTGGTTTCCAGAAAAATACTAAAGGTGGTGCCTTGCCCTTCGCGGCTTTCAACCTGAATATGCCCACCGGCCCGGTCGATTAGTTTTTGTGTAATCGAAAGCCCCAGCCCGGTGCCTTCTGCTTTTTTGGTGGTGAAAAACGGATCAAAAATATGCTCGATAACATCCGGAGGCATACCAACACCGCTATCTGAGATACTGATCTGCACACCGGATGTTTCGTCACGGGTGCTGATCTCTAGCGTCCCGCCATTTGGCATGGCCTGAATGGCATTTACGATCAGGTTGATGAGCACTTGCTGCAATTCTGTCCGGTTTATCGCTACATCTTTGGTGCAGGCCAAATCTTGTTTCAGATTGATTTTAACTTTGCCGAGCAAGTGCTGCACCAAGGGTAGCGTGTCCTCAATAACCTCATCAGGGGAATGGGTGCCAGCCGTGCCGGCAAATTCCTCCGGGCGGGCAAATTGCAGCAGTTTGTTTACCAGCGTGTTGATGCGATGAACTTGCTCAAACACCAGCGAAAATTCGGTTTTCAGCGGGCTGGCCGCAGGCCCAAGCGTTTCGTGAATCACATCGACATTGCCCTGGATAACCGCAACGGGGTTATTGATTTCATGCGCCACGCCAGCGGTAATTTCCCCTATGGCGGCCAGTTTCTCTGAAACCACCAATTGCTTTGTTGTCGCTTCCAGCCGCTGGTTGGCTGCGCTCAATTCTTGAGTGCGCGCCTCAACCCTGTTTTCCAGCTCGTCGGCCCATTCCCGCAAGCTTTGGTCGCGCTCTTGCACTTGTGCCAAAACTGAATCCAAATGCATAGACACCAGCGAAACCTCGTTTTGGGTATCCGTAAGGCCGGTGCGCGCAGAAAGATCTCCGGCTTCGACCTTAGAAATGGTCTCGACCATGTTTTCCAGCGGCTTAAACACCCCGCGCGCCAGCCGTAAAAACAGCGGCACAGAAAAGGCGAGCAAAAACAGAAATCCGCCAGATATCAGCCACAAGGTTTGCGCTTTGGCGGCACGGTAGGGGCTGTCCAGAAAGCCAACATAAAGCATGCCAACCCGGTTGCCAAAGCTGTCTATCAACGGCTCATAGGCCGAAATATACCAGTCATTCACCACAAATGCGCGGTCGAGCCATGTGCGGCCCTCGTCCAACACAGCCGCGCGCACCTCAACCGAAACCCGCGTGCCAAGGGCACGGACGTTTTCAAACAGACGCACATTGGTTGAGACCCGCACGTCTTCCAAAAACAGTGTGGTGGTGCCACGGCTGCCCTCGGTCAGGCTGGCTTCGGGGTAAACCAAAGCGTTAATCGTGTCGATGAAATCAAGATTGCCGTTCAGCAATACGCCCGCCACCAGCGTGCCTTCGCCCGCAGAGACGGCCGCAGCGGTATGCACGATCATGCCACGGTTTTCGCGGTCTCGCGTGGTGGGCAAGGCAGCTTTGGTCGGCACCAGCAGTAAAGCTGCCCGCGCTGCAAAGTCTGGCGAAATCTCGGCTAAATCTTCGGCACTAAAAATGTCAATTTCGCTGCCACCTTCCCCCGCGCGTGCGCGTTGCACCACGGGCCAACGCTCCGGCTGGGCAGGGGCGGCACCACCGCTAGTGGGCGATATTATACCTTCAGGGCTTATATAATAAATAAAGTCAAAACCGTAATCTTGCCGCTGGCGCTCTAATAGCGCAGGCAACTGCCCCGCTTCAGACGCTTGCAAAAAAGCCGCAGACGCCCCGAGCGCCTGTACTTTTTCAAAGGCGCGCGCCTTTAGTCCTGTCAAATATTCATGCGCAATGGTCAGCTCGCCGTTGACCTTGGCAATGAGCAAATTATCAAAGCGGGTTGACCAGTTATAGATCACCACGCCGCCAAAAAGCGGCATAATTATGAGCATCGGTAGTAGGGCGATCATCAAGAGCCGCGTGCGGACAGATCTTGTCCAAGGGATGCGAGCCTTACGCATCCCACATCGCACATTTGCGATCAATGGTTTTGCGCGAAACCCCGAGGCGCCGGGCAGCCTCGGCCCGATTGCCGTTGCAATCCGCCAATACATTCAAAATATGCCTGCGCTCAACCGCCGCCAATGAATCCACAGCCAGTTCGTCGTCCTCTTCCGCGTCACTAAATTCGGGTGGAAACTCCCCCACGATCAGCGACCGCTCGATAAGGTTACGCAATTCCCGCACATTGCCCGGCCAGTCATAGCTGGAAAGCTTCAGCAACACGCTCTCAGTGAGCGGCAATGGTTTAACGCCAAGCTCGTGCGAAATGCGCTGCATAAACATGTTGCTCAGCTCCAACAGGTCACCTTTGCGCTTAATCAGGCGCGGCATCTGGATGTTGATCACGTTGATTCTATGATAAAGATCAGCACGAAAACGGCCCTCAGCAATGGCCTTTTCAAGGTTGGCATTTGTGGCAAACATAAAGCGCAGGTTTAAAGACACCTCGCGCACGGATCCAATCGGCCGAACCCGCATTTCCTCGATCACGCGTAATAGCATACCCTGCACTTTAAGCGGCAGTTCGACGATCTCGTCGAGAAACAGGGTGCCACCTCGGGCATGAAACAGCAGGCCGTCTTGCTGGCTGTCGCCTTCCACAGGGTCATGCCGGATATAGCCAAACAGCTCGTTGGCAATGTTTTCCGGTGAAATCGCGGCGCAATTAACTGGCACAAAGGGCGTGTCGGCGCGGTCTGACATGCTGTGAAGCGTGCGCGCCACCACCTCTTTGCCAGTGCCGCTGGCGCCGGTAAACAGCACTGAAGTTGGCAGCGGGGCCACGCGCTCTAGCGTGTCACGGATAGACGTAATTTCGTCTGACCGCCCCAGAAGCCGTCCATGGGCGCAGAGCTTTTCCGAGGCCAGTTCATATTTCAGCAGGTAGTTTTCCCGCCTTAGCTCCCGCCGATCAAAGCAGCGCGCCACCGCGTTCAGGATTTGATTCGAGCGAAACGGCTTAAGCACAAAATCAGCTACGCCCGCGCGCAGGGCGGTGATGGCGGTTTCCAGGTCGGCAAAGGCGGTTATCAAAATCGCATCTGCAAAAAAGCCGTGCTTGCGTTGCTCCTTCAGCCAATCCAGTCCCGATTTTTTTGGCATGACATTATCAAGGATCACCACGTCAAAGTGGTTTTGGTCGAGCAACTTTGAGGCTTCATCGGTATTGCTGGCGCATTCTACCCGCTGGCAGCGCGGACCAAGGATTTTCATTAAAAAATTCCGCATACCAATTTCGTCGTCCACAATCAGCACAGAGGACAGCGCCAATCCGGCACCGAATTCATCGACAGATATAATGGGGGCGTCTTTGTTCATAGCGTTACCGTTCGGCTGGCAGGGGCGGGTTCGGGGTTATTGTGCGCAATGCACGCCCCAAACTCAACCTTGTTTTTCGTCCGGCTCCGCTAGGGTTTCCGCCACAAGTTCGGCAAGGCCCAGCACTTCGAGGTCCATCTCGTAGGCATCCAGCCCGTCCTCAAACACCGAGCGGCAGTTGGCGCAGGGCACCACTACGGCCTCTAGTCCGTCCACCCCATTGAGCTGGTCAACCTTAAGCGAAAACGCCTCGGTGCGCAGCTCTTCGGCGCGCTCGTTGGCCGAAACACCACCGCCACCACCGCAGCAAAAATTGGCTTTTCCAGCATATTTCATCTCGGTGAAATTGGAACAGGAGTCATCCAGCAAGCGGCGCGGCTCTTTCAGCAGCCCGCCACGGCGGACGATCTGGCAAGGGTCGTGCAGGGTCATCTTACGGGCATCTTTTTTGCCCGCCGGCAGCTTGCCCTCGCGGCGCAACTGGTCGATCACCTCAATAATATGCACCACCTCAAACTTATATTGCCGCCCCATTAAATTAGGCCCCGCAAAGCGGATAGCCCCGTAAGCGTGGCCACATTCAGGGCTGATAACCGCCTTAACGCCCAGCGCCTCGGCTGACTCGACCACGCGGGTTACGATCTCTTTCGCCAAAGAGGCCGAGCCGATTTGCACGCCCACATTGGTGGCCTCGTAAGCCACTGACGAAATCGTCCAGCTTACGCCCGCGCGGTCAAATAGCTTGGCATAGGCACCCAGCACCTCGGGGTAACCCATGATCTCAGACGAGGAAAACGTGCACATATAGTCTGCGCCTTGTTTATCTACCTCGATCTTGAGGCCGGTCGCTTTTTCCTGATGTTTGATCTGGGCCGACAGGGCCTTGATGGTCACCCCCATCGGCGAGGTGGTTTTTTTCACAAACTCCACCGAGCGCTCAAGCCCTTCAGGGGCCAGCCCCGCAGCCTCATACCCCGCCCGCATTTTGCTAATGGTGCCAGCAATATCAATGCCCATCGGGCAGACCAGCGTGCAGCGCGCGCACATATTGCAGCTATCATACACCAGCGGGCCCCACTCGATCAGCTCCTCCTCCGTCACCGGCTTAGGCGCAAGGCCAAGCATTTTTTTCAGGCTCGAAAACGGGGCCTTCTCGCGCTTATAAGCCCGCTCCATTGGGCGCAGCTTATAGGTGGGTGTGTATTTCGGGTCTCCGGTTGCGAGGTGAAACTGGCAGGCCTCGGCGCAGATGCCGCAATGCACGCAGGCCTCAAAAAACGAGGCGGCCTCGGAGTCGGTTTTCTCAAGGAACTTCTCGACAGCGATTTCGGCTTTGCTGGTCATAGGTCTATCCCCTTACGGCCATAGGTCGCGCCAGATTGGCCGCGCGACAGGAAGAATGTGAAGCCATGCATGAGGCGACTAAACGGGAAATATATTAGCCAGATATCCACCAGCAGCATGTGGGTGGCGCGCAGGCTGTCATGCGCTTGCTCTAGGGCAAAGCAGCCCGAGAGCATTACCAGAAAGGTGAGCCAACTGCCGATATGGTCGTCTTTATCTGATATCAGCCGCATAACGGGGTCTGAAATGCGGCGCACCCACAGCATGATCAGGCCGGAAAAGGCGATGGCCGAGGTGAGCAGGAAGGCCCAGCGGGGCAGGGCGGGCCATGAAAAGCCTAATATGCGCTCGTTCAGGAAATCAATATGGTAGACGCCAAAAAACACCAGCACAAATAGGCCAAGGTGGAAGCCGTAGCCGCCGACGAGATGCACCATGGTGCGCTTGGCAAATATGCCGCGCGGGATGAAGTGGCGCAGGTTGCCTTTAATAAACCCCACCGCCGCCGAGCCCTTGGGCGGGGAAATGTCTTTAGTGCGGCCAATACGAATGATGCCGATGAGCCGCCAAAGGGCGGCGAGCACAAACACTGCGGCTGCAAAGGTAAAGAGCGGGCCTTCAACAAAGTTTAGAAAACTCATGGCGCGTCCTCCGTGGTTTCGGGCGCAGTGGCGGATTTTCCCGTCACTTCTTCATACCACAGGTCATGGTGCTCTTTGGCCCAGTTTTCATCCACCTCGCCTTTAAGCATCGAGTCAATCGAGCCTTCCATGCCGATGGTGCCTACATAGATATGGCCAATGGCCACGGCAATTAGCCCTACGGCGCCGAGCGCGTGCAATATGGTGGAAAGTTGAAGCCAGCGCACATCATCCACCAAGGTTGGGAAGAGCATGATAATGCCCGTAACGCTGATAAGGATGCCGCCAAGGATCACCATCCAAAACCAGCTTTTCTCACCAAAGTTAAACTGGCGGGAGCTTACATGGCCACCAAAGAAACCACCCAGCTTGAAGATCCATTTCAGATCTACCCACTGGAAGAAGTTGCCTCGCACAAATTTGATAAACAGCCAGATGAGCGCAAAGACAAACACGGGGCCAAACAGATTATGCCCCTGCATCGCGGCACTCGCGAGCACCGAGTTGAACTCCAGCCCGAGATAGGGCGCGATCACCACGCGGCCTAGTAGAATTATCAGGCCCGTAAGGCCCAGAATTATAAACACACCGGCCATAAACCAGTGCGCCACGCGAGCCGAAAGCGTAAAGCGCGGGATGGTTTTGCCCGAGCGCCCACCCGTGATTTTCATCGGGCCGCGAATGAGGTAAAACACCGCCAACAGGCCGATCACGATCACGGGCAACCAGCCAAGATATTTGCGAATAAGTTTTTCACGGACCACCCGCCATTGCTGGCCGGTGGTCGTCATCACTTGCCCCTCGGGCGCGGCGGCGAATAGCTCGCGCGGGTTGCCACCGCGAAAGTTATCCCAAATTTCGGTGTCAGAAATATCACCCAAGGCGTTAGACGGGCCGTCCTCGATGCCATCATCGAGGTTAACCGCATTGCCGGGGGGGCGCACGCTTTGCGCAGCTATCGGGGCAGCAAAAGCTGCGAGCATCAGCATAAGCACGCTGAGCCTTAGAAAATTTCGGAGTATATGGAATTGGTTTTGCACAGCCGTGACCTCTCAAACAAGCCGTTAGAAGGAGGCGCGCGAAAACTCGCACGCCTCCATTTTATGTCAGCTATCAGCCGCCTTTTTGGCCATAGGCTGTGCCCCAGCCCCATGCGCCAGAGCCAAAGCCGCGGGAAACCACGCGCTCGCGGTAGATGGCAGAGACAACGTCTCCGTCACCAGCCAGCAGCGCTTTGGTTGCACACATCTCGGCACAGATCGGCAGCTTGCCTTCCGCAATACGGTTACGACCGTACTTTTGGAACTCGGCAGCCGAGTTGTCCTCCTCAGGGCCACCGGCGCAGAAGGTACACTTGTCCATCTTGCCACGGGAGCCATAATTGCCGGATTGCGGATATTGCGGCGCGCCAAACGGGCAGGCATAGAAGCAATAACCACAACCAATGCAGAGGTCTTTGTTGTGCAGCACGATGCCGTCGGCTGTTTGGTAAAAACAGTCGGTGGGGCAAACGGCCATACAAGGTGCATCAGAGCAGTGCATACAAGCCAGCGAGATAGAGCGCTCGCCGGGCTTGCCGTCACCGAGGGTAACCACCTTACGGCGGTTAATACCCCACGGCACTTCGTGCTCGTTTTTACAGGCGGTTACGCAGGCATTGCATTCAATGCAGCGTTCCGCGTCACAGAGAAACTTAACTCTTGCCATTTCTCAATTCTCCTTATGCTGCAGTGATTTTGCAGAGCGACACTTTTGTCTCCTGCATTTGGGTGACGCTGTCATAACCATAGGTCATGGCGGTGTTGGCGGATTCACCAAGCACGTATGGGTCAGCGCCTTCGGGGTATTTGTCGCGCAGGTCTTTGCCTTGGAAATGGCCACCAAAGTGGAACGGCAAGAAGGCAACGCCCTCACCAACCCGCTCGGTCACCATCGCCGCAACTTTGATCGCGGAGCCTTCGGCGCCCTCAACCCAAACCTGCTGGCCATCACGGATGCCGATATTATTGGCGTCGCGTGTGTTGATCTCGACAAACATTTCCTGCTGAAGCTCAGCCAGCCACTTGTTAGAGCGGCTTTCATCGCCCCCACCCTCGTATTCAACCAAACGGCCCGAGGTCAGGATCATAGGATACTCCTGACTAAAGTCGTTTTTCTGGATGCTCTCATACATGGTTGGCAAGCGATAGAATTGCTTGTCCGCATATGTAGGATAGTCTTCCACAAGGTCACGACGGTTGGTGTAAAGTGGCTCACGGTGCACAGGCACAGGGTCTGGGAACGTCCAAACAACTGCACGCGCTTTGGCATTACCAAATGGCGCACATTCGTGGTCAATCGCAACCCGCTGAATACCGCCCGAAAGGTCGGTTTTCCAGTTGGTGCCATCACCAGCGCCAGCCTCGATGGTTGCCAGCTCTTCAGCTGTCAGCTCGCCATCCCATCCCAGCTCTTTGAGCATGGCCAGTGTGAACTCAGGATAACCATCCTGAATGTCAGAGCCTTCTGAATAGACCCCTTCAGCCAACAGGTTCACCCCTTCACGCTCTACGCCAAAACGGGCGCGGAAGGTGAGGCCACCTTTGGAGACAGGCATAGACATGTCATAAAGGTTTGGTGTGCCTGGGTGCTTCATATCGGCAGTGCCCCAGCACGGCCATGGCAGGCCGTAATATTCGCCATCTGCGGGGCCGCCAACGGCCTGCAAAGTGGTTTTATCGAAGGTGTGCTGGTTGGCCATGTGCAGTTTGATCCGCTCAGGGCTTTGGCCGGTATAGCCGATGGTCCACATCCCGCCGTTATATTCACGGGTGATGTCTTCAATGTTGGGCTCGTCCTCGGCATCCATGCCGATATTGCGGAAGAACCGATCAGCCCAGCCAAATTTCTTGGCAAATTTCGCCATGATAACGTGGTCAGGAAGACTCTCAAACAATGGATCAACCACTTTATCGCGCCACTGGAACGAACGATTAGAAGCCGTTACCGAGCCACGAGTCTCATACTGAGTAGAGGCTGGCAGCAAGTAAACGCCATCTGTACGGTCATGCAACACGGCAGAAACGGTGGGGTATGGGTCGATCACAACCAGCATATCCAGCTTTTCCATCGCAGTTTTCATTTCCGCACCACGGGTTTGGCTGTTTGGCGCGTGGCCCCACAGCACCATGGCCCGCACGTTATCTGGCTGGTCGATATTATCTTTATCTTCCAACACGCCGTCAATCCAACGTGAAACCGGAATACCCGTGAGGTTCATCAGAGACTTGGTGGATCCGTCAGCCGCTGTGAGGTTATCAAAGCGCCCTTTCATCCAGTCGAGGTCTTCCCCCCAAACGCGGGACCAGTGCGCCCAAGCACCTGCCGAAAGGCCATAATAGCCCGGAAGCGAGTGGCTGAGGATACACATATCCGTTGCGCCCTGCACGTTGTCGTGGCCACGGAAAATATTAGTACCGCCACCAGATGTGCCCATGTTGCCAAGAGCCAACTGCAAGATGCAATATGCGCGGGTGTTGTTGTTACCCGTAGAGTGCTGCGTGCCACCCATGCACCAAATCAAAGTGCCGGGGCGATTGTTTACCAAGGTGCGCGCTACACGCTCCATCTGGCTACCGGGAGTACCGGTTACGCGTTCTACTTCTTCAGGGTTCCAGTTCTTCACCTCTTCGCGGATGTCTTCCATCCCGTAAACGCGGGTGCGGATAAACTCTTTATCTTCCCAACCGTTTTCAAAGATATGCCAGAGCAGGCCCCAAATGAACGCAACGTCAGTGCCCGGGCGAATACGAACATATTCGTCAGCATGCGCGGCGGTGCGGGTAAAGCGTGGGTCAACCACGATCAAGGGCGCGTTGTTTTGCTCTTTGGCCTTCATAAGGTGCAGCAGCGAAACAGGGTGCGCTTCGGCAGGGTTACCACCAATAACCAGCATCGACTTTGAGTTATGAATGTCGTTATAGCTGTTGGTCATGGCGCCGTAGCCCCATGTGTTGGCAACACCGGCAACGGTGGTCGAGTGACAAATCCGCGCTTGGTGGTCTACGTTATTGCTGCCCCAATAGGCGGCAAATTTGCGGAACAGGTAGCTTTGCTCGTTGTTAAACTTCGCAGAGCCCAGCCAGTAAACTGAATCTGGCCCACTTTCTTCACGAATGTCGCCCATCTTGTCGCCGATTTCTTCAATCGCCGTTTCCCAAGAAATGCGCTTCCATTCGCCGTTTTCTTTTTTCATCGGGTATTTCAGCCGGCGCTCGCCGTGGGCGGCGTCACGGGCTGAGGCCCCTTTGGCGCAATGCGCACCAAGGTTAAACGGGCTGTCAAAGCCGGGCTCTTGCCCTACCCAAACGCCGTTATCCACTTCGGCCATAACCGTGCAACCAACAGAGCAGTTACAACAAATTGATTTTACGGTATCAACCGCGCGGCCAACGGTTTCAGCCGTTTGCGCCTGTGTAACCGTGCCACCCATGGCACTTATTGAAGCCAAGCCACCAATGGCTAGGCCGGACCCGCGTAAAAAACTACGCCGATCTACCGATTTCTCGGCGATGTTTGACAAGAGGCTTGTCCGCTGGGGGCGTCTCGCTACCCCATTGGTTTTTTTCCTCAGCATTTTATTCTCCCTGATTTATAGAAACCTGTTTCAGACCGTTGGGCGTCTCGCAACCATTGGCCTTACTGCAAATTTCCGCTTAAAATTTGGCGCTATCGAAATAGGCCTGCGTGTGCGCTGTGTCGCGCAATCCGCTGCCTGCTTCGTTAAGCTCTACCGCATTGGCAGCTGTGCCGCTAAGCGCGGTGGCAGCTACGGCTGCTGGCGCGGTGGCCGCAGCAAGCTTCAAAAAGCTCCGGCGATCAGCCTTGATGCTGTCGTCTTTATCGCTCATGTCTTCCCTCCTGTTTGGCCCAAAAGGCCGTTTAGCGGTTAACCCGCACCCATTCGAAACGCTTCGCGCTCGATCTCTATAAAAGCCTTACCCGCACTGCCCACAGGGGCATAAAACACGGATGATTTCGCGGCTTCCAAATCTGTGAAAAAATGCTCGGCCCAAGAGCCGATGTGCTTGTTAAAAAACCCTGCCTGCGCCTCCAAAGAGGTCACGGCGCCAAACCGTCCAGTTATCATCCCGCCCATCATTTCCATGAGGCTCGCGATGTTATCTTCGGGTTCATACACGTTTGGCGCACGGCTAATTCGTAAGCCTGTCATATCTTTGCGCAACATGGCAAGAGGTTTCTCATTCAAAAACCCGGTAAGGTAGAAACTGGTATAAGGTAGCAATTCGCCGCGCCCAAGCCCGATGAATAGCGCCATGAACTCACTTTCAACCGCCTTGGCACTGGTCGCTTTTGTGACCCGTGCCATTGCGTTAATCGCTTCGCCCATGGCGCTCTCATCACCTTGCAGTGCCGCCGTCTTACTCAATGTTTCTTTGCTGGGTGGCCCCGAAAGGAGCAGGCCCAAAAAGTTATACATATCTGCCCGAAGCTGATCTTCTTCGCTGATATTCATCTCTGTTGCTGTCGCGTTCATACTGTTTCCGTTTCTGTGGAGGCAGGCGTTTCGCTGGCCTCAAATTCAAACCGCATCCGGCGGCGCGGGGGGAGGGGGGCAGCTGGGGCCTCGGGTGCGGGCAGCGGGGCGGATTTTGCCGTCTCAAATTCCGCCACCTCAACCACGTCGTCCACCGCGTCTTCTGCGGCTTCAACCTCTTCGTCCTCAATGTCCTCTTTGTCCGGCAGCATGCCTTTGCCAACGCGGTAAATCGTTTTAATTATGCGCACAGGGTCATTCTTCCCCGTGAAATCATCCCCGTAATCCACCAGCATATCCACATTGGCCAGCACCGGATCACTACGCCAAAGCGTGCGCAATGCGCGGTTGCGCAGGGCTGCTGGCACGGTTTCTTTCATAAACGCGCTAAAATCATCGCCCGCTTGCATATCGTCAGGGTTTGGCAGCTCCAGCTCGGCCAGCACCTCGGCCTCAGGCTTTTCAGCCAACACAGCGTGCTGCTCAGCCACCACGGCCTCATGCTCAGCACTTTCCAGCGCCTCCGCTTCGGCCTGCACGGCGGCTTTTCTGTTGGCCCAAACGCTCAATGTAACGTCTCCCGCTTGTTGGCGGGCGCACGGTAAACATCAGCAGCTTGGCTAATACGAGCATCGCCCACGCCGCTTTCCACCAAGTCAGTGCGCTTTTTATCGCGCCGCCGCTTCACAAACTTTTCTTCTTTGTAATGCAGATCCACCCACTCGCGCACCAGCGCCTTGAGGGCGGGCTGCATCGGCACCAGCTCCACAATATCCTCACCATTATCCGCGTAATCCTGCCCCTCAAACGGCGAGGCCGTGGCCAGCACAACCTCAAGTCCGCTCTCAAGCTCGGCATTCTCCCGCATTACCACATAGATTGACGGCACCTTGGTCGAAAGCTCGGTCAGGTAAGCCTCAGTGTCGGTCCGGTGAAGCTCCAGCGGCACCGTGGCCGCATGATATTCCACCACGTTACCCTCGCGCCGCAGCTCACGCCAATCAGCGGGACCAGCGCCCGGCAGCACCGCCACTGCGCGCCACACCCATTTGGCCCAGCGCGTCACGCCCGGAGATTTTCGCAGCACGACCCCAAGGGGCAAAGTAAGTTTTTTTTCTGATACTTCAGACACGTAACAACTCCAGAACACCGATGTTCATTGCAATCCCTATTAGCATGATGGGTCGCCAGCCATTCGCATAGCAAAAGTTTTGTGGCGCGGGAAATTAGTTAACAATCTGGACTTTAAGACCGCAAACAGCGCGGCGTTTTCCCTCATGGGACAATCTGTCCCCGCAGCTTGATCCTGAAGGATTTTGTCAGGTTTTCTCAAGGGCCGCAAACGAATCACTTCAAGTGAATTTGTGCCGCCAAACTAGCGGTAAAAAGGCTTTACTCCTTTATCATTTGCGGCCTAAGTGGAGCGTGAAGCAATGAAAAATGCAGTGAATACTGGGGGGTATCTATGCCTAATACATTGATATTATGTGATTGTTCAGGGTCACAAAAGCTCAATGCCAAAGCGTTGGCCAAAGCCACGGGCATGGGGTGTTCGCGCATTCATACGGCGCTGTGCACAGCCGAGCTGGGCGAGGCCGCCGCGTTCATCAAGGCCGAAGGCGCTACCATTGCCTGCCTGCAAGAACACCAGATTTTCGAGGAACTCGCTGATGAATTGGGCGCTGAAGCCCCGGCCTTTGTGGACCTGCGCGATCGCGCGGGCTGGTCGGAAGAGGGTGGAAAATCAGCACCCAAAATGGCGGCATTGCTGGCTGAAAGCGCGCTTACCGCCCCTGTGACCAAAACCTTCGATATCGAGTCTGCTGGCCAATGCCTGATCATTGGTTCCGAGGCCGTAGCGCTGGCCGCCGCCGCCCAGCTTAGTGATGTGCTTACGGTAACAGTGTTGTTGGAAAGCGCCGAGGACCTTCCCGTGCGCCGCGATTTTGACGTGGTCATCGGGCAGCTGCGTAGTGCCAGCGGCGGCCTTGGCCAATTTGAGGTGAAAATTGGCGCGTTGCAAATGGTGCAGCCCGGCGGGCGCGGTGCGCCACAGCTTTCCGCTCCCCGCGATGGTGGCCAATCCGAGTGCGATATCATCCTTGATCTGCGGGGCGATACCCCGCTTTTCCACCATAAACGTGATGGCTACCTGCGGGCAGACCCTCGCCATGCCGACGCCGTTAGCAAAGCCATATTTGAAGCCAGCCAGCTGGTGGGAGAGTTCGAAAAACCGTTTTACGTGGCGTTGGATCCGCATATCTGCGCCCACACCCGCTCGGGCATTACTGGCTGCTCCAACTGTATGAATACCTGCGAAACAGGCGCGATTAGCGCTGCTGGCGAGCATGTGGAAATTGACCCAATGGTGTGTGCTGGCTGCGGCGGGTGCGCCTCTGCTTGCCCTTCCGGGGCGATCACCTATCAGGTGCAAGAATCCGGTTACCAGATGCAACGCATTGAAATTATGGCAAAAACCTATCGGGAAGCGGGCGGAGAAGCCCCGCGCCTGCTGGTGCATGATGCTGAGTTCGGCGGTGAGATGATTTCGCTTTCGGCCCGTTTTGGGCGAGGCTTGCCAGCAGATGTTATCCCGCTTGAAGTCGAAGCCCTTACCACTTTTGGCCATGCCGAAATGCTGGCAGCACTTGGCTGTGGTTTTGCGGCGGTTGATCTGCTGCTCACGCCCAAAACCGAGCGCCCGCCGCTGGAAAGTGCCCATGCGCTGGCCTTGGCGATCAGTGATAATGCCGCTATTCGGCTGCTGGATATCGCCGACCCCGATGCTCTTTCCGAGGCGCTTTACGGCCAGCCGATCGCCACACCCTGCGCCCCCATTCTGCCCATTGGCAACCGCAGACAAGTCACGCGGCTTGCCGCCAAAGCCCTGCGCGGTGAGCTAGATGCGCCGATTGCGCTGCCAGCGGGTGCGCCCCATGGGGCCGTGGTGGTGAACACCGATAAATGCACCCTGTGCCTGTCTTGTGTGTCCCTCTGCCCCTCGGGCGCGCTGTTGGATAACGAGGACACCCCGCAGCTGCGCTTTCAGGAAGACGCCTGCCTGCAATGCGGGATTTGCAGCCATGCCTGCCCCGAAAATGCCATCAGCTTGCAGCCGCAGCTGGACCTTTCGGACGCTGCCTTTTCCCAGCGGGTGCTACATGAGGAAGACCCCTTCGCCTGCATCTCCTGCGGGTCACTATTTGGGGTGAAGTCAAGCGTTGAGCGGATAATTGAAAAGCTGGCAGACAAGCACCCGATGTTTACGGGATCTGACAATGCCAAGCTGATTCAGATGTGCGATAAATGTCGAGTTGAAGCGCAATTCGGCAATACGACCAACCCGTTTCAAGGCGGCGCGCGGCCAGTTACCCGCACCACAGACGACTACCTTAAAGAGCGGGATTCCTAATGCTGCACCAGTGGCGCTCCAAGGTCGGCGGGTTCAAGGGCGCTGACAAATGTCAGAATGTCTTCAAGCTGGTCCAGCGTCAACCGCAGGGGTTGGTTGGCGGGCGGGAAGGCCGGGTTGAACGGCTCGGAAACGCCTTCAAGTTGTACGATGGACGGGTGCGGAATGCGAACGTAGAAAGTGCTAAAGCGCTCCTCCCAATCGGACAGGCTGCGCAGAACTGGAAAGGACGGCGTGGAGCCGATGCCCTTCATCCGATTACGGTCTCCGACCACATGGCAGCGGCCACAATTGGCGAAGGAAAACTGCTCGCCTCGCGCTGCATTTCCCCCAAATACAGGCGCAGAAATCGCCGCGTGCAAAGTTTCAATCGGCGTGAATACCTGCGCACCGTCAAGTTTGAATTGCGCAATCGCACGCCTGCCGATATCCGAATCAAGCCACGCTGCAAACCGCCGTGCTTTTTGCCCACTCGGGGTGTCGGCCTCGCTGGTTTGCAAGTAAAATACCTGCCCCAAACCCTGCATAAGCGGCACGCCGTTCGCGGCCGAAATAATCGCCTCGGGGTTGTCAGGCTCCAGCGCGATCCGAATGCCAGTTTTCAGAGAAAACCTCGGCAGCAGGAAGCGCAAAAAGCCGTTCTCGT
>WTAL01000010.1 GCA_013139635.1 Paracoccaceae bacterium
AGCAATTTCCTGATCCTTTCAGCCGCCTATATCGGTGATGATATGGCCGCCGAGCTGGGCCACATTCCGCCCGCATTTCTGCCGCTTGGCGGCAAGCGTTTGTTTGCCCACCAATGCAAGCTGGCCAATGGCCCGGTGTTTTTAACCCTGCCGGAGGATTACACAATTCTGCCGGTTGATCAGGCCTTGCTGGAGCGCTTGAAAATCACCGTCATCCGGCTGGGCCTCGGGCTGAGCCTGAAGCAATCCCTTTTGCAGGCGCTGGGCGAAATCGGCCAAGCGGCCCCCGTAGAAATCCTGTTTGGGGATACGCTGGTGCAGGGCCGGCAAGCCCAGCACGCGGATCTTGTGTCCTATCAAAATGACCCCGCCAACCATTTTTGGTCCTACTACGCGCCGCAAAACCCCGATACCCCGTTTATCTCCGGCTTTGGTGACGGCCTCTCGGAGCGCCGTATTTTGTGCGGGCATTTCAAAATGTCAAACAGCCAGCTGCTGGAAGATTGCCTGCAACAGGAGGGCAACTTTATTGAGGCCCTAAACGCCTATGAGCGCCAGCAGCCTTTCACCAAGGCCCCGGTAGAAACATGGTTCGATTTTGGCCATCTGGCGCTTTATTACCAATCGAAAAAAGATTTCTTCATCGCGCGGGCTTTTAATAATATTGATTCTGACGGCGACACCCTGCGCAAATCTTCGCCGCAAACCAGCAAAATGCGGGCCGAAGCCGCGTGGTTCAAGCAGCTCCCGCATGATCTTCGCCTGTTTACCCCGCGCTACCTCGGGCGGTCTGACCATGATTTTTGCGCCGGATACCGGCTGGAATACATCTACCAGCCCTTGCTGAGCGATCTTTTTGTGTTTGGCAACCTGCCCGGGCATGTGTGGTCGCAAATCATGGCGGGCTGCTTTAGCTTTCTGGATATCGCCAGCCAGCATCGCCCCCCAGCTGAGTCTCCCGATAAAGCCCCCGCCTTTGCGGCCGCGTTTTTCAACCAAATGTTTGCCGAAAAAACCAAAACCCGCTTCGCGCAATTCCTTGCGTCGCAGAGCGATCTGGACGGTGCTGGTATTACCCTCAACGGCATAAACCTTGGCCCTTACGAGGCCATGATAGACGCGCTTTTGGCCCGCATTCGCCCCACAGCACCGGATGATATCCGCTTTATGCACGGCGATTTCTTTTTCGGAAACACCTTCTTTGATTTCCGCGCTGGCCGCGTGCTGACCATTGATCCGCGCGCCATGACATGGGATGGCATGCACACCTATTACGGCGATTTCCGTTATGATATCGCCAAGCTGGCCCATTCGGTTGTCGGGAAGTATGACCACATCCTGAACCAGCGCAGCCAGCTCACCGAGCACAGCCTGACAGATTGGGAATTTACCGCAACAGATGTGCCTGAGCCTGCCAATATTTCAAACCTACTGTTTGATTTATCCAGCCAAAAATTCGGCATAGAAAAGCAAGAGCTGCTGGCCATGACCGCGCTGCTCTTTTTATCAATGCTGCCGCTGCACGCCGAATCCCCGCAGCGCCAAAAGCATCTTTTTGCCAATGGGCTTAGGCTGGCGCAATTAGCGTTGGAGGATACATGAACTTCATTTTTCCGATGGGCGGGTTAAGCAAGCGTTTCACCGATGCTGGTTATAAACTGCCAAAGTTCATGCTTGATCTGCACGGCTCAACGGTGTTTGAGCATGCCGTAATTGGCTTCCAGCGCTATTTTGCAGAGCATAATTTTGTCTTTGCCTTTCGGGATAACCCCGCAGTGGAAACCTTTGTGCGGGAGAAATGCCAGCGCCTTGGCATCCCTGCTGAAAACCTGCACATCGTAAAGCTAAGTGCCCCCACCAGTGGGCAAGCCGAAACCGTGTGGCTGGCCTTGCAAGCTGCGGGCCTACCCGCCGCTGATCCGATTGTGATTTTCAATATTGATTCCTTCCAGTCAGATTACCAGCTTCCTGTAACGCTAGATCTGGAAACCACAGCGGGCTATTTGGAGGTTTTCCAAGGTGAGGGTGAGCACTGGTCTTTTGTGCTCCCCGGCCCCGATGCAAGTGCCACTCGCGTGACCGAAAAAGACAGGGTCTCCGACCTCTGCTCAACCGGCCTTTACTACTTTCAACATGCCACCGATTTTAACGCCGCTTTCGAGCAAACGTTGAATATGGACGTGGCAAATCTGCAAGGCGGAGAGCGCTACGTCGCCCCGCTTTACAACACCCTGATTTCTGCAAATAAACAGGTTAAATACCACCTCGTGCCCGCCAGTGACGTCACCTTCTGCGGCACCCCCGATGAATACGTAACCCTGCAAAATGCACCGCCCCCGCCGACATCGGCGGCTTTGGCTAAGCTCTAGACAATGCGTTAGGAGAGGCTGAAAGTGTCAGGCTAGCTCCAATGCAAGCGCCACATTTTTAATGCTCATTTCGAGCTTGTCAGTATTGTTCCATCGGCCATCTTGAATACACATTCGCCAGTCTCCGAATTCCCATATCGACTCCACCGGAATATCTTCGAGCCAAAATTCACCCCAGCCAAAGTAGTTGTGTTTTCCATTGGAAATCGATTCATCTGGGTTGGTCTGATAACTTCGCAGAATCCAATTGAGACCACTTATCATGCCTTCGCCAAAATCGGGCATTTCTGCTCTGATCTTTGCGAGGGCCGTTGGGGTGAAGACAACTTGGGATGTCAAAAGAAAAGCTATGGATAGTCTCCAAAATAGTGGCCACGCTTGAGGGTCAGATTCTGTAAGGCTAAGCCTCCAGCATCCGCCGCAGCATTTCCACGTCATCAGCTATCTGGCTGTCGGTCAGCTTCATCTCTTCCACACGCTTTACAGCGTGAATCACCGTGGTGTGGTCTCGCCCGCCGAATTTCCGGCCAATCTCGGGTAGGGATTTTGCGGTGAGCGACTTGCTCAGGAACATGGCTACTTGTCGGGGGCGGGCCACAGCGCGGGCGCGCCGTGGGGATAACAGATCAGAAATGCGGAGGTTGTAATGCTCGGCAACCTTGCGCTGGATTTCATCAATCGTGACCTTACGGTCGCTCTGCCGCAGCAAATCTGCCAGTGAATCTTGCGCCATATCCATTGTGATATCGCGCCCCACCAGCGAGCCAAAGGCAAACAGCCGCGTCAGCGCGCCCTCAAGCACCCGCACGTTGGAGCTAATCCGGTGCGCGAGAAATTCCAGCACCTTCACATCAAGGCCAACAGTCGGGTTGGCCTTGGCCTGGGCCTCGGCTTTTGCGTGCAAAATGCCTAGGCGCAGCTCATAATTCGTTGGGTGCAGGTCAACAACAAGGCCCCATTGCAGGCGTGAGCGAATGCGCTCTTCCAAGCCTTCAATCTCCCCCGGGGAGCGGTCAGCCGATATCACAATCTGCTTGCCTTGTTCGATCAAGGCATTGAACGTATGGAAAAATTCGTCTTGGGTGGAGTTTTTTCCGGCAATGAATTGCAGGTCATCGACCATCAGCATATCCACCGAGCGAAACTGCTCTTTGAAGCTATGCATATCCTTAAATCGCAGCGCCTGCACAAAGCGAAACATGAATTGCTCTGCTGATAGGTAAAGCACGCGGGCATCGGGCCGCGTGGCGCGAACCTCATGGGCGATGGCGTGCATCAGGTGGGTTTTGCCCAAGCCCACGCCGCCATAAAGGAAGAGCGGATTAAACGTAACATCGCCACCTTCGGCCACACGGCGCGCGGCGGCATGGGCCAGCTCGTTGGGGGTGCCGACCACAAATTGGTCAAAGGTAAAGCGGCTATCCAGCGGCGAAGAGGCCAAGCGCGGCTCGGCTGGCTTGGCAGCAGTTTTTTGAGCCGGACGCTCGGCAGCCGGCGCGGCGCTTTGGCTTGGGGCTTCAAAAGCCAAGCGGCCAATTTCTACGCCCTCGGCCTTAAATAGGTGCAAAATGATGTCAGAATAATTGCGCTGCACCCAGTTGCCCATAAAGTTAGTCGGCACTGAAAACCGGGCGATCCCGGCCTCTATGCCCAGCAATTCCAACGGTTCGATCCAGTTGTTAAACGCATCCACGCCAATAGAGGCGCGCAGCTCGGTTCTCATTCGTCCCCAGCAATCAATATGGCTTAAAGCGTCCATTTTTGTCCCATTCGCGCGTGCGCGACGTAGCCCTGCCTTGGGGCGATTATTGTTTTTATACTTGGCACAAAACAACAGAAGACCGGCGCCAAAAACGAGTTTTGGCAGAGGTTTAAATTGTTCTGACGGCGCTTTCGGGCAGAATGCGGAGGATCGCCAAGCTTATGGATGAAGTTATACTAAGGGCGCAGATTCGGGCAAGAGCACGAATCACAGAAATTTGACTTTTTTGTGTCAAACAAAAAAGCACGCTAAAAAGCGTGCTTTTTGAAAAACCGAAAAGCGGTTGCTTTACGCAGCCATCGCTTTCACGCGGGCGGCAAGGCGCGAAACTTTGCGGCTCGCTGTGCTTTTGTGCCAGATACCTTTGGTCACGCCACGCATGATTTCAGGCTGGGCGTTTTTCAGGGCCGTAGCAGCCACAGACTGGTCGCCACCAGAAATGGCTTCTTCAACGCGGCGGATAAATGTCTTGATCCGTGTGCGGCGATTCTTGTTGATCTCAGTGCGACGCTCGGCTGTGCGAGCGCGTTTTTTTGCTTGGGGCGAGTTAGCCATATTTTATCATCCGGTTTTTCATGTAATTCGTTGAAGCGATCCTCTACGCCCGATAGGAAGCAGAGTCAACAGGGTTGCTGTTATTTACCCCGAAATTGTGGGGAGCGTTTTTCAGAAAACGCCGCCATGCCTTCAGATTGGTCTTCTGTGGCGAAAAGCGCGTGGAAAACACGGCGCTCATAAAGCAGGCCTTCGCGCAGCGTGGTTTCATATGAGCGGTTAACCGTTTCCTTAATCGCCATGGTCGTAAGCATTGATTTTTCGGCAATTTTTCCTGCCGTCGCTTTGGCGTCTTTCAGCAAATCCTTGCAGGGCACCACGCGGGAAACGAGGCCAGAGCGCTCGGCCTCCTCAGCTTCCATAAAGCGCCCCGTCAGGTTCATCTCCATGGCTTTTGATTTGCCCACAAAGCGTGTGAGCCGCTGGGTGCCGCCAATGCCAGCCATCACCCCGAGGTTCACCTCTGGCTGGCCAAATTTGGCGGTGTCAGAGGCGATTATGAAATCGCACATCATCGCCAGCTCACAGCCGCCGCCAAGGGCAAAGCCGGAAACGGCAGCAATAATGGGCTTGCGGGTGCGCAGCAGCGCTTCGGTTTCGGAGGTAAAGTAGTCCTCCATAAACATATCCACAAAACCCTTCTCGGACATTTCCTTAATGTCAGCCCCCGCCGCAAAAGCTTTCTCCGAGCCGGTGATGATAATCGCCCGCACGTTTTTATCGGCATCGGCTGCGCCCAAGGCCTGCCCAAGCTCACCCAAAAGCTGGGCGTTCAGTGCATTCAGCGCCTCGGGGCGGTTGAGTGTGATCAGCGTCACATGGTCTTCGGTGTCCACGAGTATGGTTTCATAGGCCATGAAGGAATCCTTAATTAGTCAGGCCTGAAGGTGTAGCACGAGGGGCGGTTTGGTCAAGCCTCTCGGCTTTGATTTTTGTAATGCTGCTCGATTTCGAGCAAGCGTTGCTTACGCCATAAGCCGCCGCCGTAGCCTGTGAGCGAACCGTCGGCACCGATCACACGGTGGCAGGGAATCACCAGCGCTATCTGGTTGGCGCCGTTGGCACGGGCCACCGCGCGGCTGGCGCTCGGGCGGCCAATTTGCTGGGCCATTTGGCCGTAAGAGCGGGTTTCGCCTGCCGGAATTTGCTGCAAAGCAGCCCAAACCGAACGGGTAAATTCACTGCCATGAAGCGCCAGCGGCGTGGTGAAATTGGCAGACTCGCCTGCAAAATAGCGCCCAAGCTCAGCCCGAATTTGCACCGTGGGGCCAGAACTACCAATACCCAAATCGCCTTTGGCCATGGTTTGCAGCTTGGCCAGCTC
>WTAL01000249.1 GCA_013139635.1 Paracoccaceae bacterium
GCAACAGGCGCAAACGGTGAAAGCCGCGCGGGTGCTTGATGGCCACAAGCGCAATGTCTGACGCGCGGCCACAGAAACGCTCGCTCACCCTGCACGGCCACCGCACCTCGGTCTCGCTGGAGGAGCCTTTTTGGCGTGCGTTTTTGCAAATCGCCGAGGCCGAGGGTAAAACCATCAACGGCCTTGCCGCTGAAATTGACGATGCGCGGCTTGGCAGCTCCGGCCTCGCCACGGCCATTCGGCTCTATGTTTTGGCGTGGTATCAAGCGAAGTCTTAGTAGCAATCGGTGGTAGCAATCCACCCTGCACGGGTTTTGAAAAAGTATACGGATCCTGCATCGCCAATTTGAAACTGCCCTTTGTCGGTCGAATCTACTTGAAAAACAAAAGAGTTCTCCTCGAAATCAGCAGCCCCCTGAATCCACGTTGGCCAGCCGCCGAGCTTTATCGGGTGCTTTTCTTGTAGTTTTTCAAATTCTTCAGCAAGAGACGCATTGAAAAACCAATCATCGTTGGAACTCGCGGCAACACTATCTGGTACTTGAAGGGAAAAATCCTCCCAACTTGGAGTTTGCATAACAGGCGCCGTCCAGAAAAGTGGGAATTCCGGCAATAAAGATGGTGTCGCTACGTCAATAGGGACCAAACCGTCGAGAGCGCTATATTCGCGAATAATAAAGCCACTCCCATTTGTCCCCTCCCAAAAATCGTGACCTTTCAAATCCATCCATAGGTTAATAAGCGCAACCCCTTCCAAATGTTCCGGTATCATTGGCAAACTATGCACCACAATCTGCAGAACGGGTTGCATTTCGTTTCCTGATTTTGAGTCAATCGGAGCGCCTTCGCCCTCTTTACCTAAAAAACGGCCGCCCCAGCAGCTTTGCGGTGCGATACCCTGCTCAGGTCGTACGCCGCCAATTTCCCCAAGCACAGCAGGTTTGGCGGCACTTTCCAAAACCATCCTTGCCTCTTCGAGGTCTTTAGGCGTTGGTTGGTCTACCTGTTTCTTATGCTTAAACCAGTTTATAATATTTCTCATGATCACGTTCTCCGCTCCAACTTAAGCCAAATCCCGTCTTTCGCCCGCACCGTTAAATACGCGACAGGCGTGGGTTCCTTTACAATCTCAAAGCGGAACTTTTGCACCAGCATTGCCAGCAGCAGCACGCCCTCGGCCATGCCAAATCCCGCCCCCGTGCACACCCGCGCGCCGGCCGAAAACGGAATATAGGCTTCGCGGCTGCATTTTTTGCCATTTTCGGTTTCCCAGCGGTCGGGGTCAAAGGCGTCGGGGCGGTCCCACAGGCGCTCGTGGCGGTGCAGGTGCCAGGGGGACAGGATCACCATCGAGCCTTTTTTGACCCGTCGCTCCCGCATTTCTTCGTCCTGCGCGGCGCGGCGCACCATCATCGGCACGGGGGGGTAAAGCCGCAGGGTTTCGCGGAAAACCGCGCGGGTAAAGCGCAGTTTGGAAAGGTCTTTGAACTGGATATTTTCCATATCCAGCCCTGCCACCTCGTTGGCCAGCCGCGCCTGCACGTCTGGGTCAAACGCCAGCAAATAAAGCGCCCAGCTTAGGGCCGAGGCTGAGGTTTCATGCCCCGCCAAAAAGAAGATCGCCACTTGGTCAACCATCTCTTGCGCGCCGAATTTATGGCCGGTTTCGGGGTCTGATTTGGTCATGATTTTGGTGGCAAGATCATCGGGGGCCGTGCCTGCCGCAATCTCCTTTTGCCGGGCGGTCACAAGGCCCTCAAGCAGCCCGCGAATTTCGCCTGCCGCTGCCTTGGCTTTGGCATTACGAAAGCGTGGCACCCACGCGGGAAGTTGCAACAAGCCAGCCACATTCCAGAGCGGCTGGGTGCGTTGATAATCCCGAAAAGCCTGAAAAACCTTGGTGGCGGTGTCGTCTTCAATTGGCATCGAAAACAGGGTGCGGAAAATCACATCGGCCGTTAGGTGCGCGGTTTGGTATTCCATCTCAACCTCGCCGCCATCCCCGAGCCGCGCTAGCGCTGCCAGCCCTGCGGCCCGCATGGCTGGAAAGGCCTCATGCAACCGCCCGCCTTCAAAAGCGGGGTCAATAATGCGCCGCTGCTGCTTCCACTGCTCGCCGTTGGTCACAAACACGGAATCACCGAGCAAGTGCTTGAGCGTGTCATGAATAACGGGAGATTTCGGAAAATCCTCGGGGCGTTCTTTGAGCACGCGCTTCACAAGGTCGGGCTGGTTCACAAGGTAACTGCGATAAAACGGCGTGCGGGTTTCGGCCATCCACGCTTTATAAAGCTTGGCGGGTTGTGAGGCAAAAACATCTTGCCGAAACAGCTTGATGCGGCCCAGAATGCCCACGCCCTCGGGGCGAGATGCGGGTTTTACTGGCAGCTTACTCATCACTCATATCCGTATATTTCGAGAAACATTGTGTGCGTTTTGAGGGGGAACTTGGCTGTGCGCCAAAGCGGGTTTCCAGCGTTTGCGGCCCCGCTGTGATAGCGAAGTAATCATAGGCCCCCGGCTGGTCAAAGGCGCATAAATACTGAAAGTGCAGCTTGAAGAAAGACCGTTTGCGGGCGGCGTATGTTTCGGGTTTTAGCGTTTGGCTAAACGCGGCTGAAAGCACCTTCGGGCCAGTGCCAACCCCGCTCACCGCCGCTGGGTCACACAGCGCAAAGCAGCCGCCATCGCCCGGCGCCGTAACGTCTAGCCAAAACACCCGCGTGCCTTTGCCTAGCGCATGCAAGCTGCGCCGCAGCCCCCGTGCGGCGGGCAGGTAGGAGATCATCGGAACAACCTCGCCAAGGCTCAGCATTCCTATCGGGGTATCACCCTTTAACATGCCGTCGCGCTCCATTTCTGCCAGCAGCTCCACGCCTAAGTGCGCGCCCACAGAATGGCCGACAATCAGCACCTCGTCATTGTCCTCCGTCAAGGCGGCGGCAATACGGGCCTTAAATTCAGCCATGCGCGCCCGCAGGGCAGGGGGGTAGCCGCCTGCGTGCCATGCTGAAAAGGCGTAAACATAAAGCAGGTAATAGGCGTATATTTTGCGATCAATCCGCTTGAAGGCCCACAGGGTTGCCCAGAGCAATAAACTGCCCAAAAGCCAGCCCGCCCAACCCAGCAGCCAAACGGCAAGCCAAAGCGCCAGCAGCCCCAGCAAAAGCTGGCCCAGCAGCACAGCCACCGGATAAAACGCCGCGATCATCGGCGCAGGCCGCAGCCGGATTAGCGCCCACAGTGTGCCAGTGCGCAAGTAAAGCCAAAGCGTGCGCAGCAGCAACCAGTAGCTCGCCAAAATACCCGCCTGCATAGAGGCCAGCACAATGTCATTCCACGCTAGAAATTCGACCTCGGTAACGGTCTCGGTGCCCTCCATCGAAGCCTCCACCCGCCAGCCATAATGCGGCCCGTCCAAGGCGTTTTGCCCCAGCTCATAGCCCGAAATACCAGCCTGAAGCGCGCCCTCACGGCGATACATCTCGCGGTAATGCCGCGCGGGCACCGGGTCATATCCCGGCAGGTAAAACACCTTGCGTTTCCGCACGGTTTTGGCTTGGCTCATAAGTCTGGCACTCTCGTTTTGCCTGACTATATTGCGCCGCAAGCTCTTTGGGTAGGGTTAACCGACCGCCGCCAGCGCCGGAAACTGTTCTAGCAGCCAAAAGGACATGGCGGTAAACCACCCCGTTATCATCAAAACCCCGATGGTGATCATCAAAAGCCCCGACACGATTTCCACCTTGCGCATGTGTTTCTTAAAGCGGTTCATCACCCCGATGGCCTTGGTAATAAACACCGCAGCCAGAATAAAGGGCAGGCCAAGCCCAATGGCATAACTGGCCATCATCACCATGCCGCGGCCAATGTTGCCTTCGTCAGCGACCAAAAACAGGATGGTGCCAAGGATCGGCCCGATGCAGGGCGACCAGCCAAAGGCAAAGGCAAGGCCAAGCACATAGGCGCTGATAAACGTGCCGCCCTTGGAGCCAGTATCCAGCCGCGCCTCGCGATAGAGGAAGGGAATGCGGAAGATGCCGAGGAAATGCAGGCCAAAGATGATGATGACAATGCCGCCAGCAATGGTCATCTCGCCCTGATAGCGCAAAAGCGAGCGCCCGAGGGCCGAGGCGGCAATGCCGAGCATCATAAACACGGTGGACAGCCCAAGCACAAAAAACAGCGCGGAGATGATCACTTTGCGGCTTTTGCCCTGCTCGATTTCATCCATAGAAGACCCCGCCATAAAGGCGAGATAAGGCGGCACAATCGGCAGCACGCAGGGGCTGAGAAAGCTGATAATTCCGGCCAGCAGCGCCACAAGCATCGAGGGCAGCAGGGTGGCGTCTATGACATCAATTCCAAACATGGCAATATCCTTTTCTTTGGCAATCATTAGCGGGTTAGCTGGCAAAGGTCATCCCAATATTTGTCACATTTGCGTGGACAGGCGTGTGCTGGCGATTTACCCTACCCCATGGATTTTGACGACGAAATTGACGCCCGCAGCCTGCTCTGCCCGCTGCCCGTGCTAAAAGCTCGCAAGCGGCTGAAAGGCATGGACGCAGGGCAGGTGCTAAAGCTGGTAGCCGACGACCCAGCGGCGGTGATAGACGTGCCGCATTTTTGCAATGAGCAGGGGTATGAGTTGCTGGGGGTGGTGCTTGAAGGCGGCGTGCGAACGTATTTTATAAAAGTGCCTTAGTGTTTCATACGGCGCGGTTTATTCTTTGGGAGCGGACTTTGATAAACGGCCAACGGCGGCTGTGCGGGACAAAGCGGTTGATTGCAGAGCATGCAATAAATGTCTGCTTCGAGTAGGCTTTGGGGTTTGCGCAGCTCATAATCTTTTATGTAATTTTTGGTCTTTTTGCGGAGTCATTTTGAAGCCTTTGAATTCTGGCCGTGCGGTAATAAACATCACTCCTGAATCTTCTAAAATACTTTGAATACCTGTATCGTCTTTTGACAAGTAGCGATCTCCAAGAACCACCTCCTTAAGCATAGTAACATGGTTCCATTTAGCGAAATAAAGCCCATCCTCCTCATCACAATTCTGAAGCGTCCTTACGAGGCGCACCTCTTCTTCGTATTCCCAATTTTTATGTTTCGATTTGAACAACAAATCTACAAGTTTGCTCATGCTTTCCTTATTAGTATCAACATCTAAAGGAGGGATTATTCTATCGGTTATGTAATTTATATGCGTGAGTAACCTATCTGGAACTTCGAATCCTAAGGCTATTCCAGTATGAGACTTTGCATAATGAGCCCACATTAAAGGTTCGCGCCAGCTTTTCGAAAACGAAATTATTCCATTATTTATTGAAACCTGATTTCTGAATTCCTTCGCCCATGCTCGCACGCTTTTATCTCCCATGTCTAATGACAGATACTCAAATGGGTCATTTAACTCATCTATTGGAGACACTTTGAAGCGAAGCTTTAACAAGGACTGTAGTGCATATTCTGGCGGGTAGAATTTATAGACTAACATTCTTTTTCACCTCAAATAAAATTTGGCTGCGCCACTGGTTGCGCTATTTCTTAGTGCCGTAGGGTGCGTGGTTCCCACGCACCGATGGTGGGTTAAAAACCCACCCTACAGTTTGCCCCACAAATCATATTCACTCGCCTCGTCCACTTCAACCGACACAATATCGCCCACGCTCAGCCCTTCAAAGCCCTCGTCGATGAACAGGTTGCCGTCTATTTCGGGGGCATCGGCCTGCGTCCGGCAGGTCGCGCCCTCGGCGTCTATTTCGTCGATAATCACGTCTAGTCGTTTGCCCACTTTGGCCGCCAGCTTGGCTTCCGAAATCGCTTGGGATTTCTCCATAAAGCGGTTCCAGCGGTCTTGTTTTACCTCATCCGCCACGTGGTCCGGCAGCGCATTGCTGCGCGCGCCCGCTACGTTTTCATATTGAAAGCAGCCGACGCGGTCTAGTTGGGCTTCATCGAGCCAATCCAGCAGGTGTTGGAATTCGGCCTCGGTTTCGCCGGGGTAGCCCACGATGAAGGTCGAGCGCAGGGTGATGTCGGGGCAATCAGCCCGCCAGCGGGAAATCTCGTCTAGCGTTTTTGCGCTCGCTGCTGGCCGCGCCATGCGCTTTAGCACGTCCACATGGGAGTGCTGGAACGGGATGTCGAGATAGGGCAAAATAAGGCCCTCGGCCATCAGCGGAATCAGGTCTCGCACGTGGGGGTAGGGGTAAACGTAATGCAGGCGCACCCATGCGCCCAAGGAGCCGAGATCGCGGGCGAGGTCGGTAATATGGGCGCGGTGGCCTTTCTCCTCAGCATACCTAATATCAAGGCCGTAGGCGGAGGTATCTTGCGAAATCACCAGCAGCTCTTTTACGCCTGCGTTCACAAGGCGCTCGGCCTCACGCATAATGGCATGCGCTGGGCGGCTATTCAGCTTGCCGCGCATATCGGGGATAATGCAGAATTTGCACTTGTGATTGCAGCCCTCGGAGATTTTCAGATAGCTGTAATGGCGAGGCGTGAGGGAAACACTGGCGGCGGGCAGCAGGTCAATGAATGGGTCTGGCGAGGGCGGCACGGCTTTGTGCACGGCATCCAGCACTTGCTCATATTGGTGCGGGCCGGTTACCGCCAGCACGCTGGGGTGCGCGCCGGTTATATAATCCGGCTCGGCCCCGAGGCAGCCGGTTACGATCACGCGGCCATTCTCGGCCAGCGCCTCACCAATGGCGGCGAGGCTTTCGGCCTTGGCGCTATCCAGAAAGCCACAGGTGTTTACGATGACCGCATCGGCACCCGTATAATCAGGTGAAATGGCATAGCCCTCGGCCCTAAGGCGCGTAAGAATGCGCTCGCTATCTACCAAGGCTTTGGGGCAGCCAAGGCTAACCATACCAATGCGAGGCTGGCCCGCACGCGGGGCATCGGGCACTTGCGCGCGGGCAAGATCGGGGCGGAGGCTGGGAGGGTTTTGGCTCATGGGGCTGCTATAATCTAATCAGAGCGAGGGGGGAACTAAAATTATTCACGCATCTTCGTCACGGTTTATTCACGTATCTTCGT
>WTAL01000088.1 GCA_013139635.1 Paracoccaceae bacterium
ATATTGGTCATTTCGTTAGTCCTTAGCTTTTGAGAAGTTTGGTGCGGATTTAAGCTCCTCTGAGCGCACGCACCAATATCCTCGGCACGCTCAGAGGCGGCTAAGGAGTAGGATTTCGGCAATGGCATTGCTGCCGCGCGGAATCAAAATATGTGGTTTTGTGTTACACATGAGCGCCACTATAAGCAGGGTTTTACAGAGTTAAAGCAAAAAATGGTGTTGCGGTGGTTTTTCTGGCGTTGGCAAGCACGCCACCGAGCGAAGCGAGGCCACGGCCAGCGGCAGTCGTTTTTAGCTTGTCTAAAAACGTGGTTTGGCCGAGTGGGGGTGTTTACCCCCGCAGAGGTCAAAGCAAGCGCGGAGCACAGCCGACCCGTTCCTGCGTCGCGGCTCCTCGGCGACCCAACGGGCCACCTCGTCACCGCGTGCAACGCTAAAGCGCGGCGGGTGCCTGTCTTAATTTCCAGAAGCTGCCGTAGCTTCTTCTTCGGTGGCTGGGTTCCCATTGGCCCAGAAGCCGTCATACTCCTCGCCAGAAGCATAGCGCATCATGCCGCGCCCTTGCCGTTGGCCTTTTGCAAAAAAACCTTCATACACATCGCCATTGGGGTATTTGGCAGCACCTTCGCCGTCAATTTCTCCGCCAGCCCAAAGGCCGGTATATTCAAACCCGTCGGGCATTGTGATTGTGCCCGCGCCTTCGCGCTGACCCGCCGTGAACCCGCCAGTATAGATTGTGCCGTCAGAATAGGTGGCCACGCCCTGGCCATCACGCAATCCATCTTTCCACGCGCCGGTATACTGATAACCGTCTTGATAGGTCATTGTGCCTTGGCCATGGTTTTTGGCATTACGGAATTCGCCCTCATATACCAGCCCGTTTTCATAGCGGGCAATGCCTTGGCCTTCAATAACACCACTACTCCACGCACCCTCGTAAGAAGAGCCATCCGCATAGGTGATTTTTCCCTGTCCGTGGGCTACATCACTTAAGAAGCTACCCTCATAGACAGAGCTATCGGGGTAGGTGACCTTGCCGTCACCTTCAATGCGGCCATCAACCCAGATACCTGTGTAGATATACCCATCAGCGCCGGTAAATGTGCCCAAACCGTTGCGCTGGTCTGCCGCAAATACGCCTTCATATTTGTCGCCGTTGGCATAGCTGGCAATGCCTTGCCCTTCACGCTGGCCATTAACCATCGCACCTTCATATTTGTCGCCATTGGCCTGCGTAAGCACGCCCGTGCCGTTAATTTGCCCGTTTTGCCACGCGCCCACATAGGTTACGCCGTCAGGCAAGCTCAAAGAGCCTTGGCCTTCGCGCACACCGCGCACGATGTTACCTTCATAAATAGCACCATCGGGGTAGGTGATTTTGCCTTGCCCGTGCTTTACGCCGTTATCCCAGACACCGGCATAAATATAGCCGTTGGGGCTGGTCATGGTGCCGGTGCCATGGTGCACGGCATTCAGGAAATCACCTGTATAAACAACGCCGTTAGCATAGGTGGCCGTGCCAGCGCCCGAAATTTTTCCATCCAGCCAGCTGCCCTCATAGGTGCCACTGTCAGAAAATGTTATTTTGCCTTGCCCTTCAGGGCGGCCATTTACGAATTCGCCTTCATAAACCGAGCCATTTGGGAAGCGCGCAACGCCGACACCCTCGATCCGCCCCTGGACCCATTGGCCGGAATACTCGTATCCGTTAGGGAGGCGATAGGTGCCTTGGCCATGCTGCTTGCCATTTAGAAACTCACCTTCATATATCCCGCCGGTATCATATTGCTTGGTTTCAACCGTTGTTTCTTGAGCAAACACAGGGCTAACGCCGCTGGCCACCCCGAATGATACTGCACTGATGGCGACGGCACTAAGCAATAGGCGATGTTTCAACATTTCTCTCCGACAATCCGGCTTACGGTCACCCGCACGCACTTGTTGCAGGATATTAGGTCTTAACGCCGTAAGGGGCAACGGTTTTTTCTGCCGGAATTTCGGATATGGCTGTCCTGCGCTTATCTTTTGGCGAATCTTGCTGAAATTGGCTCCATTTTTACTATATTTGTAAATGTTTTGCGGCATGACGGAGGTGCATCAGGGGATCTCGAATTAATTTCGGCTTTATCCCTGACGGCAAACCTTTTATGAGGGAAGAAAGCAACGCAGGATACCCCATGACCACCACTCGATTTGCCCCATCGCCTACCGGCTATCTTCACATCGGCAACCTTCGCGCCGCATTGTTCAATTTCCTGATTGCACGGCAACAGGGAGGCCGGTTTATCCTGCGGCTGGATGATACCGACCCTGTGCGCTCCAAGCCCGAATATGCAGACGGCATCAAGGACGACTTGCGCTGGCTCGGGCTGGAATGGGACCAGCTGGAAACGCAATCATCGCGGCTCAAACGCTATGATGAAGTGGCGGCACAGCTCCGGGCCTCAGGCAGGCTTTATGAGTGCTTTGAAAGCCCGGTAGAGCTGGATTTGAAACGTAAAAAGCAGCTAAACATGGGCCTGCCGCCGGTTTATGACCGCGCTGCGCTAAAGCTGACGGGGGCCGAAAAAGATACCTTGCGGGCCGAGCGGGGCAGCTATTGGCGCTTTCAGCTCGACCATAAGCGGATTGAGTGGGAAGACGGGATTCTGGGCGCGCAAAGCATTGATGCGGCCAGTGTTTCTGACCCTGTGCTCATTCGCGCCGACGGGCAGGTGCTTTATACCTTGGCGTCTGTGACCGATGACACTGATATGGGTATTACAAACGTGGTGCGCGGGCTGGACCACGTTACCAATACCGCGACCCAAATTCAAATCATCGAGGCCATGGGCTGTGCGCTGCCGAGCTTTGCCCACCACTCCATGCTGACCGGCCCGCAGGGCGAGCCTCTTTCCAAGCGGCTGGGCGTGTTGGCCCTTAGGGATTTGCGCGCCGAAGGGGTGGAGCCAATGGCCATCCTTTCCCTCATGGCGCGGCTTGGCTCTTCAAAGCCGGTTGAGCTTCAGCAGCACATTGATGCAGTGATCGAGGGCTTTGATTTAAAAGACTTTAACGCCTCTCCTACCAAATTTGACGAAGCCGACCTTGGCCCCCTAAGCGCGCGCTATTTCCATGCAGTGCCCGTGGCTGAAATTACCGGCGATTTGGCAGCGTTGGGTATGCCAACTGATAAACACGAGGATTTTTGGCTCGCGATTCGAGAGAATATCAACACCCGCGCCGATATCGCAAAATGGTGGGATTTGTGCCAAAACGGCACAGCACCCGATATTGCGGAGGAAGATCTTGCTTTTGTGCAGGATGCTTTGGCAAACCTACCGCCGCGCCCGTTTGATCAAAGCACTTGGGCAAGTTGGACCAGCGCAATGAAAGATAAAACCGGACGCAAAGGCAAAACGCTGTTTATGCCCCTTCGTAAGGCACTCACCGGCGCCGCGCATGGCCCAGATATGAAGCGCCTCTTGCCTCTTTTGGACGTAATTCCACAGGTATAGAACCGCCAATTACGGCTTTGGAATAACCAGCAATGTGTCTACTTCAATCACGTTAGGATTGACGATGACATCTGTATTTGCACTATAGATCGTTGTGTAGGAAAGCGCGTCGCCATATACGGCTGATGCGATTGTCGACAACGAATCGCCGGCCCTTATCACCAGCTCCCAGCGGCCATTAACAACCCGAATGCGCTTAACGATGTTAACCTCGATCGCATTGGCATTCGGGAAGGCCACAGGCCCCGCGATTTCTACAACGTCTTCGGTTGGCACCACGGCCTGAATGTTTTCGGAGAATGGAACGTCTAGCTGTATGTCTTGGCTGGCTTCGGCCAAGGCCTCAATAAAGGATCCGCCACTATCATTTTGGCTTATATCGGGCACAGTCGCCACATTTCTAAACAAGGTTCTAAAATCAAGCCCGCCGGCAAGTTGCCCTACTTTTTGCATAAAATCCTGTCCGAAATTATCAAACACGACCTGCGTATAAAAATCAGCAACCTGATCCATTGAGAGGCCGGAGCGGGCCCCGGCATCGGCCAAGCGGGTTATGGATTCGCGAAAGCGTTTATTGACTTTGTCTTGCTCATAAATACTGCGGTTGTCAGCGCCCTCAACAAGGTTTTGAAGCGTGCGTGTTGCGCGGTCAGCATAAAAGACCATGCGGCGCATGTCTGTTTGCGGGAGTTGGTCAAACTGCACCTGCGCATAAACCAGGCCAAATGTGCCAAATTGTGATTGGCTTCCGCTAGAAAATCGCGCGTCAGCTGAAGCGTTTCCGGCAAAGAAAGCACTCAAAATTACTATGTACACTTTTAGCTGCATTTGACCTCCCCATCGAGAGGAACGCAATTAGGATTCAGGGACCACCACTGAGAGCCCCAGCATGAGCCAACTTTGCATTCCACCACGATAATATTTAAGTTTATCAGCAGGATACCCAACAGAAATAAGGTTACGAATAGCGCGAGGTGACTGACCACACCACGGACCATTACAAAATAAAGCCAAGCTAACCGCATTGTCGAATGACCATGTGCCATTGCTTAGTTTAACACCACCGAGCTGCGTCAAAATCGGCTCAAGGAAAGGGTTGCTCTCGTCGGCGCTCAACAGGTTGAAAGGCAGGTTAATTGAGCCGGGAATGGTGCCAGCCTTAAAAAAGTTAGGGGTGCGTGCATCAATAAGGAGGCCCGTGCCTTGCTGTGCTTCATTTTCAAGAAAAGACAGAAGCTCTAGCTCTCCAACTGTGTCTACCCCAGAAGCGACCACCATTGGCTGAACGCAAAATGGCGGGCAAGCGCGTGATGTTTTGGCAAATGCCGCCGGTACAACGGCATCTAAATCAGGGTTGCGTTCAATGACCAAAAATTCGTCATTCAGCTCTAACTCAATAAAGGGCAGTTCTGGCGTTATCCAGACATCTTGCGCGACGCTTGGAATTGCCAGCATAGAAAGTGCACTTATTAAGGCGAAAAAAGATTTAAAATGTGGCACGGCGCGCCCCCTATAGACATTGAATGACCCACTCTGATGGATTCACAGCGGAGTTTCAGTTCCAAAGGTATCGGATAATTGCAAAAAATCAACCTAAAAGAATATATTTTTATGACAAGAAATTGTTACAAGCCCCTAGAATCGTTAAATTTGATAGTAAAACCGACAGAGGCTGACAAACAGGCCAATTTTTGGCTTGCGCGGGCAGAAAGCGGTTGGCAAGGTTAGAAAATAACATTTCTTGGAGAATCAGCTATGCGCTATGTGGTCGCAAAAGACAGCCGTGAAGCGGTTGCGCTCTTGAACACGGGTGAAAATGCTCGGCTTTTGGCCGGGGGCACGGACGTGTTGGTGCAAATGAAGTTAGGCAATAAGGCACCTAGCCTTCTTGTTGATATTAAAGCGATAATCGGGTTTTCCGATATTTCTGCTGAAAACGGAGGCTTTCGCATTGGGGCCGCTGTGAGCGGGGCCGAAATGGGAGAGCACGCTGGCCTGAAAGCTATGTGGCCCGGTGTCGTGGAAGCCGTCGAGCTGATTGGCTCAACGCAAGTACAGGGGCGAGCAACGATGGTTGGCAACCTCTGTAATGGCTCTCCGGCAGCGGATGCGGTGCCTGCTATGCTAGCCGCTGGCGCGGTGGCACGCATTGAAGGGCCCAGCGGCACGCGAGATATGCAGGTGGCTGACCTGTTAGAGGGGCCAGGAAAAACCAAGCTTGGCAAGGCAGAGCTTATATCTTCGGTATATCTGCCCGCGCGGCCAGAGCGTTCGGGGGATGCCTATTTGCGGTTTATCCCACGCACCGAAATGGATATTGCGGTGGCAAGTGCCGGTGTGAACCTTGTGTTAGATGAAAACGGGTGTGTGCTAGAAGCCACGGTAGCACTTGGTGCTGTGGCGCCAACGGCGGTGATGGTGCCAAACGCTGGGGCAGCTCTGGTCGGATCCCCGCTTGAGGAACAAGCGCTAGAAGCCTGTGCCGCAGCCTGCGAGGCGGCCTGTAATCCGATTGATGATAAGCGCGGCACAGTTGAGTTCCGCACCAAAATCGCTGGCGTTATGGCAACGCGCGCCGCCAAAATCGCCTATACCCGTGCCGGAGGCCAGCTATGAGCAAGATACATATAACCACACAGGTTAACGGCGATGCTGTTGAGTTTTTGTGTGAACCCGATGAGACATTGCTGGACGTTCTGCGTGACCGGCTTAATTTAACCGGCGCTAAAGAAGGCTGCGGCACGGGTGATTGCGGGGCGTGTTCGGTTACGCTCAACGGTCGCTTGGTTGCCTCTTGCTTGGTGCTTGGCGCAGAGGTTGCGGGCAGTGAAATCGAAACGGTGGAAGGCGTGGGGACGGCGGACGCGTTGCATCCGGTCCAGCAACACCTTCTGGACCACGCGGCCTTGCAATGCGGTATCTGCACACCGGGGATTATTGTGGCGGCCAAGGCGCTTTTGCTGCAAAATCCGAACCCTTCCGAGGAAGAGGTGCGCTATTGGCTCGCTGGCAATCTATGCCGCTGCACAGGCTATGATAAAATCAT
Organism: Paracoccaceae bacterium; assembly: GCA_013139635.1. Lineage (GTDB taxonomy): Bacteria > Pseudomonadota > Alphaproteobacteria > Rhodobacterales > Rhodobacteraceae > UBA3077. Next base: position 6,544 of record WTAL01000088.1, read on the forward strand.
CCGCGCGGTACTGAGTGCCGCCGCCGAGATGCGGGGAGAAAACGCATGAAACAGGACTTCAAAATACTAGGCACTCGTCCTATCCGGCCCGATGGGCTTGATAAAGTGACGGGAAAAGCGATGTTTGGTTCGGATAAATCCGTAACAGGCATGCTGCACGCCCGCATTTTGCGCAGCCCGCATGCCCATGCCGAAATCGTGTCGATTGATACCTCCAAAGCTGAAGCGCTGGCGGGGGTTAAAGCCGTGATAACTGGCGATGATTTCGCCGATGTAGAAAACCGCTGGGCGCGCTACACCATGCAAAATTGCATGGCGCAGGGCAGGGCGCTTTATGATGGTCACGCGGTGGCGGCGGTGGCCGCTATTAGCAAAACCGTGGCCGCTGAAGCACTTAAACTGATCGAGGTCGAATATAAGATTCTGCCGCATGTAACGGACGTTGACGAGGCCATGGCCCCCGGCGCGCCTGTGTTGCACGAGGGTGTAAAGGCCCGCAAGCTTGGTGATGATGTGTCCGGCAACACGGTTGGCTATTACAGCTTTGGCCATGGTGACATCGAGGCTGGCTTTGCTAATGCCGAATTGGTCATTGACCGCACGTTCAAAACGGCGGCGGTGCATCAGGGCTATATTGAGCCGCATGGCTGCTTGGCAGACCTTGGCGGTGACGGGCGCGGCGAGCTTTGGTGCTCAACGCAGGGGCACTATATGGTGCGCGAAGTGTGCTCTGAAATCCTCGGGATTGATTCGAGCCAGCTGCGGGTTACGGCCTCTGAAATTGGCGGTGGATTTGGTGGTAAAACCACCGTGTTTATTGAGCCGGTGGCGCTGAAGCTTTCGCAAAAAGCGGGCAAGCCCGTGAAGTTGGTGATGAGCCGCGAGGAAGTGTTTAGGGCCTCGGGGCCTACCATGTCGGCCTCTATGGACATTAAAATTGGTATGACCAAGGCGGGTAAAATCACCGGCGCGCACGCAAAACTGCGCTATCAGGGCGGCGCGTTTCCCTACCAAATGGTGATGATGGGGGCGATGAGCGCCTTTGCGGCTTATGATCTGGAGCACGTTCAGGCTGAGGGTTGGGACGTGATGACCAACCGCCCCAAAATGATTTCGTATCGTGCGCCAGGCGCGCCGATGGCGGTTTACGCCGTGGAATCGGTGATGGACGAGCTTTGTCAAAAGCTGGAGCTGGACCCGATTGATACGCGCCTCATGAATGCGGCGCGAGAGGGCACAAAATCCTCCTACGGGCCTACGTTTAAGGCCATTGGGCTGGTGGAGGCCCTAGAGGCCGCAAAGGCACACCCGCATTATTCGGCCCCACTGGCACCCAATACAGGGCGCGGCGTATCCTGCGGTTTTTGGTTTAACTTTGGCGGGCAAGTTTCTGTTTCTATGGCAATTAATGCCGATGGAACCGTGAATCTTATTGAGGGAAATCCAGATATCGGCGGCTCTCGCGCCTCGATTTCAATGATGGCCGCCGAGGCGCTTGGCATCGAATATGACCGCATTCGCACCATTGTAGGCGACACCGCCTCGGTTGGCTTTTCGGATGTTACCGACGGTAGCCGCGTAACATTTGCCGTGGGCATTGCCACTATTAATGCGGCCAATGCGGCGATTAAAGAAATGTGCAAACGCGCGGCGAAAATCTGGGAGATTGACGCCGAAGCCGTTGAGTGGGTCGACGGCGCGGCGCAGCCTTCGGGGCATAACGCGGGGAATTTCCCGCCAATGAGCCTCGCTGAAATTGCAGCGACCAGCGGCAAAACTGGCGGGCCAATCGCGGGCCACCATGAGGGCGCGCCTGATAAGGCGGGCGTTTCGTTTGGTGTGCATATGGTTGACGTGGAAGTGGACCCTGAAACCGGCTTTACCAGCATCAAGCGCTATACCGCGTTTCAGGATGTCGGCAAGGCCATTCACCCCGCCTATGTGGAGGGCCAGATTCAGGGCGGTGCGGTGCAGGGCATCGGCTGGGCGCTGAATGAGGAGTATATCTACGGCGAAGATGGCTTGCTGCAAAATCCGGGCTTCCTAGATTATAGGATCCCCGTGGCCTCTGACCTGCCGATGATTGATGCGGTGATTATTGAAGTGCCAAACCCGGGCCACCCTTACGGCGTGCGCGGCTGTGGTGAAACGGCGATTGTGCCGCCGCTCGCGGCTGTTTCTAATGGCGTGGCGCAGGCGATTGGGGTGCGGATGTTTGAACTTCCGATGTCGCCGCCAAAAATCCTGAAGGCGCTTTAAATGGCGCGCGTAGTGATCTTTGGCTCACTGCGCGCTTTTACAAACGGCGAGGGCGAGATGGAGATCGACGCCCAGACCACACGGGAATTGCTGAGAAAGCTGGCCACGCTCCACCCTGCGCTGGCAGAAACTATTGAAGCCGGCGTTTCATTAGCGATTGATGGCGAGGTCTTTAAAGAGGCGTGGTTTACGCCGATTAGCGCTGAGTCTGAAGTGGTGGTGATGCCGCTTATGGTGGGCGGCTAGAGGTTGAACCCGATCAGCAATACAAGCACCAGGTAGCCAATGAGCGTTGGGAGATTGGCCCAAAGAAAATTTCCGTTGGTGACGCGTGCATAGCGCGGGAACGCAAACCCAATGACAATGATGAAAAAGAAGAAGTAAGTTGGTGTGACAGGGTTGGTTTTGATCAATAACCAGATGGCCAACAGCTTAATCACTGGTGCGATATAATAAAGAACCAAGCCTGCTTTCCCCAGTAGCATTGGCTTTTCGGTTTGAAAATGGTGTGCGTATGGGTGAGGTTTGCCTTCGGACAAAAAGGCGAGCAATAGGCCAAACAGCGAAGACCCAACCACAACGGCGGGGAGCAACCCAGCCAAGCCATCAACCCCGCGCCACAGTGCTAGCAGCATAAACGTGGCAAAAAACAGGGCAAAGTAAAAGGCAAGGTTCCAGCGGGCAGGGTTGGTAATGCTGCGCGGCCCTTTTGCAATATTAGCGGTTGCCAGCGCGTCTCGGCTGACCAAAAAAAGCGCAATGGTAAAACCCATGCGCAGTAGGCCAGCGGGAGATTGCAGAAATATGTTGGCAAACAAAACAAGGAGCGCATAGCCGAGTGCAGCCATAAGTGCGACATAGTTTTGATGGATTTTCATGCGTTGGTTTCCTGAATAGCTTGCGGCTAAATTAGCTAGAAACGAAGTAATTTCAAGGGGAGATTAACAAAGAGAGTGGTACGCCCTAGGGGAATCGAACCCCTCTTTTCAGGTTGAAAACCTGACGTCCTAACCGATAGACGAAGGGCGCATCGCTCTCTTTGTGAGGGCGTTTTATTAGCGGGCGGGTTCGGGCGCAAGGGTTATTTTACAAAACCCGAAAGTTTTTTTAGCCAAGGATCAAACGTGTCGCGGCGGCTAGCACAGCCGCGCGGATTAAGATTTTAAAGAGCTTGAGGTTTATGTGGGAAATAAGCTGTTTGCCGAGGACCGCGCCCAGTAGGATAATGGGAAGATAATAAAGATTTAAGGTCAGAGACTGGCTGGTGGTAATGCCAAGCCCTATGGCAAAAGGGAGTTTAACGATGTTAACCAGCAAGAAAAACCAGCTTCGCGTGCCTATAAATTCTGATTTGCTAAGCCCCATTTGTAAAAGATAAATGCCAAAAATTGGCCCTGCAGCATTTGCGATCATGGAGGCCGCCCCCGCCATCGTGCCAATTATGCCCGTGAGCAGTTTTCCCTGCACCATAGCGCGCAATCTATCTGATATCAAAATATCTAGTGCCAGCATTGTTAGAATCACCCAACCGATGAGCTGGTTGAAATTGTAGCCGGATGTTGCGGAGAGAAACCACCAAGCAAAAGCGACACCGAGAATGGAGGGGGGAATTAAGCGTGCCAAAATGCGCCATTGGCAGGCGCGACGATAGTAAATGACTGCCATAATATCAGCAGCAATGAGCATGGGAAGCAACACGCCCGGCGAAGCGGGGCCGGGAATGGCGAGCGCCATAAGGAGCACCGCCAGGATGCCAACACCGCCAACGGAGGTTTTGGTGAAGCCTACAAGAAAGGCAGCTAGGCCGATATAAAAGTAGGCGAGCGGCTCCACTAAGGTGCCAGATGCTCGCTCATGGCGCGCATAGCGATAGGATAACCAGAGGCCCCGAGGCCGCAAACCATGGCAAAGGCAACCTTTGAAATATAGGAATGCTGCCGGAAACTTTCTCGCTGGTGGATATTGCTAAGATGTAGTTCCAGCACGGGTTTATTAACCGAGCTGAGCGCGTCCATAATGGCGATTGAGGTGTGGGTATACGCCCCCGCGTTTAGGATAATGCCTTGCGCTTTGGTGTTATGAATATGGTCAATCAAAGCGCCCTCATGATTGCTTTGCTCAAACGCGTAGGTCACACCGAGCTGGCCTGCTTCACGGGCACACATGGCTTCGATATCGCTCAGGGTAATGGTGCCGTAAGTTTCAGGCTGGCGGGTGCCGAGCAGATTAAGGTTGGGGCCGTTGAGGATAAGGATATGGGTCATAGTGGTGTGTCGCATTTGTTATGGCTTCTGGCTGATTGTGCCGGAAATGCGCTTGCGGGTAAAGCAGATTTAGCCCGCAGCGCCCTATGCGCCCTGCGGCGGGCTTTTTCCCTTCGAAAAAAATGCGCGTGCAGGCGCGGTGGCGGCGCGTCAACTCTTGTGCTTGTGGCGAGGTTTGGTTCGCGCCGCGCTGAGGCTTGGGTTCTTGTAGCAAGCGCAAGAGGTGGGGGCGGCGCGAGCACGAATTTGCAAAGCAAAACAAAGGTAGACGCGCCGCGTTGGTTAGGCTTTGGCAGCATCTTCAAGCTGCATCTTGGCTTTACGGCGGCCGCCCCATTCGTCAATCTCAAAGCGCCCAGCGAAGTGAAAGGCTTGGCCTGCATGGTTAAGTAGGGCTTGGCCTAGGTCACTTTCAAAAGCGCGAAAGGCGATGATGTCTATCGGGCCGCCGCCATTATCAACCGTGAGCCGCAAGTGGCTTTCGCCCGCGGGCTTGGCAAAGCGAATGCGGGCCGAGGGAATGGCAAAACGGGGGGCGGGGGCGCTGGCACCAAAGGGGCCGGCGGCTTCGATTTGTTCGATCAGTTCTGGCGTAGCGCCGCCGAGGGTGGCTGTTATGGATAGGTCTCGTGGGCCTTGATCGCCCGCGCCCTGCTTGCCAAGGGCGGCCGAAAGCAAGGCCATGGCTGGCTCTATTTCGGCTTCCAAAACACTAAGCCCCGCTGCCATTTTATGGCCACCACCTTTTAAAATGGCGCCATCGCGGGCCAGCTTTGAAATGGCGGCCCCAAGGTCCACCCCGCTCACCGAGCGGCCAGAGCCATGGCCTACACCCTCATCTGAAACGCCTATAACCACAGCGGGGCGGTTGAACTTTTCTTTTAGGCGAGAGGCCACAATGCCAACCACGCCGGGGTGCCAGCCTTTGCCTGCCGCCCAAACCAGCGGGCCATCTAACCCGCGCTCCTCGGCTTGTGCTTCAGCCGCAGCTTGCACGTGCGCCTCGATCTCGCGGCGCTCAGAATTTAACGTATCCAAGCGCTCGGCGAGCGCCTGTGCATCATGCGGCTCAGTGGCCGTGAGCAGGCGCGTGCCAAGGTCGGCTTTGCCAATCCGGCCACCGGCATTAATGCGTGGGCCGAGTAAATATCCCAAATGATAGGCGCGGGGGGCGCTATTGATTTTTGCAACATCCCCGAGAGCCACTAGGCCAGGGCGGGTTCGGGCAGCCATTACCGTGAGGCCTTGGCGCACCAATGCACGGTTAAAGCCAACCAGCGGGGCCACATCGGCCACCGTGCCAAGGGCCACTAAATCAAGCATACCCAGCAGCGGAGGCGCTGTTATTCCGGCATCACGATAGTGGCGGTTAACCGCAACCAGCGTTAAAAACACCACGCCAGCGGCGCAAAGATAGGTGTGCTCGGAGACCTCGTCTTGCCGATTTGGGTTCACCACGGCGAGCGCGGGGGGGAGGGTCTCTGCGCCCAAGTGGTGGTCAAGAATAATGACATCTGCGCCTTGGTCAACGGCCACCTGCACAGGGCCGGTGGCAACCGTGCCGCAATCAACGCAAATGACGAGGTCATGGGCTTTGCCTAGCATTTCCATGGCGGCATCATTGGGGCCATAGCCCTCCTTCAAGCGGTCTGGAATATAAAGCGTGGCCTCGGTGCCAAGCGCTTTAAACCACGTGAGCAGTTGGGCGGCAGAGGTGGCGCCGTCCACATCATAATCGGCAAAAATGGCGATGCGCTGGCCTGATTGCAGCGCGAAAAAGATGCGCTCGGCGGCTTTGTCCATGTCTTTCAGGCTGGAGGGGTCTGGCATGAGCTCTCGCAGAGAGGGGGCCAGAAAGGCATCGGCCTCATTGGGCTGCACGCCGCGAGCAGCTAGCACGCGGGTTAGAACATCGGGCAGGTTGCTGGCTTGAGAAATGGCTTCGGCTTGGCGCTCTACCTCGGGGGAGGGGCCAACCCAGCGGCGGCCAGTGAGCGAGGATTCGACGTTAAGAAAGGCGCTCATTCGGGAGGGAGCTGACGAAGCTTGTTTAATAACCGGAATATAAACAGCCAGCTTGCCACCGAAATCCCGATCCAAACCGTGGCACCCACCCAGCCAAAAAGCGGCTGGGGGTCAAATTGTGAGCGAATAAAGAAGGCAATGATAATGAACCAGCTCAAAAGCCAAAAGGTAAGCAGTGCACGAAGGACCGCGTGCGGGCGCTTTGGCGTTTGCTCTGGCTCAGTCATTATTGGTTCCTTTGGCGGTAAAATAAGCGCCGAACAGAGCCGGTTTTGGAGCGCATCAGGATGGTTTCTGTTTCCAGATAGCCATCAACCCGCCGCGCGCCAGACACTACCGAGCCATCGGTCACACCAGTGGCGGCAAAAATCACATCATCCGTAACGAGGTCATCCAGCGCATAAATACGGTCAAAATCCTTAACGCCGGTTTTGCGGGCTCGTGCGCGCTCATCTTCATTGCGGAATATCAGTTGGCCATACATTTGGCCCCCCATGCATTTGAGCGCCGCGGCCGCCAGCACACCCTCGGGTGCGCCCCCACTGCCCATATACATATCAATGCCGGTTTTCTCGGTCTCGGCGCAGTGGATAATACCTGCCACATCGCCGTCTGTTATCAGCCGGATATGCGCGCCGGTTTCGCGCAACTCGCGGATCATGGCCTCATGGCGGGGGCGCTCTAGCACACAGACCATAAGGTCTGATGGCTGCACGCCTTTTACCGTGGCCAAGGCCTGCACTCGCTCGGTAGGGGACATATCAAGCGTGACCACATCTTTTGGATACCCCGGCCCAATGGCCAGCTTTTCCATATAAGTATCAGGGGCATAGAGCATAGAGCCCTTAGGCCCCATGGCAATTACGGCCAGCGCGTTTGGCATATCTTTGGCGCAGAGCGTTGTGCCCTCAAGCGGGTCGAGCGCGATGTCAACTTCCGGCCCATTGCCGTTGCCAACTTCTTCGCCAATATAAAGCATCGGCGCTTCGTCGCGCTCGCCTTCGCCAATAACGATTCGGCCGCGTATATCAAGCTTGTTAAGCTGGGTGCGCATGGCATCTACGGCGGCTTGGTCAGCGGCTTTTTCATCGCCAGCGCCTACCAGTTTGGCGGCGGCAATGGCGGCTTGTTCGGATACACGGGCCAACCCGAGCGATAGCATTCGATCGGAGTAAAGCGTGGAGTCGTTGGGCATTTTGGACCTTCCCGGAAATTACTTCGGGGCTACTGAGAATCCGGCCCCGTCAATGGTGAAGGTATATACCACCTCAGCGTTGGAGCCAGCGCTTTTTTTGCAGGTGATTTCAAGAACATCGTCATTAGCCGTCGGCACAACGGTTAAGACCTGATTGCAATCATAGCCGTTCATGGTGATGCCCAGCTTGGCCATCTCAAAATTGTCGGACGCATCTTGTGCGCTCGCCATGCCGGCGGCAAACGTGAGCGCAAGGGCAGAGAGGAATTTCATTTCAAAATCCTTAAATAGGGTTGTGTCTGAATTCGGTTCTACAGGCTCTCGATGCGCAAGGCCACCGGTTCGGCCAGCGAGGCTGATAATGCGCAAATCTCCGCCAATGCGGCATCTAGCGCTGCGCGAGGGGTGGTGTGGGTTACAATCACCAAAGGCGCGGTTTGGCCGTCATGGCCATACTGGTGCATACGGTTGATAGAAACATCATGCGCGCCTAAAATGCTGGCCAGCTTAGCCAAGGTGCCGGCTGAATCGGTGAGGCTAAAGCGCAGGTAATAAGCGGCGTTGGAGCCCTTGGACGAGCTATTTGGCTGTGCCAAACCAGCGGCAGGCTGGCCAAAGGCCGGAATGTTTAGCCCGCGCGCGATGTCCATAATATCGCCAAGAATCGCAGAGGCCGTTGGCCCTTCGCCCGCGCCGGGGCCTTGATAAACCGTTTGGCCGATGAAATCGCCGTCAACCACAACCATATTGCTCACGCCTCCAAGCTGCCCCAGCGGCGAAGCCGTGGGCACGAGGCAGGGCTGCATGCGCTGCTCAATGCCATCATCATTCTGCTGTGCTACGCCAAGAAGCTTGATCTTATAGCCCATATCGGCAGCGTTTTTGATGTCCTGAAGGGTGATCCGCTGGATGCCTTCAATCTCGACTTTATCAAAGGCCACGCGGGTGCCAAAGGCGGTGGCGGCCAGCAGGCTCAGCTTGTGCGCTGCGTCAATGCCGCCCACGTCCACGGTCGGGTCAGCCTCAGCATAGCCAAGCGCCTGTGCTTCTTTGAGCACGTCATCATAGCTCGCGCCAGTGTCTTCCATTTTGGTCAGGATATAATTGCAGGTGCCATTCATCACGCCCATAACGCGGGCAATCCCGTTGCCCGCCAGCCCCTCAGTGAGGGCTTTTACAATCGGAATGCCGCCAGCAACAGCGGCTTCAAAACGCAGAGCCACGCCGGTGCTTTCGGCAAGTTCAGCCATAGGCTGCCCATGCAAAGCCAGCATGGCTTTGTTGGCTGTTACCACATGTTTGCCCGCCGCCAGCGCGGCCTCGCAGCTCGCCTTGGCAGGGCCGTCTTCGCCGCCCATAACCTCCACAAACAGGTCAACATCATCCCGCTTGGCCAGTGCCACCGGGTCATCCTCCCAAGCGTAGCCCGAAAGGTCTACACCGCGATCTTTGCCCTTGGAGCGGGCGGAAACGGCCACAATTTCTAGCGGGCGACCGGCGCGGCGCGCCAGCAGGTCTCCATGGGTTTGAATCATTTTAACAACGCCGGCGCCTACTGTGCCAAGGCCAGCAATGGCTATTTTCAAGGGCTTGCTCATAGTAATATCCTTATGCATCCGGCTCAAGAAAACCCCAGCCATCGGGGGCAAAGCCACGCGAATGCGCCAGCTTGCTTGTGCGTTCTTCGTGAAGCCAAATGTCTTCAGCTGTCATTTTGGTGGCGACATTCACAAGAACGGCTTCGCGGGTGCCATCCTTGGTGTTTTCGGTTTCAACTTCGGCTTGATAACCAAAGGTTTTTAGCGCCTTCAGAAAGGCTGGCTGGTCAGCGTCATCTGTCGGATTGAAAAATAACTCTAGCTCAATGGACGTGCCTTCAGCCACTTTGCCGTCTTCCAAAAACTTTGCCACAGAGTAAAATGTTGCGGCCTTTTGGTCAAATTCCTGATTGTCTGTCACCTGAGTGCTCCCATAAAACTGCTGTGCTTATAAGGCCTCTAGGGTGGCATGAAAAGCGGGAATTTCAAGGAGGCGGCGCGTCTACCTTTGTGCTGTTTTGGGAGTCCGTATGCGCGCCGCGCGGCAACTCCTGCGCTTGTAGCAGGCGATGAAGCCTCAGTGCGGCGCGAAAAAGGCATTTCAAAGCAACACAATGCTAGACGCGCCGCGATAGCCGAGCGCAGCGAGGCCACAGGTTATGTGGAAAAACGCCTCAAAGCTGTGCGCATGGCGCGGGCGCGGGCGGGGTCTAGCACAGGATGCGCGCGTAGCTGTGTCGCCTTGAGCCGCAAAGCGCTGGCACGCGCGACCATAGAGCGCGCATCTGGCGCAGGTGAAATGATTGAAAGTGGGCCAAAAGCGCCCAGTGGCACAAGCGCCAGCCAACTCTGGCCGCCAATCCGCTCGGGCACCGTATCTCGAAATTGCCTTAGGTCATCATTGATCGAGCAGGCGGCAAGGGCAAGCGTTGCAGCTAAAAAGAGAGCTAATTTGGTCTGCACCGGATATTTACCCTTGATAAAGTTGCATTTGCGATTTCAAATGTAATCTCTGCGCCGGATAGGTGCAAGCACTCACGGAGGCCCGCCCAAAATGCCCAATAGCCCTACAGATATGGATGAAATCGCCAAACAGGGCGCGGCCACTGCGCAGAATTTTGCCGAGATCGCTGAGCTGTCTGTTAAAATTTGGCAGGCCGCACTGGAAGGGCAGGGCGAGGCGGCATCGCCCATGAAGGCGTTGGAGGAAATAAATAAGGCGCTATGGAGCTCGCCCGAAGCCTTGGTTAAAGCCTCTACCGATTATTGGCTGGGCCAGCAAAACCTGTGGCTGGAAACCATGCAGCGCTGGACGGGGCCAGAAGCCCCGACCCCAGATACGCGGGGCGGCAAGCGCTTTGCGCATAAAGGATGGACTGAAAGCGCGCTGTTTGATTATATCAAAAACGCTTATCTGTTTACCTCTGACTGGATGCAACAACAGGTTACTGATGCTGATAACCTGAGCGACTCCGAGCGCAAAAAGCTGGATTTTTATACGCGGAATTATGTGGAATCCATCCACCCGGCTAATTTTTTCGCCTTAAATCCAGAAGTGCTGGAGGAAACAGTTACGCAAAACGGTGAAAACCTGGTGCGCGGGTTGCAAATGATGCTGGACGATACCGAGCGCGGGCATGGCAAGCTTTTGATCCGGCAAACCGATATGGACGCTTTTGAAGTTGGCCGAGATATGGCGGTAACGCCGGGAAAAGTTATTTGGCAAAACAATGTGTTACAGCTCATTCAATATAGCCCGAGCACAGAAAAGGTGCACGCCAAGCCTCTTCTTTTTATCCCCCCTTGGATTAACAAGTTTTACATTCTTGACCTGAACAAGAAAAAGTCCCTGATGCAATATCTGGTGGCGCAAGGCTATACGGTGTTCATTATTTCATGGGTCAACCCGACCGAAGCGCAGAAAGATGAAACATGGGACAGCTATGCGCAAGCCGTGCTGGGCGCGGTTGACGTGGCGCTAAAGGAGACAGGGCAAAAAAGCCTGAATATTGGCGGATACTGCGTGGGGGGCACGCTTTTGGGGACGCTCATAGCGTATCTTGGCAAAACCAATGACAAACGGGTGGCGTCGGCCACGCTGTTTACGACGCAGCTAGAGTTTTCGGATGCTGGAGAGCTGCAAATTTTTGCCGATGAGGAAACACTGGCCGACTTGGAAACGCAAATGCCGGATGGGTACTTGCCAGCGCAAACCATGGCCAGTGCCTTTAACATGCTGCGGGCGAACGATCTTATTTGGTCATATGTTGTGAACAACTACCTGCTGGGTAAGGAGCCATTTCCCTTTGACCTGCTCTACTGGAATGCGGATAGCACCGGTATGCCCGCCAAGTTACACCTCTTTTACCTGCGTCGTTTTTATATGGAAAACGGATTTGCGGATGGTGGTTTTGAGATGCTGGGGGAGGAGGTGGCTCCGACCGACGTGAAAATTCCCTTATATCACGTGGCGACAAAAGAGGACCATATCGCGCCCGCGGCTTCGGTTTTTCGCGGGGTGCAAATGCTTTCGAAGGCACAAAACCGTTTTGTGCTGTCTGGCTCAGGGCATATTGCTGGCGTGGTGAACCCACCTGCGGCTGGGAAATATCAATATTGGACAGGCGATACAGCGGCAAAAGAAGATTTGGCCGCTTGGCTGGCTGCGGCCACTGAAACGGACGGAAGCTGGTGGGGCGATTGGGATGAATGGTTGAAAAAGCGCAGCGGCAAAAAAGTTATGGCGCGAGAGGCGGGGGCCGTTACAGGTGTGTTGGAAGATGCGCCCGGCAGCTTTGTGCTTGATCGATTTGACCTTCGGTAGCGCAGCTATAGCGGCGCGTTGACCCTTGTGTGGGGCTCAGGTTTTGTACTCGCGCCGCGCTGTGGCATTAGCGATGGGGTGATCGCCGCAAGGTTTCACTTGCTATTTGAACGAATGTTCAGTTAGCTATAGAAAACCGAGGGCAGAATGGCCAGAAAATCAGGATCAAACGGAAAGAAAACCGCGCGTGAATTACGTGAAGCGGCTACGCGCTTGTTTGCCAAATATGGCTATGCCGCGGTTTCTATGCGCCAGATTGCAGCTGAAGTTGGGGTGCAAGCGGGGGCGCTTTATCTTTATACGCCAGACAAGCAAACGCTGCTTTACCAGATTATGGACCGGCATATGGATGATTTGCTGGGGGCTTGGACGGCTGAATCGGCCGGCAATGAAGATGACCCTATGACGAAAATAGAGCAATTTGTGCGCTTTCATATTCGGTTTCATCTGGATCGAGGCGACGAGATTTTTATTGCCTATATGGAGCTTCGCAACCTATCTGAAGAAAACTTCATTCTGATCGAACAGAAGCGGCGGCAGTATGAGGGCCTCCTTGGCGAGATATTGAAAGACGGCAACGATTCTGGTCGATTCTCGCTGTGTGATACCAAGCTTTCATCTTACGCGATTATCGCGATGCTTACGGGGGTGAGCACATGGTATAGCGGAGACGGGCGCTTGAGCCTTGATAAGATTGAGGAAATATATCTTTGTATGGTGCGGGGGCTGGTTTCTCAGGGCGGGCCTAAAACGCAAAGCTCACGCTGAGTTTAACGAAGGGTAGGATTGTAATTTGCCCAAGCTCGGCATTGGTCGTGGACAGCTCCGAATCAAGATCAACTTGCGGGATTTGGGTGCTGTTATCGGTGGCCGTGAGGGAAAACCCGCCTGTATATAGTGCGCCCAAATCTGCGGAAATGCCCCAATTGTTACGAAAGGTTTTTTCGTAGCCAATAGCAACCACGGGGGCGAAGCGGTTCATCGTATCTATTGAGGCTGAAATGTCCACATTGTTAAACGTGGTGCCTTCAACAGTAATATCACCTGAAATGGTAAGGTCAGCGCCATAGTTCTGGGATATTCCGCCAGCAGAAATGCGCCCGCCGCCACCCAAATAGACATCAGCCAATAGGCCAACCCCGCCAATATTGGCGGTGCCGGTTAAGGGTGTGCCATTGTAATCGCTGTTAAATCCGACGCTCCCGAAACCCGCTATGCCGCGCAACCCGAAATTTGGGCCAAGGCGATACCCGGCCTCGAAAGTGGCCCCTAGCGTGCTGCCACCAAAACTAACAACTGGCTGTTGGGCCTGCGCGGGGAGTGTGGTGAACATAAGGAAAAGGGATAGAAAAACTGTTTTCATTTTTGCGACCTTTGGTTTCATATCCCAAGATGCGCTAATTCGGTGAAGAACCTATTAAGCTGCCTCAGCTTTTAGGGCCAAAAGCGCCCGAAGCAAAGCTGGGCTCACAAAAGGGTGCCCATAGGCTTTCCCGCTAATTACGGTGAACGGTTCGGCGGGCTGCCCTAGGTCGCTAATGGTAAGGGCGGCGTTATCAAAGCGACTGCTGGCGCTATACATGCTCGGCGTGGCCAAAACAGGAATGCCATTTCGGGAAGCCGCTAAAGCGCCGCTAGCGCTGTCATCAATGGCAAAGGCACGGCGGCCGACAATGTCAAAATCGTCTAGCACGGCTTTATAAAGCGAACGCTCAGCGGCGGGCACCTGCGCATCTTCGGCGGTTTTCAGGCTGGTTATCCAGTGCATATTATGAAAGCCAAGAGTGGCAATAAGCAGCGCCTGCGTTTCGGCGCGGCTAGAGGTTGACACAGCGCCAATGGACAGGCCCTCGTGCAGGGCCTCTTGCATGAGCCGCACCACGCCGGGGCGCAAACGCGCGGCCCCTTCACGCACTGATTGGCAAAAAATATGCGCTTTACGTTTAGTGATGTTAGCAAGCTCTGAATGGGATGGCACATGGCCTTGGCCGCTGCGCCGCATTGCCACCGAAAAGAGCCGCAGCTTTGGGAGCGAAAACTCAACGGGGGCCAGTTGGCTGAAAATCTCGCGATCCCAATGCCAGCTTAGACCGTGCTCTGCAAAGGCGCGGTTGAAGGCCGCGCGGTGGAGGTCGGCGGTCTCTGCCACCGTGCCATCCACGTCAAAAATTAATGCCTGTAATCCCATCTGGGGTGCCTCCGGTTCCTGTTTTCTGTGCTTAAGGTATCGCTCAGAAAGGTTACCGGAGTATTACCGAAATACATAAACCTCGTCTAAAAATCGTGGGGAGCCACTAAATGTAGTATTTTAGAGATTTGGGTACATAGGGAATTTAGCGCAAAGATCAGCCACTTTTGCGGCAACGGCGGCCTCTACTTCACCGTTATTTTCCGCCCCATTGGCGGCCAAACCATCAACCACCTCGATGATCAATTCACCGATCAGCGTAAATTCAGCCACGCCAAAACCACGCGTGGTGCCTGCGGGTGAGCCAAGGCGCACGCCGGAAGTTACCATCGGTTTTTCGGGGTCAAACGGGATGCCATTTTTGTTGCAGGTGATGCGCGCGCGGCCCAAAGCCTCCTCGGTGGCGTTGCCCTTCACGCCTTTCGGGCGCAGGTCCACCAGCATCAGGTGGGTGTCGGTGCCGCCCGAAACAATATCAAGGCCGCCCTTCACAAGGGTTGCCGCCAGCACTTGCGCGTTGGTCACCACGGCGTTGATATAATCAGTGAACTCTGGCCGAAGCGCCTCACCAAAAGCCACCGCCTTGGCGGCAATAACGTGCATCAGCGGCCCGCCTTGAATGCCGGGAAAAATGGCTGAATTGACCTTTTTGGCGATGTCGGCGTTATTGGTCAAAATCATCCCGCCGCGTGGCCCGCGTAGCGTTTTGTGCGTGGTTGTGGTTACCACATCAGCATGCGGGAAGGGCGACGGGTGCGCGCCCGTGGCCACGAGCCCCGCAAAATGCGCCATGTCTACCATCAAAATGGCGCCAACCTCATCGGCTACCGCGCGGAATTTGGCAAAATCAATCTGGCGCGGAATGGCCGAGCCTCCGGCAATAATTAGTGCTGGCTTATGTTTAAGCGCCAGCTTTCGCATTTCGGCGTAATCCAGCAGGTTGTCTTGCTCGCGCACACCGTATTGCACGGCGTTAAACCACTTGCCCGACTGGTTTGGCTTTGCCCCGTGGGTCAGGTGGCCACCTGAGGCAAGGTTCATCCCCAAAATGGTATCGCCCGGCTTAATCAGCGCATTAAAAACACCTTGGTTGGCCTGAGAGCCGGAATGAGGCTGCACATTGATGAAGTTACAACCAAAAAGCTGCTTGGCGCGGTCAATGGCGATGGTCTCGGCCACATCGGCAAATTCACAACCGCCATAGTAGCGGCGGCCAGCGTAGCCTTCGGCATATTTGTTGGTTAGCACCGAGCCTTGGGCTTCCATCACAGCAGCAGACACAATATTTTCAGACGCGATCAGCTCGATCTCGTCGCGCTGGCGGCCAAGCTCGCCGGTAATGGCGGCTTTAATGGCTGGGTCACGGGTATCTAGTGTTTCGGTGAAAAAACCTGAATCGGTGGTCATGGCGCGCTCCTGTGGCTGGTTAGCTTTGCTATAGGGGCGAATACCCCGCTGACACAACTAAAAAACGGC
>WTAL01000231.1 GCA_013139635.1 Paracoccaceae bacterium
CAAAAAACTGGCCAAACTAGCCCCAGGCCCAATCCGGACCAGAGCCACCGTATGAAACAAGGGCGGGAGCCGTTTATGCAATGATGCGATCCGGTGGAAACGTGAGCTTTTCAACAGAATAAGCCCAAACTTACGAACAGGTCGTAACGCAACAAACCTTTGCTACAAATCGGATAGTCATTTAGTTTCTTTCTGAATTTCCTGCAATAAAGCTAATACCTGTTCAGCATCGTCGATAAGTTCAAACCCGATTTTAATCTTGTAGGCGCCCCTAGCGCTCCGCGCCGCCTTTGTAGCAAAATAAACGCTGGACTTATATCTGGTATCTATTTCCAAAGGTGACTGTGGCGTGATCGGGTAAGATTTTATTTTGCGGCCCAGAATAGGCAGATCAGTAATGATCAAGGCCCGCCAATTGGTGAGCGCATACCGTTTCTTGCTCCGAAAATAGGGGCTTCCGTATGGCAGGGCAAGCGTAATGAAAATACCAAAGCACAGGAAAATCAAGCCAAACGCCCAACCCCACCCACTCTCTTTTGCGGCTTGCATCATCCAAATCACGGCGAAAGCAGACACGGCTAACCCCAGCACCAGACTGACATACTGCATGGTGAACCAGACATTTGTTGAATCAGGGCGGCCTTGCCAGCGGATGACCTCTCCCTCGTCTAGAAGGTCTTCCATACCAGTTGGATTGGTCATGTTATATCTTCCTATCTAAAAGTTATGCACAATGTCACAGCCATTTTTGGCATAATCAAACTTCGCCCACAAGCCTTCACGGCAAAGCGGGCATTGCGGCCTTTAGGTAAGGTTTTATAAAGCTGCGGTTTCTTCTCAAAGAAAGCCCGTTAAGTCCAATCTATCAGCAAAAACCCAAATACCTAACGATAGCCCCCAAACCCTCCAGCCTTCAAAACTGACCGAAGGGAAGATTTTTCGCAGGGGGGTTAATCCCCCCAAGGAAAATTCACTGGTTGGGTTCCAAGCGCGGCAAACTATGCTAAGCGGGAGCATGTTGTTTTTGAAATCCCATAAAGACCTGCTTTTTGGCCTTGGCATGCTGGCGCTTTTCCTCGTCGGGCTGGGCATGATCATTGCCTATACCGGATGGGAAGATACACGGGCCGCCGTCGCAAGGCTCGGCTGGGGACAGTTCGGCATCCTGTTCGTCCTTTCCCTTGGCAACTACGCCCTTCGCGCCCTGCGCTGGCACCTGCTTGCCCGCGCCCTTGCACTCAGAATTTCGCTAATCCGCAACGCAGTCATTTACCTTGCTGGCTTTGCCCTCACCATTACCCCCGGGCGTGTGGGCGAGCTGGTGCGCCTGCGTTGGATCAAGCGCGATACCGGCATTAAAATCCTGCAATCCTCCCCGATGATGCTAGGCGACCGCGCCGCAGATCTTGCCGCCGTGGCCTTGCTTTTGTTGGTCGCAGCTTTGCTAGGTCTTGGCGGCGCAGGCGGTGTTTACTGGGTGGCGGGGCTGGCGCTTGTGCTGGCACTCATGGCCACCAACCCTCGGATGCTTGCCAAGCTCATCACGCTCACATGGCAAACCCTTGGCCGTGGCGCGCGGCTGTTTGCCAGCTTGCGGCGCGCCGTGCGGCAGCTGGCGCTGTTTACCACGCCCCAAGTTGTGCTGCCCGTGCTGGCCCTCAGCGCTATTGGCTGGCTACTTGAGGGCTATTCGTTTTACCTGCTGCTTAGCTGGCTCGGCATTCAAATGGGCTTTTGGATGGCCGTGGGCATCTTCCTGTTTTCCATGCTCGGCGGCGGTGCCACCGGCCTGCCGGGCGGGCTGGGCGGGGCCGAGGCCGTGATGGTCGGCCTGCTCACCCTGCAAGGCGTGCCGCTAGATGCCGCCCTCGTTGCCACCATTATTATCCGCATTACCACACTTTGGTTTGCCATTCTCATCGGAATTATTGTATTCCCGCTAGCAGAGCGAAAAGGGGCCTGAATATGCGTTGGAAAAAAGACGAGCTTAAAGGTTGGGGTGGCGCGCTTGCGCTAGAGGCTGAGCTGGCCCGCCCCGAGCGGCATGCCGCGCTAGCAGATACGCTAGCCGAAACCCCCTGCCCTGCCATAGGCGCGCGGCGTTCTTACGGCGATGCCGCCGTCGCCCCGCAGGCCATAGACATGACCCGCCTCGACCGTTTCATAAGTTTTGACGCCGAATCAGGCCTGCTAGAGGCCGAAGCGGGCGTCACTATCACCGACATTCTCAACAGCTTCGCCCCAAAAGGCTGGATGCCCGCCGTTATGCCCGGCACCGGCTTTGCCACCTTAGGGGGCTGCATCGCCCATGATGTGCACGGCAAAAACCACCAGCTTGCGGGCAGCTTTGGCCAGCATATTGAAAGCCTTGTGCTGATGGGCCCCGATGGCAAATCCCAGCGGATTTCCCTCAAAACCAAGCCCAAGCTCTTTCGCGCCACCATCGGCGGCCTCGGCCAAACCGGCATAATTGTAAGCGCCCGCCTGCACCTCGCCAAATGCCCCGCGGGCAATATGGCCGTGCATGAGCGCCGGATCGAAGACCTTGATGCCTTTCTTGAGGCTTTTAACGGCTCCCGCGCCGACTATCAGGTGGGCTGGCTCGATATGACAGCGAAAGACATTCACCTTGGCCGTGGTATTCTGGAAGAAGCCCATTTTGCGTCCGGCCCGTTTGCGCCGTCCACAAAATCCCGCGCTATCCCGTTTAACCTCCCCGGCTTTGCCATGAGCACGCCACTCGTTAAGGCTTTTAACTGGCTCTATACCAAGCGCATCCCTGAAGCAGGCCGAGACCGCGAGCGCCCGCTGCACAAATTCTTCTTCCCCCTAGATACCATCCAGCACTGGAACCGCCTTTACGGCAAGCGCGGCTTTCACCAGTTCCAATGCGTGCTGCCCGATGATGAGGCCGCCGCCACACTGGCGCTTATGCTGGAGGCCGTTGTGTCCTCCGGCCTCGCCTCCCCGCTTTCGGTCCTCAAAAAGCTTGGCCATGGGCGCGGCGGCATGATGTCCTTCCCGATGGAAGGCTATACGCTGGCGGTTGATGAAGGCTATACGCTGGCGGTTGATATCGTAAACAAACCCAGCGCCAAGGCGCTTTTGGCGCGGCTCAACGAACTGGCGCGCAACGCAGGCGGGCGGATTTACCTCGCTAAAGATTCCAGCCTAGACGCCGGATATTTGCCCGCAATGTATAGCGAGTTGGATGACTTTCGCGCCGAGGTCACCAAAGCCGACCCATCGGGTGCCTTTGAAACCGCCCTCGTAAAACGCCTAAACATAAGAGGCCAAGCATGACCGAAACATGGATCATCGTCGGGGCCACCTCGGCCATCGCCCGCGCCTTTGCCCGCACCTGCGCCGCACGCGGGGCAGAGCTGCTTTTACTGGGCCGCGATATGCCTGAGCTGAAACGCATCGCCACCGATTGCGAGCTGCGCGGCGCGCCCAGCGCCAAAGCCGTGGCGTTTGACGCCCGTAAACCGGAGAAGTTCCAAGCCACCATAAATGAAGCCGCGCTGACTTCTGGCACCCTAAGCGCCGCCGTATTCGTTGGCTCCATGCCCGAGCAATCGGCCATCGACGCCGACCCAAGCCTGATAGACGGCACCATCCAAGACAGCTTCACCGGCCCTGCACGCTTCCTACAACTGCTCGCCCCTGTGCTCGAAGAACGCGGCAGCGGCACCATTATAGGTGTTGGCTCCGTGGCCGGAGACCGTGGCCGCATCGGCAATTACGTTTACGGCGCGGCCAAAGCCGGCTTTGCCACCTATCTTTCGGGCCTGCGCAACCGGCTAGGCCGTTCGGGCGCACATGTGGTGACGGTTAAGCCGGGCTTTGTGGATACCGCGATGACATGGGGCATTGAAGGCATGTTCCTTGTGGCCTCGCCCGAGGACATTGCCGCCAGCCTGATGAAAGCGGCTGATAAAAAGCGAAACGTAATCTACACGCCGTTTTTCTGGCGCTACATCATGC
>WTAL01000207.1 GCA_013139635.1 Paracoccaceae bacterium
AGCAGGTTTTCTGAAATTTATCAATAAACTTGCGTCATGCAATATTGCCTCAAACGTCAAGTATTTCTGATCTAAGTTGGCGTGGGAAGGCATGAGTTGTGCCATTATGTGGCAGCATCGTCTGCGACTATTTTACAAATAAAAGCGCCGCGACCTGAACTTTCAGACCACGGTTAAATTACTCAAATACTCACAAGCCTTTAGGTGGTTTTCAAATAGTTTTTGCAGTCTGGGCCGTGTCTCAGTCTCAGGTGTTACCCCACCTACTATCTAAGCCACTAATTTTTTTTAAAATCGGCCATCGCCTGCGCTACCGCTGGGTATGCGCCGATTGTCGCTATTACGACGGTAACTATCTCCACAAAAAAGCTCATATTGATAACCTAAGAAACAAATGCTAACTTTGCAAGTAGCTTTGCAAATAACGGCAGCGTTTAGGTCAGTTGATGATGTGGGGGCCAAAGTCATCTGACGTTCCAAAATTGCCGAATGTTGCGTATCTTTGACTTGTAACTGGTATCTTTATGAGTCTCACAGAACACTATCGCCAGGCAGTATTGATCTAGGGTTCTACGTTGGATTGTAGAAAGTTTATGCCTACGATACGTGCCATGTATGTGGACCACCAGGGTATCTAATCTAATTAGTTTTTTTAAAATCGCTTGCTACCTGCGCAGCGGCTGGATAAGCGGCAATTGCCGCGAGCATTACTGTAATGATTTCGAATATTACGCCCATGCGCAAAACTTAACTGGTTGGTAGTTTTGAGTCAATGACTTGACGGAAAAGGCAAAGCTATCTGACATTTCACAGGAGCGCTAAGGGCGTAATGGCCTCTACTGGAGGCGGTAAATATGCCCGACGCGATAATCCCGAAGGCGGTTAAGCCCATTGTCCAGCGTTCACAGTTTTACGCGCATTTCATCAATAAAACCTAACCGATGCGGGCGCTGCATCGGCGCAAAACGCAACACCATATTTCATACTTTCCCAAATACTCAGCCCACAAACACTGCCCTCGCAGCGCGGCGCGTACACGATATCGCCAAGCAACACCCCCCCCGCCGCGCCGCCACCGAGCCGAAGGCGAGGCCAGGGTGCATTTTGCCTCTGGCAAAATGCACGTGGAGGCGGCGTGGTTACTGGCGAACCCGCAGGCCCTTTGCTTCAAGGGCCGCTGCCTGAGCGCCATTTGCAGCGGGCGTATTCCGGATATAAATTGTGCGTAGGTCTTCAAGATTCATAAGCGCACTTAGGTCGGAAACCATGCTATCAGAGGCATCAAACCAGCTTAAGGGCTTGGCATTAGCCAGTACCGAAATATCGCTGATTTGAGTGCCAGAAATACCAATATTTGAAAGCCGAACCGCGCCAGCAAGGGGGGAAAGGTCTGTTACTTGGGTGTTGGCCAATTGCAGATCACTCAAATTTGGAAGTATGGATACTACAAAAATATCACTTACTTGAGTTTCATCCAGCGACAGGCGCTCAAGCTTGCCAAGGGCAAATATCGGAAAAAGATCAGTGACGCCGGTTTCATCAATATTGAGCCGTGTTAAGCCCGCCAAATCCGCCAGTGGTGTGAGATCAGATACAGCCGTGCGCTGGAGTTTTAAATCGCGCAGCGCATACAGGCTTGCTAGGGGAGCGAGGGAAGACACGCCCGTGTCATCCAATGTTAGGTTGCGCAAAATCACCATGTTACTGAGCACAGACAGGTCAGAGACCGCGGTTTTGGTAAGGTCAAGATCGGTAACGGCGCGCAGGGTGGCCAATACGGAAAAATCGGTGACGGGGGCTTGCTCCAAGTCGAGGTCCTTGAGGGCCGCGAAATTGGAGAGCACCGAGATATCGGCCACATTGGTGCGCGAGAGGTTAAGGCTTGTGAGGCCTGCCAAATTGGCCAGCGGGGAAATATCGGAAACCGGCGTGCGGCGCAGGTTAAGATAGGTGAGGCCCAAAAGGCCGGATACCACCGAGAGATCGGTGATTTCAGTGGTGGAGAGGTCTAACCGGCTAAGCGCGCGCAGCGTGGCGACGGGCGAGATATCAGTGACGGGCGTGTTGGAGATATCAAGCACCCGCAGCCCCGGCATTTTGCTGAGCAAGGAAAGATCGGTGATGCCAGAGCCGCTGAGGCGTAGCTCAGTAACAGAGGGCAGGCTGAGCACTTCAACCGGAATGCTGGTGAGCTCGTCAATACCGCTGAGATAAAGTGAATTGCAACGCTTTTCACGGCATTCATCAATTTTGGCCCTGGCCTCTTCATTGGCTTGGGCAAAGCCCTGCGTAGCGGCAAATAGCAAAACCGCGAGGGCGGCAAATTTGAACTTGTTATACATGGCGGCGATTCCAAAATCCCTGTGGTTGAATATGTTGAAGCAGCATAGGTTAAAATGTGCATAGAGCAACACTTGTGTTTGGGCGCGAGCGGGTTTATAGCGGCGGGCAGCCGGATGCTCTGGCAGAAGTCACCGCTGACCTTCTTTAAAAATACGGGATAAAATGATGAATCGTGGATTTATACTTGGCGTAATTGCCATGGCAACCATTGTGGTGGCCAGCAATATTTTGGTGCAATTCCTGCTGGGAGATTGGCTGACATGGGGGGCGTTTACCTATCCGTTTGCGTTTCTCGTAACGGATGTGATGAACCGGACTTATGGCGCGGCGCAGGCCCGCAAGGTGGTTTTGGCGGGCTTTGTCGTGGGGGTGATATGCTCACTGATCGGCACACAAATTATCCTGGAATTCGGCCCTGCGGTGAGCCTGCGGATAGCCTTGGCTTCGGGCGTTGGCTTCTTGCTGGCGCAGCTGACCGACGTGTTTATCTTTGATAAGCTGCGCGCGGGCAACTGGTGGAAAGCGCCGCTCATCAGCTCGTTTATTGGCTCTTCGCTGGATACGGCGCTGTTTTTCAGCATTGCTTTTGCGGCGGCTTTTATTTTTCTTGATCCTAGCCAGCCCAACGGCTGGGCGCGGGAGATCATACCGATGTTTGGCGTTGGGCCAGCGGCCCCGCTTTGGGTCAGCCTTGCCTTGGCAGATTTTGCGGTGAAAATGAGCCTCGCGCTGGTGGCACTGGGGCCATACCGAATAGCCATGGGCCGCTTCACGCCCGCGCGTGCATAATTTATTTGCGTTTAACCAGATCTGCGCTAAGCTCACCTCATCTGAAACTTTGAGAAAGGAGGTGCCGATGTCTATTGGGATATTGGAGAACTTGGTTAAGGACATGCGGGAGATGAAAATCTAGCCCGGGGCAACCCCCGATAGGTGGCCCGCAGTTCGACCACCTCCAAACTCGAGTTTGGGCCGTTCATTCAGGGGAGCGGCCCTTTCTATTGGCACGAGCGCGCATAGAAGCTTGGCCCTGAAAAGCAATCATCAGTGATGGGGTTTTCAAAAATACTAACCTAGGTAAGTAGTTATGCGAATATGTTTAAAACACTGCATAAACAAGTTGTTAGGATGGTTATAGCTGTTTGGCGTTTCAGATTAGCTGATAATATCCGGCCAGATATTCGCGCTTCTTGGGTTGAATATCTCGATATGACCGATGTGTTTGAGGCCGTAAACTTTCGGATGAAGGAGCGCGCGGCTCTGTTGGGCCTTTGGGTAGTAGCGCGCTAGTTTCCAAACAGATTGAGGGGGCATCATGACGTCATCAACCATAGCGATGATTTTAAGCGGGCCTGTGAAAGGCTGGGCCAAGGGGGGCAGCGCCGTTTCGGCCTCGTAAAAGCTTTTGGACGTACACCAGCGCCGCCATTGCCAGTAAACCTGCGCGGGGAGGTTGGGACCAAGACCAAGGGCTTTGCCGGGAAGATAACCGAGCAACTTGGTGCCAAGGGGGCCGGGGCCATACCAAAAAAGCAGGGCCATGGCGCGGTAGGGCCATGGGTGATCTCCGATATAGGCCGCGCCGCTGGCGACGGTTATGACGCGGGAAATTTGAGCCGCATTGGGCTGGAAGGGCAGCATAAAGCCGCCAAGCGAATGGCCGATGACCCAGAGCGGGGCGTCGGGGAGGTGGGCGGTAAGCGCGGCTTGGGCGGCGCTTTGGTCGTGCACGCCCCAATCGACCATGGTTGCAGTGGAATGCTTGGGGTGGCCCGTGGCCGAGGCCCCGAAATCTCGGTAATCATAGGTGAGGCAGGCATAGCCTTGGGTGGTGAGCCATTCGGCAAAATGGCGGTAATAGCACGCGGGCACGCCGGTGGCACCGTGCAGCACAATGGCCGCTTTCGGGGCGGCGGGTGGCTGGTAAAGCGTGCCTTTGAGGGTGGTGCCTCTGGCGGGGATGTTTATGGGTTGCATGGGGTGCTCGCGGGTTGGGTTGACGTGATGGTAAGCCGCGTTTGGGCGCTCGGTAAAGGGTGACGTGTGGTGAGGTGACGGGGGGTTAACTGCGGCGCGTGGCCAATATCGGTTGACCCGCTCTGGGGAACCGCAATGATGGGCTCTCAACCTGCTGGATATTGCCTTTGATATCCGCGGCGCAATGAGGGTGAGATATGGCATGGCTTAGAATGGTTTTTGCAGCGGCGCTTTGCCTGAGCCTTCCGGCCTTGGCACTGGCGGACGGTGCAGATGCAGACTGCGCGGCGGTGCTGGCGGCGCCGCCATTTGTGGATATGCTCACTAGGAATGAAGGTAGGGATTACCACGAGTTTTCTTCGTCGAGCAGCGCGCACTTGCTCCTGGGACTTGGATGCAGCGTTGATGAGTTGACCGTATTTTTCGAAGATGCTGGATGGGAGTTCTTAAGGCTGACGGAGCATAAAAGTTCGACCGGGCCATTCGGGGTGCCCAGTGCTGAGTATTATTCCGACGGTTCGGCACACTACTGTCTCAAACGACCGACGCTTTTTGGGATATTTGCTTTCAGATGCCGACCATATGCTAGGATTGATTTCTATGCGGGTCGAGTTTCCAACATAGCTTCTTATCGCTCTAAATAGCCCTCTTGATAAACCTACCTTGTAGCGAGGGTCAGGCCCTCTATCACCGCTGTAAAGGCAGAGGTGCGGTGGGGTTTGGCGGTGGGGAACTGGCTTTGCAGGGTGGCCTCGACGGTGCTCATCAGGCTGGAGCCACCGACAAATATCAGGCTGTTGATTTGGGCGGGGGTAAGGCTGGCTTGGGCCAGCGTTTCGGCGGCGGCGGTTTTTATTTTGGCGGTGAGGGCGGCAAGAGACTCGCCAAGGGCGGCTTGGCTGAGGGGGGCGGTTAGGCGGGGCTCTAGCACGGAAAGGTCGATGGTGGCATCGGCTTTGTTGGCTTCAATTTTGCCGCGCTCGGTGGCGAAGGCTAGATCATGGCCGAGTTCGTTTTCTAGCGTATCTGTCAGGCGCTTAAGCAAGGCCGGCTCGGCGGCGTATTTGCGTAGGTCGTTGGCGTCTCGGCGGATGTCTCCCGTATACATAAACGGGATTTTTTGCCAGGTGGCGAGGTTGTGGAAGATCGCATTGGGGGCGGTCATGGTCTCGCTGCCAAAGGCCTTGCGGATTTGGCTGCCTTTGCCCAAGAGCGGCATGATGTGATCAATGCTGAGCTTACGGTCAAAATCTGTTCCACCCACCCGCACGCCGTGGCTGGCGAGGATTTGGATGCCGGTTTCAACGGCCTCAAAAGCCGTGAAGTCAGACGTACCGCCGCCGATATCGACGATCAGGCCAATGGTGCCTGTGGCAAGGTGGCTGTGGTTGGCGAGTGCGGCGGCTTCGGGCTCTAGCATGAATTCGACGTCTGAAAAGCCAGCTGCAAGGTAGCAGGCGCGCAGGTCTGTTAGGGCTTGGGCGTCTTTTGTTGGGTCGTCACTATGAAAATGCACGGGGCGGCCGGAGAGGGCGGTGGTGAACGTGAGGCCACTGGCGGCCTCGGCGCGGGCTTTTATTTCGCGTAGGAAGCGGGAGATGATCTCGATGAAGTTAATTTGCTCATCCATTAGGCGGCGGGGTTCGTGCATAATGCTGGTGCCGAGCACGCTTTTGAGGGCGCGCATAAAGCGGCCATATTCGCCCTCAATCAGTGCCTCGTTGGCGGGGGTGCCGACAAGGGTTTCGCGGCTGTCGTAATCAAAAAAGATCGAGGTCGGCAGGGTGGGGCTATCTGGCTCAATGTCCAGCAGCACGGGCGCGCCGTTGTGGATAAAGCCAACGGCGGTGTTTGAGGTGCCAAAATCTATGGCAAGGGTGTTGGCTTGCATGGGGTGGCTCCGGTAAAACGGCGTTGCTAAAGGAATGCGGGGGTGGGAGCAAGGGTTGATTGAACCAGCGCGCGCAATCGCCTATAGAGGGGCCTTATTAAGGAGCAGATTATGTATGATCTAACGCTTATTCGGCACGGGCAGGCGCAAACGGGCGCTAAAACCGAAGCTAGTTATGATAACTTATCCGATCTGGGCCAGCAGCAAGCGGGCTGGTTGGGGGATTATATCAAGGCCAATGCGGGCTTTGATCAGGTGATCTCGGGCAGTTTGAACCGACAGGTGCAAACGGCGCGGGGGCTGGGGCTGGAAGCGCCGCATACGGTGGACCCGCGGCTGAACGAAATGGATTATTTTGGGTTGGCGGCGAGCCTTGAGGCGCGGAAGGGAATTGCGTGGCCGACCTCGGAAGAGGAATTTTCGACCCATGTGCCGAAGCTGCTGACGGCGTGGCGTGAGGGCGATATTGAGGACGGACTGGAGAGCTATGTCGATTTTTGTGGCCGGATTACGGGGGCGCTGACGGATGCAGATAAGCTGGAAGGGCGGGTGCTAATGGTGACGTCAACGGGGGTGATATCAACCCTCGCAACGCTGGCGCTGGCACTGGATGTGCCCGCGAAATGCAAGATGTTTATGAATGTGGCGCATACCTCAATGCACCGCTACGCCGTGCGGCCAGACGGGCTGCACCTGACGCAGTTTTCGGCCACGCCTCATTTTGATTATCCCGAGAGGGTGTTGCATAAGACTTATATTTAGGTGCTTTGAAAGGGCCGAACTTGGGAAGTAAAAAATACAAAGGGAAAAATTGTGTTTATTGTAAAAACGGAGTCTCTAGCTCTACTGGAGATCATGTTTTTGCGCGTCAGTTCGTTGTCGAGAGGCATCATCAGGATCTTCCCAAAGTTCCGTGTTGTGTTGAGTGTAACAATAAGAAATCGAAACTCGAGCACTACTTGACCGCAGTATTGCCATTTGGTGGTAGGCATCAAGATTCTTCTGAATCTCTTCGAGTTGCCGAGCCTCGCTTGAAAAAAACAAGAAGCTTCACAGGAAATTGCAGAATGATTCCAGCAAGGTTTACCGCGCATTCACGGAAAAAGGGGATGAACCATCTCTTGTAGTACCTTTCGAGGCTGGAAAACTGGTTGCGTTAGCGGAGATGATTGCGCGGGGGCTGCTCTATTATCACTGGGAACTGAGAGTTCTGCCCGATTTAGAAGTTAGTGGAATTTGTGCTAATCACGAAGGTGATGTAATATTATCGGAAAACTTCTTTGACGGAATGACCGGTGATAAACTTACCGCGAGTATTGGCGGAGGTTCACTTAATTACAGTGTTGTTAAGTCAACATCGCAGCCATGGATTTCTATTTGGCGGTTTAGTTTTTATAATGGTGCACGTATGGGAGATAGCAAGGGGCAGTTTTCAGACTGTGTTTGGATAATTATAGGCCCCAAAAACCTCGTAAAAAACTTTACCCACCTCTAGACATGTAGCACTCTAATGATCCGCATTAACGAAAATATCACCCTGCAAGACTGGGAGTTGACCGAGACTTTTGTGCGGTCCTCCGGCCCTGGGGGGCAGAATGTGAATAAGGTTTCTACGGCGGTGGAGCTGCGGTTTGAGGCCGCGCGGTCGCCTAGCTTGCCCGGCGATGCCAAGGCGCGGTTGAAAAAGCTGGCGGGGTGGCGGTGGACGAAGGATGGCGCGGTTATTATTACCGCCGAAAAACATCGGACGCAGGCGCGCAATCGGGAGTTGGCGGAAGAGAAGCTTCGGGAGCTGATTGTGCTGGCTTTGCACCGGCCAAAGCGGCGGGTGAAAACGCGGCCTACGCTGGCGTCTAAGCGGCGCAGGCTGGAGGGAAAAACCCAGCGCGGGGCGATAAAGAAGCTGCGCAGCAAAAACATTCCAAAAGATTGATGTGAGTCAATACGGGCGTTGGTGATTAGTGCGCAGTGTGAGCCGAAAAAACTAGAGGAGAGTCGCAATGCGCAAAACCACACCTACCGATGCTTTGGCCAAAGGAGAGCCTTCCCCGCTCAGCCGTTTTGAGCAGGGGCAGTATCCGTATTCGGATAAGATCAAGAAAAATGACTATGAAAAGCAAAAGGCGCTTTTGCAGGTTGAGCTGCTGAAAGTGCAGAAGTGGGTGGAAGACACCGGCGCTAAAGTTATCATCATTTTTGAAGGCCGCGATGCCGCGGGCAAGGGCGGCACCATTAAGCGCTTTATGGAGCACTTGAACCCCCGCGCCGCGCGGGTTGTGGCGCTGAATAAGCCCACAAACCGTGAGCAAGGCCAATGGTATTACCAGCGTTACATCGAGCATTTGCCATCAAAGGGCGAAATGGTTTTGTTTGACCGCTCATGGTATAATCGCGCGGGCGTAGAGCGCGTGATGGATTTCTGCTCACCGCAGGAATACCTTGAGTTTATGCGCGAAACGCCGGACCTTGAGCGGATGTTTGCGCGCTCGGGTGTCCATATTTTCAAATACTGGTTCTCGGTCACGCAAGAAGAGCAAAAGCGGCGGTTTGAGAGCCGTGAGCATGACCCTTTGAAGCAGTGGAAGCTCTCGCCAATTGACCGCGCCAGCCTGAACAAATGGGATGATTACACCGAGGCCAAAGAGGCGATGTTTTTCTATACCGATACCGCTGATGCGCCGTGGACGATCATTAAGTCTAACGACAAAAAGCGGGCGCGGCTTAACACCATGCGGCACTTCCTTTCGCAAATCCCTTACCCCGATCGGGACGAGGAAAATGCGCCGCTGCCGGACCCGAAAATTGTGGGGTCTGCCAGCCATGTGATTGGTGCGGATGAGCATATTTTGGGGAAATCGCTGCACCCGAATAGCCGCGCTAAGTAGCGGAAACCAAAGGCGCTAATGCGGGTTGATTGAAAGCTGATTGTTGGGTAACCTATTAAAATCATAACGTAATGATTGGATATAGTTTGAAACAACAAAAGCTGAAAGCAGCGGCATTAGCGCTGGCACTTCTTCCCTCCGCTGGCTTTTCGCAAGGCTGCATTTCTGATCAGGACCGACAAAATGTGACGGTTGTTGAGGGCGGGCAGAGCTATCAAACAGCGATTGTGGCTGGCTATATTGCCGATATTACAGCGCGGGATATGTCTAATTCCCGCGGTGTGCGGCTCAATAATTTTGGCGCGATTCTTCAGCAGGACCGCGCCAATGTGCATAAAACCGGCGTGCTTGACAGCTCTGACGGTTTTACCGAAATGTCTGACAGTTATTTCACCTCGGCGGCGCGCCGTGCGGTTTTGTCGGCTGGGCCTTATTATTTTGAGTGCGCTGCCGAGCATAGCGCTGACTATTCAGAAGCGCTGAAAGACTATATTGAAAGCGGGCAGGTGCCGGGCTTTATCGGGGTGAATCTTTTTCGGGAGTCGCGTGGCGGCTTGGCAATTTTTATTTGGTTGATGGGATGACTTACTATGAAACTTAACGTTAAAGCCGCCGCTGTGGCGCTAGCACTTTTACCTTCCGCCGCCTTTGCGCAAGGGTGTGTTGAAGATACGGGTGATCGGGTTACCGTTTCTGAGGCTGGCCGACAATTCACGGTGCCTGTGCTGGCTAACTATGTAGCCCATATTGCCGAGCGGGATTTGTATAATTCGCGCGGCGTGCGGCTGGGAAGCTTTGCGGCGGTGCTGCAGCAAGACCGGGCGAACCTGCATAAATCGGGCAGGGCTGATGGCAGCGGCGCGTTTACTGATCAAGCAGATAATTACTTTGTGAACCTCGCGCGGCGCAGTGAGCTAACGACGGCGACCTACTATACAAGCTGTGACATGTCGCAAGCTCACTTGCAGGCTTTGCAAAATGATATTTTGAATGGCCGCGTTGGCGGGGTTGTTTGGGTATTGCCATTCCGCCACCCTAATGGCGGCTTGGGCGTGTATATTTCAGGCGCGGGCTGAATTGCTGATCGGCTGATCGCCGCTTACCGGCGCTGGACGGCTGCAGGTTATCGCAATACAATCCGGCCATAGTTATTTGAGTGAATTTATTATGACCGTAAAAACATTGATGGCCCTTGCGCTAGCCATAGCGCTGGCTGCCTGCGCAAACCCCGCGGAAAATACGATAACGCTGGAACCGGATCAGCTTACGGGGCAGCCGCTTTCACGCACGTCTGAGCGCCCTCCGCCTTTTGCGCGGCGGATTGCGCAAAGTGGCGGCGTGGGGCTTGGCGGCGGGATTGCCGGGTTTTTTATTGGTAAAGCGGTCACGGGGGCGTTGAATGCGGACGAGCGGGCGCGCTCACGCATTGGCGAGGTGCCCACGCCGGAAGGCGTGGACCCGGGGGCGATTATTGAAAGCACAATCGCGGATTACCTGATCGCAGAATTTGGCGCACGGGAAAACGTACGGACGTTTTATGCGGGCTCGGTGCGCGAAACCGGCAGCGTGGAGCGCGGGCCAAAGGTGGCCGAGCTGGCACAGCGGCGCGGGCTGAGCGGTGTGGTGATAGATGTGGTGGCGCTGGAATATTACGCCGATAGCACAGGGCGGAATTTGGGCTTGGTGGACGAGGCTTTTAGTATCGTTGTGACGGCCCAGATGAACCTTGTGGACATTGCCAGCGGGGCGGTGATTGCCTCGGGCAGTTGCGAGGGCACCCAAGGTAACACCACGCTGATTTCATCAGCCGTGGAAGATGGCGCGCGGCTGACCACGGTGCTGGCGCAGCGGGCGGCGGCGGCCTGTGCGCAGCAGCTGATTGCGCGTGTGTCGCGGTAGGAAAGGTGGCATGATGTACAACGCATTTATGTGCTGCTTATGGCGGCGGTTTTGGCCCTTCCGGTGCATGCGCAAGACGCGGGGCCACTGGCGCTAGACGCTGGCATGCGCGCTTATACAACACGGGTTTTTGTGGAGCCGGAGGTGCTGGCGGGGCTGAGCGTTGGGAGTGAAGTTTCGTTTTACCTCGTCGGTTTTACGTCTTGGGATTACCCCCCATGCCGAAGGGTTTGATGACACGATTGTGGTTGAAGCCATTGCCCAGCACTTGCGAATTTTAGCTATTGGCGCGCCTTTGCAGGAAATGGAGGGTGGGCCTTTGCGCGAGGTGTATATTCGAATTGAGGGGGACATTGAAGATATACAGAACCTCTCACTACCAAAGCTTCGCAGGAGCGGCGGCTGGACGTCCACTATTTTAATCCTCGTTGGAGGCATGGAGAGCTTAAAGGTGTGCTGTCTACAAATGGAATGGTGGTAATGGTGCCAACTCTCGAAAAGCTACCAATATTCTGCGATGCGTGTGAAACCATTCGCTTAGAGGATTTTCTGGAGCGATTTAAAAACGCACCCGATCGGTGTTATCGCCGCTTACGCCGTGGTGTTGAATTGACTCTTACAGAAATACCGTGCCACGACGACTGAGTAACTGTCACATTAGAATTGCAATTTAGGCGGTTTTCGGTATGGATTAGGCAACAATCATCGGGAGAAAAAACATGAGAACGCGCGCAGCTGTGGCTTTTGAAGCCGGAAAACCATTGGAAATTGTTGAGGTGAACCTTGAAGGCCCGAAAGCGGGTGAGGTTTTGGTGGAAATCAAAGCCACGGGAATTTGCCATACGGATGAATTTACCCGCTCGGGCGCGGACCCTGAGGGGCTGTTTCCGGCAATCCTTGGCCATGAGGGCGCGGGGGTGGTGCTGGAGGTTGGCGCTGGTGTGACCAGCCTGAAACCGGGCGACCACGTGATCCCGCTTTATACGCCAGAATGCCGTGAGTGTGACTATTGCCTGAACCCAAAAACCAACCTTTGCCAGAGCATTCGGACCACGCAGGGGCAGGGGCTAATGCCCGATGGCACCAGCCGGTTTAGCCTGCTCGATGGCACGCCGATTTTGCATTACATGGGGTGTTCGACCTTTGCGAACCACACCGTGCTGCCTGAAATTGCGCTGGCGAAAATCAGGAAAGACGCGCCGTTTGACAAGGTTTGCTATATCGGCTGTGGCGTGACCACGGGCATTGGCGCGGTGATTAATACGGCGAAGGCCGAAATTGGCTGCACCGCGATTGTGTTTGGCCTCGGCGGCATTGGCCTGAACGTGGTGCAAGGGCTGCGGATGGCGGGGGCTGACCAGATTGTGGGTGTTGACCTGAATGACGATAAGGCCGTGATGGCCAAGCGCTTTGGCATGACGGATTTTGTAAACCCGAGCAAAATCAGCGGTGACCTTGTGGGCCACCTTGTGGAGTTAACGGGCGGCGGCGGTGATTACACTTTTGATGCCACCGGCAATACATCTGTGATGCGGGCCGCGCTTGAGAGCGCCCATAAGGGCTGGGGTGAGAGCATTATTATTGGTGTGGCCGGCGCTGGCGAAGAGATATCAACGCGGCCTTTCCAGCTAGTCACAGGGCGCTCATGGCGCGGTACAGCCTTTGGTGGTGCGCGTGGGCGCACGGACGTGCCAAAAATAGTTGATTGGTATATGAACGGAAAGATTGAAATTGATCCGATGATCACGCATAAGTTGAAATTGGACGATATCAACAAAGGATTCGACCTGATGCACGAAGGCAAAAGTATTCGGGCCGTTGTGGAGTTTTAATGGCTGAGCTTAAGCGCATCGCTGTTTTTATAGATGCTGAGAATATTCCGGCATCCTATGCCGATGCGCTATTTACCGAGATCGCAAAGCGCGGCAAAATAGATTTTTGTCGCGCTTTCGGAGATTTTTCTTCGGTTCGGATGAGGGCGTGGGGCGGCAAGTTTGAAGAACACAAGATTGATGCGTTTCAACAGGATTCAGTTTCGAACTTCAAAAATGCCGCCGACATTGCCCTCGTGATCGGGGCGATGGATTTGATCCATTCCACAAGGTACGGGCGGTTTTATATCGTGTCGAATGATGGCGATTTTACCCCGCTGGCAAACCGCATAAAAAGTGCGGGATACGATGTGATCGGTTTTGGCGCCGAAGGTGCCTCTCTTTCATTTCGGGAAGCGTGCAACGATTTTGTATTTTTGGCCGCGCCCACAACAAAGCAAGCGGTAAAGCCGGTGGCATCAAAGCCGGTCAAGGCGATTATGCCACTTCAAAAAGTCAATCGTGTAGTCGACAGCTTGAAAAGCCAGGATGGCTGGTATTCGTTGAGCGCCATTGGCAAAGGGCTACGGGAGGCAGGTGTTGACTATAGGAAGTATGGGCATGCCAAACTGTCGCTCGCGCTGCAAACCCTCTCGGGATTTGAGGTTTCGCCACAAGAGAAACCGAACTGGATGCGAAGAAAGTAAGGACAAAACATGAAAACCATATCCGAAAACGCTGCCTTTGGCGGCAGGCAGGGCGTTTATAGTCATGATTCTGAGGCCTGTAATTGCGAGATGACCTTTGCGGTTTACCTGCCGCCCGCCGCCAAGGAGGGGCCGGTGCCGGTGCTTTGGTATTTGTCGGGGCTTACTTGCACGCATGAAAATGCGATGGTGAAGGCGGGGGCGCAGGCTTGGGCGGCGGAGGCTGGGATTGCGCTGGTGTTCCCTGATACCTCGCCGCGGGGCGAGGGCGTGGCGGATGATGAGGCTTATGACCTTGGGCAGGGTGCTGGGTTTTATGTGGATGCGACTGAGGCGCCTTGGGCGGCGCATTTTGGCATGTGGACGTATATTCGCGAGGAACTGCCCAAAATGTTGTTTCGGAATTTTGACCTGATGGAAGAGGCGCAGGGGATTACGGGCCACTCGATGGGGGGCCACGGGGCGCTGACTTTGGCGCTGAATAATCCCGCGCAATACAAATCGGTTTCCGCTTTTGCGCCGATTTGTAATCCGACAGGCTCGGACTGGGGGCGGGTGCAGCTGGCGGCGTATTTGGGTGAGGATGAGGCTGCATGGCAAAAGCATGATGCCAGTAAGCTGATGACTTCGATCGGTTTTCCGACTTCGGTGCTGATAGACCAAGGCGATAGTGACCAGTTTCTTGGCCTCCTTAAGCCTGAAACGCTGGCGCAGGCGATGGCGGCTAAGCGGCAGGTCGGCACCTTTCGGATGCAGCCGGGCTATGACCATTCATACTTTTTTGTGGCCAGCTTTATGGAAGACCACATTATACACCACGCCGAAATTTTGCACGGGGTTTAAGCGGCTTCCCACGCGCGCCACTGGGTGATATCGTCAGGTATGAAAATATTTTCTTATATTATGGCGCTGTTTGCGCCGCTTGCCGCCACAGCAGATACGCTGCCTGTGCAGATATCTATCGGCGAACTGGCGTTTGCGCCGGTGGGTGGGATCACCCTGCAAAAAAACCTGCGCACCATGTCTACGCCGCCTTATGGCGTAATTATTGCTGCTGAAGATATTGCGGCTTTTAGCTTGTTTACGGCCGCTGGCGTTGGGCAGATGATGGACATTTCAGTGTGTGGTCAGGCGGTGGTTTCGGCCACTGTGCAGGCTGAAATCACCACGCCTTACATCAGCATCCATAACGCGCCCAAAGGGGGGCTGCTCGATGATTTTTCAGAGCACGGCTGCCCATGACGACCATCTATATTGACGCCGATGCCTGCCCCGTGAAGGACGAAACCTTGCGGGTGGCGAACCGGCACAAGCTGCAAGTTTACATTGTTTCCAACGGAGGGATGCGGCCCAACCCGCACCCTTTGGTGGAAATTGTGGTGGTGGATGATGGCCCCGATGTGGCCGATATGTGGATAGCTGACCGCATTAAGCGGGGCGATATTTGTATAACCGGAGACATTCCCTTGGCTGCAAATTGCCTTGAAAATGGCGGGCGGGCGCTGCGCCATAATGGAGATGGCTTTACCAAGGCCAACATTGGCAACCAGATGGCTATGCGGGACTTGATGAACGACGTGCGCGCGGCTGACCCGTTTCATCAAGGGCGGGGGAAGCCGTTTTCAAAGGCAGACCGCTCGAATTTTTTGAATGCGCTGGAGCGCGAGGTGCAGGCGGCCAAGCGTGAAGGCTGAGCTGGACATTGATTTTACCAGCGGCGCGGTGGCGCACCGGCTGCGCTTTGGTGGCGGGCGGGGGCAGGACCTCCCAAAAGCTATTGGGCTGAAAAAGGGCGCTAATCCGCATGTGGTGGATGCCACGGCGGGGCTGGGGCGGGATGCGTTTTTGCTGGCTTCACTGGGGGCGCGGGTGACGTTGATTGAGCGGTCTGAAAAGATGCATGGCTTGCTGGCGGCGGCGTTGCAAGCGGCGCGCGAGGGCGAAATGGCAGAGATTATTGCGCGGATGAACCTGCTGCACGGGGATGCCAGACACCTGCTGCCCTCGCTTTCGCCCGAAGTGGTTTTGGTAGACCCAATGCACCCGCCACGGGGAAATTCGGCGCTGGTAAAGCAAGACATGCGGCAGCTGCGCGAGATTGTCGGGGAAGACCCGGATGCGGTGGCGCTGATTAAGGCGGCACTGGCCAGCGCACAAAAGCGCGTGGTGCTGAAGTGGCCGCGCAAGGCGGCATTGCCCGAGGGGTTACCAGCGCCCAGCCACCAGATTTTGGGCAAATCCACCCGCTACGACGTTTGGATGCGTTAAGGCGCGCCCAATGATATTTGCGTCAATAAAATATCAATGTTTAAGGGAGAACCTGTGGGCATCACCTGATGTGTGATTCGCGATTTCGATCGTAAAAGCCAAACAGGACGCAGACTTTGAACACGAATGATGCAGTAGAAAACCCGGCGGCTGAAATTGCACGCTTGAAAGAGGTTATTCGCCAGAAAGACCAGTTTTTGGCCACGGTCAGCCATGAGATTCGCTCGCCGATGAACGGGGTTTTTGGCATGGCGGATGCCCTTTCGCGCACCCCGCTGGATGACAAGCAAAAGCGCTATCTTTTGGTGCTGCGGGATGCCTGTGATACAATGCTCTCCATTGCCAACCAACTGTTGGAAAAGGGAAAGCTTGATAGTGGTCAAACCACGCTGGTGCCGGTAGATTTTGACATCGGTGAATTTGTTTCAAGCCAAGTGGCCGAGTTTGCGGGGCGGGCCGAGAAGCGTGGGCTATTTTTGGAGCTGGATACCAAAATTCTGGCGGACTCCCGCATCCGGTTTGACAAAATGCGGTTGGCGCAGGTGTTGGGAAACCTGATTTCAAACGCTATCCGCTATACTGATGAGGGCCGCGTGGTGGTGCGCGTTATTTTGCAAGCGGGCAAAAATGTCAAGCTGGCGCTGGTTTTGAGCGTTGAA
Organism: Paracoccaceae bacterium; assembly: GCA_013139635.1. Taxonomy (GTDB): domain Bacteria; phylum Pseudomonadota; class Alphaproteobacteria; order Rhodobacterales; family Rhodobacteraceae; genus UBA3077. The sequence continues at coordinate 16,441 of WTAL01000207.1, forward strand.
GATAGCGGTATAGGCATTGCACCAGATAAGCACGCCCAGATTTTTGAGGCGTTTTCATCTGCGGACCCTGAGCAATCTGCCAGCCGCGGGGGCACGGGGCTAGGGCTGAATGTGGTGCAGGATTTGGTTGAGCTGATGAATGGCCGCATTAAGGTGGATTCTACCCTCGGGTTAGGCTCCACTTTTACGGTGGAGCTGTCGGTTGATATTGCGGAAAGCCAAGCGGATGAAGTGGAAACTATCCGCCACAGCATGCCGCAAAACCTGCACATTTTATTGGCCGAAGATAATGATTCAAATGCCTTTGTATTTGAAGTGTTGCTGGAAGATACCGGCGTAAAAACCACCCGCGTGCGCAACGGCCAAGAAGCGGTTATTGCCTTTGAAAAAGGGGCATTTGATGTGATATTCATGGATATTCAGATGCCGATTATGAACGGAATTCAAGCCACAGCAGCCATTCGTGCAACCGAGGGAGCGGGCGAAAAACCGGTGCCGATTATTGCGCTATCGGCGGATACGGTGGCAGCACAATGCCCGAATTACCAAGCGGCGCGTTTCACGGATGCCATTTTCAAGCCGATGCGCCAGAAAGACTTGCTCGACATGCTTTCGATTTTTGACAAAGAATAAGGTTGAACACCGCGCAAATATGAGTGATCGTCAGGAAAACTTCATAGCTTGGAGGCCCTTATGGACCATATCGTAAACCACCCCGCCACGGCGGATATGCAAGCGGCCGATGCCGCCCACCACCTGCACCCGTTTACCGATACTGCCGGCATAAATGAAGCCGGCGCGCGGATAATCACCTCGGGCAAAGGGGTGATGCTGCGGGACAGCGAAGGCAACGAGATTTTGGACGCCATGGCGGGGCTGTGGTGCGTGAATATTGGCTATGGGCGGAATGAGTTGGCCGATGTGGCCAGCCGCCAAATGCGTGAGTTGCCCTATTATAACACGTTTTTCCAAACCAGCCATCCGCCCGTAATTGCGCTGGCAGAGAAAATAGCGGCTTTAACGCCGGGGGATCTGAACCGGACGTTTTTCTCATCTGGTGGGTCTGATGCCAACGACACCAATATCCGGCTGGTGCGGCACTATTGGGCGTCGCTCGGGAAGCCGAGCAAAACCCACATAATTGCACGCCAAAACGGCTATCATGGCTCGGCCATGGGCTCGGCCAGCCTTGGCGGCATGGCGGCGATGCACGCGCAGGGCGGCTTGCCGATCCCTGATATTTCGCACATCGCGCAGCCCTATTGGTATGCTGAGGGGGGTGAGCTTTCGCCCGAGGAGTTTGGCTTGCAGGCCGCGCGGGCGCTGGCGGACGAGATTGAGCGGTTGGGGGAAGATAACGTGGCGGCGTTTATTGCCGAGCCGGTGCAGGGCGCGGGCGGGGTGATTGTGCCGCCGTCAACCTATTGGCCGGAAATCCAGCGGATTTGTGACGCGCACGAGATATTGCTGATTGCGGATGAGGTGATCACGGGGTTTGGCCGTACCGGGGCGTGGTTTGGCTCTGAAACTTACGGGATTAGGCCCGATATTATCACCATCGCCAAGGGCTTGTCATCGGGGTATCAGCCGATTGGTGGGTCGGTGCTTTCTGAAAAAGTGGCGGCGGTGTTTGCGGAAAAGGCGGGCGAGTTTAACCACGGCTATACGTATTCCGGCCATCCGGTGGCGGCGGCTGTGGCGCTGGAAAACCTGCGTATACTGGATGAAGAAGGCATCGTGGATACGGTTGCCAAGGATACGGGGCCATATTTGGCCAAGCGCTGGGCTGAGCTGGGCGAACACCCTTTAGTGGGCGAAGCGCGGATTTCAGGCATGATGGCGGCGCTGGAACTTTCGCCGGAGGCGGCTGGGCGCAAACCCTTTGATGAGGGCGGCGTGGCGGGGCTGATTTGCCGTGACCATTGCTTCGGCAGTAACCTGATTATGCGCCATGTGGGTGATAAAATGATTATTTCACCGCCGCTGGTAATTAGTAAAGCCGAGATTGATATTGTGATTGAACGCGCGCATAAGGCGCTGGACCTGACGATGGCGGACCTGAAAGCGCAGGGGTTGATGAGGTAGCACTTTGCGGCTGTTCCCGTGCTGCGCACGGGACCGTGCCTCGCCTTCGGCTCGGTGCGGCGCGGCAAAGGTAGTGCTTGTGGAAAGTGCATACCCGCGCCGCGTTTGAGCTTTTGCGCGTGTGGGTAGGCCGAAAAGGGGGCGCTGCCCCCTCGCTTCGCTCACCCCGGGGATATTTGGGCAATTTGGAAATAGGAGGTTTCCTTGGTGCTTATTGTCTCAACCACAAGCGCAATTTTCGCCGCGCGGCGCGTGCGCAGTATCTCCACATACATGTTGGTTGACGCGCCGCACCGAGGCGAAGCCGAGGCCACGCCCAACGGGAAGGCACGTATTGCGAAGCAATGCGGCGCCTGACGGGCGGGAGAGCGTCGGGACTTGAGGGCAAAATTACGCTGTTTGCGGGAGCATGTGGGTGATTATTGAGCTTGCAGGCTAATATCAGCCCAAATTGGCATGTGATCTGAGGCGCGGCGGGCGGCTTCACAGCTATGCACGCCGCCGCTTACAAAAGACAGCTCACGGCTCAGGGCTATTTTATCTAGCCCCACCAAGGGCTTGCTGCTAGGGAAGCTGTGCCCTGGCGTGTGCAGGTTAAACTGGGCATCCAAAGCCGAAAGATTGCGGCCTTGGCGGCTCCACTCGTTGAAGTCCCCCATAATCAGGGTGGGCTTGTAGGGCATGCGGGCCAGAAAAGCGGCGATTTGCGCGACTTGCGCTTGGCGGGCGCGGCGGAGCAGGGCCAGATGCACGCCGACGACGCGTAGGTTTTCAAGATCAACCACCACGGCGCCGCGGGGCTC
>WTAL01000191.1 GCA_013139635.1 Paracoccaceae bacterium
ACCCTTAAAGGTTTGATTACCGCGCAAAATGGACCGTTGGTTTCGGTTGACGTAGAGGGCGGCTTGAAAGTGCAGGCGCTGGCCGTGAATTGCGGCGAGGTTGGCACGCAAACCATACTTTCGCTGCGTCCTGAGCGGGTATCGCTAAATGGCGATGGCCCCAATAGCACGCAAGCGCGGGTGTTGGAGCTGATTTACTTGGGCGACCATATCCGCTGCCGCCTTGAGGTATCGGGCGACGACCAGTTTATCGTAAAAGTGCCAAACGGGGCAGGGCAAAAGCACCTTGTGGTTGGCGAAACCACCCCCATTAGCTGGCAAAGTGAAGATTGCCGCGCGCTCGACTTTTAGGCGCGCAGCTTTAACATGGGTGCACGGGCTTGCCCGACATGTGCGCTCTAATAATTTCGGGTAAATCTTTGGGAGAAGACTATGAAACTCAATAAATTAATGCTTGGTGCTGGTGTGCTTGCGGTTTCCGCAGCCCCGCTAATGGCGCAAGACATGACCATCGTTTCTTGGGGCGGCGCTTATTCTGCCAGCCAGCAAAACGCATACCATGACCCGTATATGGCGGCTAATCCCGGCGTAAACATCATCAATGACGAAAGCTCACCTGAAGCCGTGGCCAAGCTGCGCGCAATGGCTGAAGCTGGTAACACCACATGGGATGTTGTTGACGTTGAAGCCGCCGACGCTATCCGCCTTTGTGACGAAGGCTTGGCGATGGAAATTGACGCCGACAGCCAGTTGGCTAACGGTGATGACGGCTCAACAGCCACCGCTGACTTCGGCGACATGCTGGTATCTGCTTGCTTCATTCCGCAAATCGTTTTCTCAACCACTTTCGGCTACCGCACAGACATGGTGCCAGCTGGCACAGACGCGCCAACCGGCGCATGTGACGTGTTTGATCTCGAAACATATCCTGGCAAGCGCGCCCTGAACAAACGCCCAATTGCCAATATGGAATGGGCTTTGATCTGTGACGGCGTTGCGTATGACGACGTATACGACATGCTGGAAACTGATGAGGGCCAAGCGCGTGCGTTTGCTAAGCTCGACACCATCAAAGACGAGACCATCTGGTGGTCAGCGTCTGCCGAGCCAGTACAGCTTTTGGCTGACGGCGAAGTGTTCATGGCGTCTGCCTATAACGGCCGTCTGTTCTCTATGATTGCCGAGCAAGGCCAGCCCGTAGGCATGGCTTGGAACTGGCAGATGTTTGATCTCGACGGTTGGATTATCCCAGCTAACTTGAGTGATGAGCGCCGTCAGGCCGCCCTTGATTATGTATACTTTGCGACTGACACCCAGCGTTTGGCTGATCAGGCGAAGTTTATCTCCTATGGCCCAGCACGTGCGTCTTCGGCACCTTTGGTTGGCCAGCACGCCACTTTGGGTATCGAGATGGGCCCACACATGCCTACAGACCCAAACAATGCGGAAAACACTTTCGTGAACAACTACAGCTGGTGGGCTGATTACCGCGATGATCTGGATGCAAAATTCCAGGCATGGTTGGTAAAATAAACTAATATTTGCGGGGCCGGCATTGCTGGCCCCGCACTTTTTTCAAAGGAGACTCAATGTCCGATTCAAGCCCTGTTATCGCGGCTGATGGCCGCCCGCTAAAGGCCAGCTTGAACCGCGCCTTGCGCCGCCAGAAAATCCGCGCGCTTCTTTTAATCGCACCGCTGCTATTGTTTGTGCTGATCACATTCATCGCCCCCATCGCCGATATGCTTTTTCGTTCAGTCGAAAATGATATTGTTTCCAACACGTTACCGCGCACTGTTGTGGCTTTAGACGGTTGGGATGCCGCCAGTGGCGAAACCCCCGACGAGGTGATCTTTGCCGCCTTGGCTGCTGACCTTGCCGAGGCCGTTTCGGCAAAGCGGCACACGCAGCTTGGCACGCGGCTGAATTATGAGCTGTCGGGCATGTCGTCACTATTCCGTAAAACCGGACGTGGTGTTAAAAAACTTGATATGGACGCGCCGTTACGGGAGCAGTTTCTGGAAATCGAGGAAGACTGGGCTGATCCGGAAATCTGGAACACGATTAAGGCGAACTCCTCAAAGTATACAGCTGGCTACTTTTTGAATGCGGTTGACCTGCAAATGGGCCCCGATGGCATTGAGGCTCGCCCTGAAAATCAGCGTATCTATATTATGCTCTTCGGGCGCACAATTTTCCTAAGTGTCAGCATTACACTTTCTTGCTTCCTGCTTGGCTACCCAATTGCATTCCTTCTGGCCAACCTCAAGGCGCGCACGTCTAACATCCTGATGATCCTCGTGCTGCTACCGTTCTGGACATCACTTCTGGTGCGCACCTCCGCGTGGAAAGTGCTGCTGCAGCAACAAGGGGTGATAAATGATACCCTCGTTTGGATAGGCCTCGTGGCCGATGATAACAGGCTGGAGCTGATAAACAATCAAACCGGCACCATCATCGCGATGACGCATATTTTGCTGCCCTTCATGATATTGCCGTTGTACTCAGTAATGAAAACCATCCCGATAACTTACGTGCGGGCGGCCAAAAGCCTTGGGGCAACCAATTGGACAACCTTCTGGCGGGTTTATTTCCCACAATCGGTGCCGGGCATTGGCGCGGGGTCGATTCTCGTGTTTATTCTGGCTATTGGCTACTATATTACACCTGCGCTGGTGGGTGGTACGTCTGGCACGTTCATCTCAAACCGCATCGCTTACCATATTTCCAGCTCGCTGAACTGGGGTTTGGGTGCGGCGCTCGGGGCCATTTTGCTGGCGCTGGTGCTGGTGCTTTATGGGCTATATGACAAAATCGTCGGCATTGATAATGTGAAACTGGGGTAGATTATGAACAAACTTCCACCATACGCCACCACGGGCCAGCGCATTTGGCATTATACGTTTCTGTTAATCTGTGCGCTGATCTTCTTTTTCCTGATCTTCCCGATCATGATCATCATTCCGCTTTCGTTCAACGCGCAAAACTTCTTTACGTTTACGCCCGAAATGCTGGCGCTGGATCCTGCGGGCTACTCCACTAAGCACTACTCAGATTTTTTCGGAAATGCTGACTGGCAAAACGCGCTGAAAAACTCGTTTAAAATCGCTCCGGTTGCCACGATAATATCGGTGACATTTGGCACTTTGGCCGCGATTGGCCTGAGCCAAAGCCATGTGCCATTTAAGGGTGCGATAATGGCGATTTTAATATCACCAATGATTGTGCCGCTAATCATTTCTGCCGCTGGCATGTATTTTTTCTATTCCCGTCTTGGGCTTCAAGGCACCTATATCGGTGTTGTGCTTGCCCACGCGGTGCTTGGCATTCCGTTTGTGATTATCACCGTTACGGCCACGCTTATCGGCTTTGATAAATCCCTCACGCGGGCCTCTGCCAATATGGGTGCTGGCCCTGTGCGCACCTTCTTCAAAATCCAAATGCCGCTCATATTGCCTGGCGTTATTTCTGGCGGGTTATTCGCGTTTATCACCTCGTTTGACGAGGTTGTAGTGGTGCTATTCGTTGGCTCCGCAGGCCAAAAAACCCTGCCTTGGCAAATGTTTATCGGCATGCGTGAGCAAATCTCGCCCACCATTCTGGCCGTGGCCACGCTAATGGTAGCCATCTCAATCGTGCTGCTCACTACGCTCGAATTCCTCCGCCGCCGCTCTGAGCGGTTGCGCGGTATGAGCCCGGGATAGGCGGCTACGTTTCAAGCCTCAATCGCTTTTTTGAGACGGCTGAGCGCATCAGACATTTCTTCATTTGAAAACCCGCAAAACCCCAAGAGCAGGCCGTTGAGAGCGGTTTTGCCATCTTGAAAGCCTGAAAGGGCTGTGGCCGTAACGCCATATTTGCGGGCGCGCTCCTCGATCAGGCTGTCGGGTGAATCATTGTGCAAATGGAATGCCACCTGCATTCCTGCCTGATGGTCGGTAAAACTGCCATACTGGCCAAAATCCTGTTCGAGCCGCCCAAGCAAAAATGCTCGCCTATCGCCATAAATTCGGCGCACACGCCTAAGGTGGCGATAAAACTCTCCGGCTTGCATGAAATTGGCGAGCGCTTGCTGGGGTAGGGCACTTGCTTTGGTGCCAAACGTGTGGAGGTTATCGCGAAAGCGCCCCACAAGGTTTTCGGGGGCGATAATGTAGCCAAGCCTAAGTGAATTTGAAAATATTTTGGAAAAGCTGCCGACATAAAGCGTGCGGTTAAGTTGGTCAATTCCGGCCATTGCGGGAATGGGGCTGCCTGCATAGCGAAACTCGCTGTCATAGTCATCTTCCACAATCCAGACATTGTGCTTTTCGGCCCATTGGAGAAAGGCATGCCTACGGGCGGGAGGCATGGCGCCACCAAGAGGATATTGCTGAGAAGGTGTTAAAACCACCATCCCAATATCGCGCGCAGAGCTTGGTAGCGTGGCCCCGTTACTGTCAATTTCGAGATTTTCAACCGACAGCCCCTGATTTTCGGCCACGCGGCGCAAAGGTAAATATCCAGGGTTCTCTAGCCCTATGGGTTCACCATGCTTGGCAAGCGCACGGAAACAAATTTCGATAGCATCCGTCGAGCCAGCGGTGATTATCACTTGCGCTGGAGTGGCCGAAATTCCGCGCCATTCCTGCACATGGGCGGCTATGGAGATGCGCAAATCTAGGTTACCAAAGCTATCATTGGCCAAAAGCAGCGCTTCAGGCTGAGTGCGGCAAACGCGGGCAATGGTTTGTGCCCACTGGCGGTGGGGAAACAAGCGCATATCGGGCTGGCCGGCTTGAAAAGGGCGCATAGGCGTATGCGCGGGGCGGATTTGTGGCCTAGGTTTGGTTTGCGTGCGCTGGCTAAGCTCTACCTCGCCAATTGAAAGCACTGCATAGCCTGAGCCTTGCACGCCGTTCAAATACCCTTCAGCCACCAGTTGCTCGTAAGCCGAAACAACGGTTGAGCGAGATACGCCCAACTCATTTGCCAAGGCCCGCGTGGGGGGCAAAATGGCCCCTTCCGGTAGGGATGCTGAAATGATCCGCGCGCGCAGCCCCGCGCAGATTTGCTCAAATAAGGGCGCGGCGAGGCTACGATCAATTAAGAAGTGGAGGGAGGTTGAATTTGGCATTTGGTATGGTTGAATCCTAACTTTTTAAAGGTTTCCACCATCCAATACCATTGCTTATGGTATGTCACGCTTAAGCGCTGCGCATATCTACAAAAGTCTCATTATAGCACGCGCCGCGCTCGATATCGGTTCGGATATCAGACGGGATAAGGGCGTTGGCGGTTAGGCCTGTTTCGCTGGTAACGCGCCATGTGCCTTTGGGGCTGTAAAGCACCCCGGGGCGTGTGGCATCGGTGATGGCCAGCGTGAAGCTCACTTCGGCTTGCCCGTTCCAAACAATAACCTTTTGCCCGTCTGTTAAGCCACGCGCCTTTGCATCCTCTGGATTTACCTCAAGCTGTTCCGCCCCTTGCGAGGCTTCGCACCCGCCAAAAGTCGCATTTGTGCGCTTGGCGGAGGACGGTGTGATCAGCACAAAAGGCATGCTTTGCGTGGCTGGATAGTAGCGCGGCAGACCAAAGCCGAAGCGGCTTTCAAGGTCTTGGCTGAACAGCTCTATCTTGCCGGACGCCGTGGCTGGGTGCACATTTTTGCACATAATCAGCGGCTCACCATTTGTCGCCCGCATTTCTATAGCTTTATCGAGCGACATTTCACTGGGTTTTATGCCCGCGAGCTGTGGGTGGTTGCCGTCAATCGCATCGTTGATTAAGTCAGCATCGCTGGCGGTCAATATCGGGTCATCAAAGCCAAACCGTGCGGCAAGCCGCCGGAAAATCTCGGTATTGGGCAGGGCCTCTCCCACTGGGGCAATTACGGGCGCAGACCGTTGCAAATAGTTATGCCCGTAGGAGCCAAAAACATCGTCATGCTCAAAATGGCTGGCGGCGGGCAAAATGATATCGCACAGCGCCATGCTGTCGGTCATGGCTATATCAGCCCCCACCAAAAACAGATCATCCCGCATAAGCGCGTTGATCATATTGGATTGGTCAGGGTGGGTGGCAACCGGATTATGGTTAAAAATCATCATTGCCTTAACCGGAATATCCAGCGTTTCATCCAGAATCTTTTCCGGCACATCGACGATGTTGAAAGTGCGGGTGTCTGGTTTGATAAGGCCACTGCGCTGAAGTTTGTTGGCTGTTTTGGGCGTTGCCACCCCAGATTTTGCAATCACACCCGCGCCGAGCCTGCCATGGTTGCCGGTAAGCGCCTGCAAAGCCATGGCGGCGCGCAAGCCAGAGCCACCGCTACGGGTGCGCTCAATGCCGTTGCCAAAAGACGCGGCGGCGTTTTTAGCCTGTGTATAAAGCTCGGCCAACGCGTGGAAATCCGCCTCGGATATCCGGCATTTTTCAACCACATCTTGCAATGTATAACCGCGTGCGGCCTCCATATATGGCGAAAAGCCATCGACCCATTCACGGATAAATGCTGTGCCCAACGCGCCGCGCCGCTCAAATTCGGCGGCGAGGGCCATTGCCAAAACCACATCACTGCCGGGGTGGATTTGCAAAAATAAGTCACTTTGCTCAGCAATTTTTGTGCGCTTTGGGTCTATCACCACCAGCTTTGCGCCGCCCTTGCGGGCTTTGTTTATGACCTTCATCAAATGCAGGTTCGAAACAGATACATTGTTGCCCCACACCAAAATAAGATCTGAATGCGCCGCTTGCTCAGGCGGCATGCCCGGCGCATTGCCAAACAGGCTGGCATAGGCCCCGCCGCGCACAGCCCCGCAAAGCGGCCCGCGGTTTAAAAGTGTGGCCCCAAGCGTATAGAAAAACCGGCGATCCATAGAGCCACCGGCCAGCTCACCATGCGGCCCGGCATAGTTAAACGGCACAATAGATTGCGGCCCGTGGCGCGCAATGGCCTTGCTAAAGCCGGTGTAAATATAGCCCAGGGCTTCATCCCAAGTGATCCGTACATAAGTGCCATCCCCGCGCGGGCCAACCCGCTTTAAGGGATGTGTCAGGCGCTTATCGCCATGCACAAAACCGGGGTAATAACGGATAACCTTGGCGCACAATTTCCCATCGGTGTAGGGATTGGCGCGCGAACCCTTAACGGAAAGCAGTTTTCCACCCTGCACTTCGACAGATAGGCTGCAGGTATCGGGGCAATCCAGCGGGCAAACGCTGGGAAGGGTTTTTGTTTCGATTGCCTGGTCCATGATTTCCTCAGAGCTGCTAGAATTTGGATTGATGCTAGCGTATGCGATGGATACCAGAAATATCCAAAAACCACCAAAATAAGCATACCAATGCAGGTGAATGGCTAAAAGATTCTGATGGCAGCTAAGATGATCAGCCTAAAGTACGCTCGGCCAAACCTTTCGGAACCGCCAGAAAACCCAATGATCATTTGTGATGCATGGCGGA
>WTAL01000050.1 GCA_013139635.1 Paracoccaceae bacterium
CACCCCCTCTATCAGCACGGTGCGGGCCGCCATAATCTGGAGCTTCTAGCCCCAGCCGCAAACATTTCGTCTTGGCGCCAAACGCCAAGCGAAGCTTGGTTATGGAACATCGCGCTTGCGCGATTCCTTTAAGTCAGTTTAGCGGGAAACCTTAAGGTAACCCAAATAGCGGCTTTCCAGCTGCCTAAAGGCAAATACCACCACAAAGGCCAGCGCCATATAAAGCGCGGCGGCGGTCAGGAAGCCTTCATAGGCGAGGTAATAACGGGCGTTCAGCGTGCGTCCTACCCCCAGAATATCCTGAATGGTAATGATGCTGGCCACCACCGACCCATGCAGCATAAACACCACTTCGTTGCCATATTGCGGCAAGGCGCGGCGTAGGGCAGAGGGGATCAGCACCAAGTGGTTCACTCTGAACGGCGACATCCCCAAAGACTTTGCCGCCTCCAGTTCCCCCTCCGGCACTGACTGCACCGCGCCCCGTATAATCTCGGTGGCATAGGCTCCCGAATTAAGTGAAAATGCGATCAGCGCGCACCACCATGCCTCGCGCAAAACCACCCATGCAAAGCTGTCCCGCACCCATTCAAACTGCGAGAGCCCGTAGTAAATCAGGTAAAGCTGCACCAGCAGCGGGGTGCCTCGAAAGGCGTAAACGTAAATGTTTATCAGCTTGGAGCCAATGCCGTTTGACTTCGCGCGGATCAGCCCAAATGGCAGCGCGATGCAAAATCCAATAAGCAGCGAGAGCGCTGTGAGCTGCAGGGTCATCCACATGCCACCGGCAAACAAATGCCAGTTATCAAGCACCAGATCAAACCGCATCGCCGTGCTCCTTTAACGCATAGCGCCGCTCGGCATAGTTGAAAATGCTCTGACTGACCCACGTGAAAAACAGATAGGCAAAAAACACCGCTGTGAAGAACAGAAACGGCTCACGCACCGATTTTCCGGCGTCATTTGCGAGACCCACGAGGTCTTCCAACCCGATCACCGAAACCACAGCGGTGGATTTGATAAGCACCTGCCACACATTGGCATAGCCCGGCAGGGCAAAGCGAATGAGCTGCGGTAGCGTGACCGCGCGCAGCACCTGAGACGGGCGCATCCCCATGCTCATCGCCGCCTCGCGCTGGCCAGCTGGCACGGTCATATAAGCGCCCCGAAAGGTCTCGGTCAGGTAAGCGCCATAGATAAAGCCGATGGCAGCCACTCCGGCCCAGAACTTGGAAAGCTCAACGTAATCAAGGCCCACGGCTTTGCCCGCGAGGTTAATCAGGCGTTGGCCGCCAAAATAAATCAACAGGATCAGCACAAGGTCTGGCACGCCGCGCACAATGGTGGTGTAGGCAAACACGATGGCGCGCACGATGAGCCCACCGCTGATTTTGCCCATCGCCCCAAGGCCACCAAGCAGCGTCGCCATCACCAATGAGGCCAGCGCCAGCAAAACCGTGGTCACCGCCCCGCGCAAAAGCAAAGGCGCATATTCTATAAGGTTTTCCATAGGTTAGCGGCGCGCCATTAAGGCGCGCCGCCTATCTTTCTTATTCGCCACCGTAGATGTCGATTTCGAAATACTGGTCGTTAATTGTGGCATATTCGCCCGAAGCGCGAATGGCCAGAATGGCGGCCGAGAAGGCATCCCGCAGCTCGGTATCGGCTTGGCGAACGCCAACGCCCGCACCTTCGCCGTGGTATTGTGCAACCGCATACATTTCGCCAAAGAACCCAAAGCCTGCGCCAGCATCGGTGCTGAGGAAGCCGTCATCCATCGCGATGGAGTCGCCCATAGCCGCGTCAATCCGACCAGCTTGCAGATCGAGGTAAACTTCGTCTTGCGAACCATAAAGCCGCAGCTCAACACCGGGGAATACGCCTTCCATAAAGTCTTGGTGAATGGTGCCACGCTGCACGCCCACAACTTTGCCGTCGAGCGCGTCAGCCATCATGCCTTCAGCGCCAATAAATGCGGCCGGAGAGTTGTAGTATTTCGCTGAGAAATCAATAACCTGCTTGCGCTCATCCGTGATCGACATGGAAGCAATAATCGCATCGCATTTGCCTTCGAGAAGGGCCGGAATAATGCCGTCCCAGTCGGTTTTTACCATGGTCGCTTCCATGCCCATTTCAACGGCCAGCGCGTTGGCGATATCAATATCAAAGCCAACAACGTCGCCCGAAGCTTCCGTGGAGGAAAACGGCGGATAAGCGCCCTCAACACAAATGTTTACGTTCTCAGCTTGCGCAGACAGCGCCATTGAGGAAATGGCCGTCGCGGCCAGAAGGATCTTTTTCATAAGTCTCTCCGAGTTGTTAAATTGGTTTGGTGCCGGTTAGTCCGCCACCTTAAACCCGACTATCAAGCTTAAACGCCACATCGTCAAGCGCCCCTGACCGCAGGGAAGATTTTTGGCAGAGGGGTCAATCCCCTCTGCCAAAAATTCATCGGTTGAGATAAGCAGGAAGGCTGCCCTTTTGTGCTGCATTCACCAGCCAGTCAAACATGAACTGTTTTAGGCTGGCAAAGCACACCAGCGTAATTTCATCGTCGGCTTCCATCCAGAAAGCCACCGCCACCTGCCCGAGGCGTGTCCGGCGAAAATCGCCTAGCGTAAAGGCTTCAGCCGAAAGATCAACCGGCGCGCCCTTGGCCAGCACCTCGCGGGCGCTGTTGCCCTTGAGCGTAAAAACCGCGCGGGCGTCAGACACATCAACCGCCAGCGCAGGGGCTGTTATTCCAGTATGCAGGCGGTTCACGAGCTCTTCTGGCGTCGTGCCATCCGGCACCATGATCAAAAGCTCGTCGGGGGCCATCCATGCCACACCTTTTACAATTTTCCTTGGGGCGGGTACCGCAGAGCCAAGCACCTTTTTCAGCGTCGCCCGCGTGGCCTTATTACTCAAGTCCGCCTTCAGCGTCACCATCGCCACCCGTCGTTGCGCCGCCACCAGCACCGCGCCGCTGCCATCAATTTCACTAAAGCTCATCAGATCAGACATCTTGCTGCGCTCCTTTTTTATCATAGAAAACCGG
>WTAL01000120.1 GCA_013139635.1 Paracoccaceae bacterium
AGGGGTCCAGATGCCCCTCAACCGGGTCAAACAGCGCACCGATAAACTTGGTTTCGTCCATCAGCGGAAACATGGTTTTGGCCTCAGACGGCGTAATCAGCTCGGTTTCCATGCCCAAACAGCGCCCGCGCTCATGGGTCATGCGCAAAAAGTCCATCCGCTCGGGGCTATCCGCCATCATCAAACCACCGGTTAAATGCAGCCCGCAAGATTGCCCCGAAATCTCCTCCAACTCGTCATAAAGCGAGACCGTATAGGCCTGAAGCTTGGCGATATTGGGGTCACCGTTCAACGTATGAAACCCGCCCGCCGCGTGCCAGCTTGAGCCAGAAGTCAGCTCTGACCGCTCAATCAGCATCACATCAGACCAGCCCGCCCGCGCAAGGTGAAACAGCACAGAAGCGCCCACAACGCCCCCACCAATCACAACAACTCTTGTATGCGTTTTCATATCGGCTCCAGTTTTGACGAATTATGGACACTACTGTGCATAATTTTATAAACTTGGCAATACTAGCCTTTCGGCCTAACAATCATTTTGGCCTCATCCTCGGTCAAAGCCCGCCCTGTCATACAAAAAACATATTCCGGCCCGCGCGTCATCCGCTCGGCCATCGTCTCCTGCGGGTCCATCGTATTATAGCCAATCTGGGTGTAATAGACGATTCGAGCCCGCGTTTCGGCCTCCGATGTCGTATAGTTATACCGCACAAACATCTGCGCCAGAGCATCCAGGATATAGCTATCCGAAATATCCAACGCCCGCCGCACCGCCCCCGAGCGCCGCGCCCATTCCCGAATCGCGAAATCCAGCCGCGTGTCAAACAGGGTTTCATCAACCCAGCATGCAAAAACATTGATCAGCGCCGCGTTAATGGTTGGCGCTGGCATTAGCGATTTACTGATAACCGATTTTGCATTGGCGCTTTGCCAGTGGTCCAAAAGCGCGTCCAGCAGCGCAGCGCGGTTCTTAAAATACCAATAAAAGCTAGACCGCGCACAGCTCAGCTTTTCGGCAATAACCATCACTTTTACTTGGTCCACGCCCTCCGAAATCAGCGTATCCAGCGCCGCCTCTATCCAGTCTTCCCGCGACGTTCTTTGCGGCCCACGGCTCCGCGCTCTCTCTGCCAACACTACACCCCTCCATGCTTGACCCATGCTATTAGGTTCAGTAGTGTACATTACATATCTCGACGCGTCACCCCTTATCGTGCCGCACTGGCAGGACCATATGACCAACAAATACTCCGCTTTTTCCCTCTTTCGCGAGTCCCTGCGCGGGCACAAAGGCTGGCAGCCCGCGTGGCGCAGCCCCAAGCCGCAAGCGGAGTATGACGTGGTCATCATCGGTGGCGGTGGCCAAGGCTTGGCCACGGCCTATTACCTCGCTAAAAATAACGGCATAAAGCGGGTGGCCGTGCTGGAAAAGGGTTGGCTCGGTGGTGGCAATACGGGGCGCAACACCACCACTATTCGCTCAAATTACTTCCACCCCGAAAGCGTCGCGCTTTATGAGTTTTCCCTGAATCTCTATGAAAACCTTTCGCGTGAGCTAAATTACAACGTCATGTTTTCCCAGCGCGGCTTGATGACCCTCATCCATTCCGAGCCTGACTTGGAGATGGCGAATCGCACCGTAAACGCGATGCAGCTTAACGGCATAGATGCCACCATAATTAGCCGCGCCGAGGTGCAAAAACGCGCCCCCGTCCTGAACTTCCGCGACGATGCTCGCTACCCCATTCACGGTGCTGTTTGGCAGGGCCGCGCCGGCACCGCGCGGCATGATGCCGTGGCGTGGGGCTATGCCCGCGCCGCAGATCGCCTCGGGGTGGATATTATCCAAAATTGCGAGGTCACCGGCCTGTTAACCGAGGGTGGCATTTGCAAAGGCGTTGAAACAAATCAAGGCACCATCCGTGCGGCCCGCGTCGGCTCTGCCGTGGCCGGAAACTCCTCGGTGGTGGCCGATATGGCTGGCTATAAGCTGCCGATTCAGTCCTATGCGCTACAGGCGTTTGTGTCTGAACCGCTCAAGCCGATCATGAACACCGTCGCCCTTTCCCCCGCCACCGGCACCTATTTTTGCCAGTCTGATAAGGGCGGCGTGGTGATCGGCGGCGCGCTAGACCGCGTGCCGTCTTATGGCCAGCGCGGCAACCTCCCAATGCAGGAAGACGTCCTTTCCGGCCTGCTCGAAATGGCCCCCGCCCTCGCCAACGTAAAACTGCTACGCCATTGGGCGGGCATTGTTGATGTCACGCCTGATAGCTCTCCGGTGATCGGCCCCACACCCCTGCCCGGCTTTTTCCTAAATGGCGGCTGGGGCACGGGCGGCTTTAAGGCTATTCCGGCGGGCGGCACCATTTTTGCCCACCTGCTTGCCACCGGCACCCACCACGAAATCAGCCAGCCCTTCGATCCATCCCGCTTTACCTCGGGGCGCTTAGTTGACGAAGGTGCCGCCTCTGGCATCGCCCATTAAGGAGCCAATATGCAACGCTTCCCCTGCCCCTTTTGCGGCCCCCGCGATGAACGCGAATTCCACTTTGCTGGCGAGGCCGGCAAAATCCGCCCCACGCCCTCAGCCGCGCAAAGTGACACCGACTGGGCCACCTACCTTTACGAGGCCCAAAACCCCCGCGGCCCCTCCCGCGAAATCTGGGTCCATACCCCCTGCCAAGAATATTTTATAATGACCCGCGATACCGTTTCTATGGAGGTGCTCGGCACCGAACAGCTTCGAAAGGAGACCCTATGAAACGCGTTGAAGGCCTCGGGCTTATTGACCGCCGCACCCCGCTGAATTTCAGCTTTGATGGCAAACCCTATCAGGGTTTTGCGGGTGATACCCTCGCCTCGGCCTTGCTGGCTAACGGCCAGCGCATTATGGGCCGCAGCTTTAAATACCACCGCCCCCGCAGTGTGTGGGGCGCATGGTTTGACGACCCAAACGCGATTTTCGATATTGAGCTAAACGGCTTTCACGAGCCCAATTGCCCCGCCGCCACCACCTATTTAGAGGAGGGCATGCAAGCCCGCGCGGTGAACGCCACGCCCAACGCGCACTCTGATATCAAGGGCCTGCTTGATAAGTTCAACCGCTTCATGCCCGCGGGGTTTTACTACAAAACTTTCATGTGGCCAAACTGGCACCTGTTTGAAGGCTTCATTCGTAATATGGCGGGGCTGGGCCGCGTGGAAAACGTTGCCAAAAGCGGCTACATTTCAGAGCAACACCACGCCACATGTGACGTGCTCGTCATCGGCGGCGGCGCGGCGGGGCTGGCAGCGGCCCGTGTGGCGGCAGAGTCCGGCCGCTCGGTTATTCTGGCCGATGACCACCGCGAATTTGGCGGTGGTTTGTTTAGGCAAGGGGGCTTGGTGGAAGGCCAAACACCCGTCGATTGGGTCACAGAGCAACTAAGCGCCGTCACTGCTGCGGGCGGGCTCGTGATGCCGCTCACCACCGCCATAGGAGTTTATGACCATAATCTCGTTGGGCTAGTTGAGGCCCACGCCTTTGGCCAAGCCCCGAGCCTCCACCGCATTCGCGCCGAGCAAATAATAATGGCCACTGGCGCCATAGATCGCCCCGTGACCTTTGCCAACAACGACCGCCCCGGCATTATAGCCGTTGACGGCGCGCTTGAATTTCTCGCGCGCTACGGTGTGCTGGTCGGGAAAAATATCGCCATACTTTCGAACAACAGCTTAGCCACCCCCGCCGCTGAAATACTGCGCACAGCAGGGGCAAAGGTGCGGCTACTGGATGCGAGCACAGGGCCATTCACGGCGCATGGCGGCAAGTCCTTAAACGCTATTAGCCAAGGCACCGAACGGATTCCCTGCGATACCATTTTGGCCTCCGGTGGCCTTGTGCCACTGGTTCATCTCTGGCGGCACGCGGGCGGCAAGCTCAGCTGGCGGGCTGATATCGCCGCCTTTGTGCCCGCGAAAGGCCCCGTGGGTATGCAGGCCATCGGCGCAGCAAATGGCACTTTTGATCTTGATGTTTCCCTGTCTGAGGCCCGCGGAGAAAACCTCCCCAAATCCACCTACACCCTGCGCCCAATCCAGCCAGACCTTACCGCCAAAGGCCGCCAGTGGATTGATTTTCAGCACGACGTAACCCTGAAAGATATCGAGCTCGCCGCACGCGAAAACTACACCTCGGTCGAGCATCTAAAGCGTTACACCACGCTTGGCATGGCCTCTGACCAAGGCAAAACCTCCAATATGGCAGGGCTGGCTGCCATGGCTACCCTGCAAGGAAAATCCATTCCAGAAACCGGCACCACCACCTTCCGCCCGCCCTTTGTGCCGGTCCCGTTTGAGGTTTACCGTGGTGCGCGCCGTGGCCAATACTTCAACCCCCTCAAGCGCCTCGTGCTAGAGCCAGAGCTACGCGCCGCAGGGGCAGCCATGGCCGAATACGGCGGCAGCCTGCGCCCTGCTTGGTTTGGCAGCGGCCCACACGAGATCACCCGCGAGGCCATCATGGCCCGCCGCGCAGCCGCCATCTTTGATGCCTCCACCCTTGGCAAAATCGAGGTCATCGGCCCCGATGCCGCCGCCTTCCTGAATTTCATCTATTACAACACCATGGCCACCCTAAAGCCCGGCTTCATCCGCTATGGCTTCATGCTCACCGAGCGCGGCGCGGTTTATGACGACGGCGTGGTGGCCCGTATGGGCGAAAACCGTTTTATCATCTCCTGCTCCTCCTCCCACGTAGACGGCGTGGTGGCGCGGCTTGAAGCGTGGCGGCAAGACGGCAACAACCCCGACCGCGTGTTTATCCATGACACCACCCCTAACTGGCCCACGGTTACGGTGACCGGCCCCAAAGCCCGCGAAATTCTTGAGAGTCTCGATTTACAGATCGACCTCGCACCGGAGGCCTTCAAACATATGACATGGCGCGAAGGCCGTTTTGAAGGCGCAGTGGCGCGGGTTTCCCGCGTTAGCTTTTCAGGCGACACCAGCTTTGAAATTTCAGTGCCAGTCGCCACCGCCACCGCCCTCTGGCAAGCCGCCCTTGCCGCAGGAAAACCCCTCGGCGCGGGGCCAGCGGGCGTTGAAGCCCTGTCAATTTTACGCGCCGAAAAAGGCTACCTTATCATCGGCAAAGACACCGACGGAGACACCATGCCCCATGATCTCGGCTTCAGCATTCCCCGCCAAAAGAAAACCGCAGACTTTGTAGGCGACCGCAGCCTGCACACCGAAAATGCCAATCGCGCGGATCGCAAACAGCTCGTGGGCCTTATGGCCCCCCCCGGCGCGGCAGCTTTGCCAACGGGTGCGCATTTGGTTGAGGTCACATTGGGCAAGCGCCGCTCTATCGGCTATGTCACGTCCAGCTATCACAGCCCCACCCTTGGCCACCCAATAGCACTGGCCCTCATCGAGGGCGGTGCCGCGCGGATGGGCGAAGACCTAACGGTCTGGCATATGGGAAAACAAAGCGCGGCGCAGGTCACGTCGCCCTGCTTTTATGACCCAGAGGGAGCTGCTCTCCATGCGTAATGACAATGCCAAATGGGCCGCCCCACTCGAGCAAAACCGTGCAGACGTGGTTGGCAAAAATGCCCGCCTATCCCTGCAGCCACTCTCCCGCCAAACCATGCTCAGCGGCCCTGCCGCCCAGTGTTTAGCTCTCGCCGACCAGCCAAGCGCCAGCGGCTGGCCCGATATTGCGCGCGGCGAAAGCTACGCCATCCGCCTCCGCCGAGACCGCATTCTAGCGGTTAACGGCCCCGCGCTTACCGACGGGTGGCATGAGCGCTCCGGCGTCGCGGTGTCTGATATGACAGGCGGATATGCTGCGTGCACGCTCAGCGGCCCCCGCGCGCTTGATATCCTGAAAACTGGCACCGCGCTTGAGCTCGCCTTGCCCTCCGGCTCCGCCATGCAGCGGTTTCATCGGCAAGAGGTGATTATTTATCGCTGGCAGGCCGAAGATACGTTCCGCATTCACACCCAACGCGGGCAGCTTGAATCCCTTTGGGGTTTGCTGGCCGCGTTGGTTGTAAAATAGCGCCCTTACAATAGGCTACCTTTACCACAAGGTAGGTTTCATAATTTTTCATAAGCTTTGTCTTGTGCTAATTCTACGGTAAATAATCTACCGGAGCACAAAATTGACGCATACACAAATCTCCACCACGGCCTTTACTACTCCAAAAACAGAGTGGCCAACCCTCGGACTTTTAGCGCTTTGTTACGCGGTTATAGCGCTGCTCACCGCATTTGGAAGCACCCTCCCGCTTTGGCTTTCTCTCCCGATTTTAGCCCTCGCCCTTGCCCTGCATTCTTCGCTACAGCACGAGGTTTTGCACGGCCATCCGTTTCGCAATGCACGCCTGAACGAAGCCCTCATTTTCATCCCTGTTGGCCTGTTCCTGCCCTATCGCCGCTTTCGCGATACCCATATCGCCCATCACAATGATAGCCGCCTGACCGACCCTTACGACGACCCCGAGACCAATTATCTGGACCCTGAAATTTGGCACAGTCTCGGCCCTGTTTTGCGAAGTATATTGTTATTTAACAACACCTTGCTTGGTCGTATATTGATTGGCCCCATGGTTGGGATGGTTAGCTTTTATAAAGATGACCTTGCAGAAATGTTGAAAGGGAACAAGCAGGTTATTGCGCCGTATCTCCTGCATTTTGTCGGCCTTGCCCCGCTGGTTTGGTGGCTCGCCACCGCTTCCACCCTGCCCATTTGGGCCTATGTCCTTGCCGCTTATACCGGCCTCGGGCTGCTCAAAATCCGCACCTATCTGGAGCACCGCGCGCATGAAAATATTCCTGCCCGCACCGTGCTGATCGAGGATCGCGGCCCGCTCTCCATCTTGTTTCTTAACAACAACTTTCATATCGTGCATCATGAATTTCCCAAGCTTCCGTGGTATCTGATCCCAAAGCTTTATGAGGCCAACAAAGAGGCATTTCGGCAGAAAAATGAAGGCTACAGCTATAAAAACTACCGTGAGGTGTTCAGCAAATACTTTTTCCACAGAAAAGACGATGTCCCCCATCCGCTTTACCCTGCCAAACCGCAGCCTCCAAAGGCCTGAATTATGAGCCGTATCGCCGCTCTGCCGATGTATGATTTCCCGCATCTGCGCCCCCACACTGATGGCCTGTGGCAAAGCATCCGCTCTGAGTTTCAGAAAATCGGGTTTGAATCCGAACACGCGCTTAACCGCGATCTTAGCCCAGCCCTTCTTTGGGCCCACCCAAATCTTGGCTTCACCCAAACATGTGGGCTGCCTTATGTAAACGGGTTACGCGGCAACGCCACCCTGATCGGCACGCCGGATTATGGCATACATCCCGGAAAACCGGGCTGGTATAACAGTGTGATCATTGCGCGCCAAAGCGACAAAAGGATGGCGCTGGCCGAATTTGTGGGGGCTGAATTTGCCTATAACGGAGCTAACAGCCAGTCGGGGCTTTTTGCTATTATGTTTGAGCTTCAGGACAGCCACGGCAATGCGCGTTTCTTTGGCAGCTGCGTAAAATCCGGCGGGCATGCGCTTTCTGTAAAAGCCGTAGCTGAAGGCCGGGCAGATATCGCCGCGATTGACGCCGTAACCTGGCGGTATTTACAACAATCAGCGCCTGAAACCAGCCAGCTAAAAGTGCTGCACGCCACCGCGCCAAGCCCCGGCCTGCCCTATATTTCGGGCAAACCTGAGCGAAGCTTTCCGCTGGCCGATGCCGTAGAGGTCGCGATTAAAAATCTACCGGATGCCCACAAAAATGCCCTTGGCCTGAAAGGATTTTGGCGCGCAAAGCCTGAGGATTACGACATCATCGCCGCGCGCGCCAAACTGGCGGCTCCGATAATGGCCGCCCATGGCATAAGCTAGCCTTCCAGCTCTTTTTTGTGCATCCATTCTGCATGCTTGGGCGCCTTTTTGGTTTTTGACCATTCCTCAAGCATGTCCCACTTTACCGCGTCCAGCTTTACCAGCATTTCAGCTTCCTCGGGGTCGGGGCAGGCCAGTTCAATGCGGTGGCCGTTGGGATCAAAAAAGTAGATCGAGTGGAAGATTGAGTGGTCGGTCACCCCGAGCACGTCCACGCCGTTAGCCTCAAGGTGGTCCTTAAATTCAATCAGCTTGGCGCGGTCAGCCACCTTAAACGCAAGGTGCTGCACCCAAACCGGCGTGTTTTCATCGCGTCCCATTTCGGGCTGGGTTGGCAGCTCAAAAAACGCCAAAACGTTGCCCATGCCCGCATCGATAAACACGTGCATGTATGGATCTGGCGCGTGGGTGCTCGGCACACGGTCTTCCGCGATGGCCAAGATGAAATCCATGTTCAGCATTTTACCATACCATTCAACGGTCTCTTTGGCGTCTTTGCAGCGGTAAGCAACGTGGTGGATCTGGTCAACTTTCATAAGGTTTCCTTTCAAGGCTTAGCGGCTTCAAGCGCGGCATTTAGCACACGCTCGTTGCCAATATGGTTTGCAAGAATCAGGATAAGGCGTGCATTCAGCGCCTCGGATTCCGCATCGCTCAGGCCCTCATGCGCGCCCAAAAGGGCGGCATAAAAGCCGTCGGTATCATCAAAATTTGGTTTGAGGTTCAGCATGTTTCATCCCTTCCCTATAGCGTTTAAAAGGGCATTCCGCACGGCGGGTCCATCGTAACCTAGCCAGCGCGCCGCTACGTGCTGGTCCGGCCGCAGCAAGTAAACCGCTGCGCCAGCATCACCCAAATAACGCGCTTTCAGGTCGTCGGTTGCTGGCAAATTAAGCCCCTCAATCGTGATCCCGTTCACCTCCAACACCGCTGGTACTTCAATATTGAAGCCAATCAATTGAAAGCGATTCCCCAGCTTATCCAGCAGCCAGCCCGCGCCCGTATCCGCGTCTTTCATCGGCGCGCCGGGGCGGGTATCACGTGGCAATTGCGCCACATCCGGCCCATTCAGCGCCGAGCCATCATGGGTGCAGGGCACGCTTAGGCGGCCCGAATTCACCAACGGGCGGGCAAATTCATGCACGCGCGCCAGCGCCAGCACCGCATCCCGAAACACCATGCTCGCCTTGCTTTTAGGCGTTATAAAATCGGTGGACCGCGTCGAATTCAGGATGTTTTCCGCCGCGCCGTAAACCCGCTCATCAGAGTAGCTGTCCAGCAACGCCTCCTCCGCCTTGCCCTCCAAAACCAGCTTCAGCTTCCACGCCAGATTATCAGTATCCTGCAATCCGCTATTGGCCCCGCGCGCCCCAAAAGGGCTAACTTGGTGGGCCGCATCGCCCGCAAACAATGTTCGCCCATAGCGAAACCGCTCCATCCGGCGGCACTGAAAGGTGTAAATCGACGTCCATTCCAGCTCAAATTTCGCGTCATCCCCCAGCATCGCGCGCAATCGGCGCTTAATATTCTCGGGCTTCAGCTCTTCATCTCGGTCAATGTCTTGCCCGATCTGAAAATCAATCCGCCACACATTATCGGGCTGCTTATGCAGCAGCGCCGATTGCCCAGGGTTAAACGGCGGGTCAAACCAAAACCAGCGCTCGGTCGGGAAATCCGCCTGCATGATTACGTCAGCAATCAGGAAGTTATCCTCAAATACCCGGCCCTTAAAATCATGCCCCAGCATTTGGCGCGTGGGCGAGTTAGCCCCATCACACGCAATAAGCCAGTCAGCCTCCAGCAAATAGCTACCCTCGGGGGTATCCACCTCTAGCCGCACATGGTCACCATTATCGGCCAGTGCCGTCACCTTATTTTTGCCCCGCAGCTCAATGGGCGCGCCCTCGGCCTCCAATGCCCGCACGCGCTCGATCAGCTTTTCCTCAAAAGTATATTGCTGGAGGTTAATAAAGGCCGGGTTTTTATGGCCGGATTCCGTCAACAGGTTAAAGCTATAAGCCTCGTCCTCCCCCACAAACACCCGTCCCGTATCCCACACCACGCCGCTTGAAACCATCGGTTCCCCGCAGCCTAAACGGTCCAAAATTTCCAGCGGGCGCTTGGCAAAGCAAATCGCGCGAGAGCCAAAGCTCACGCGGTCATTATCGTCCAGCACCAGCACAGGCACCCCCTGCTGCGCCAAATCAATCGCCGCCGCCAGCCCCACGGGGCCAGCGCCGATAATAATCACTTTATGCCGCGCGGTTGGACTCGCGTCTTGGTCATTTGATCGCTGGTAGGGGTAAAGCGGGGTTTCAAAAATCTTGGTCATCCCTGCAAAGCCTCCCACATGTCAATGTCCCGCTGGGCCGTCCAGATACGAGGGTGCACAATGCCGCGCGCTTCATCGTAAGCGCGCGCCACGTTAAACGGCAGGCAGTGCTCGTAAATCGCGAAATCGCCGAATTTTTCATCGCATTCAGCCCGCACCGCATCCCAAGCCTCTTTAAGGCTGCCGCCCCGCGCCGCAACTTTAGCCGCTGGCCGATAGGTGCTGTCCACAAAATCTCGCGTGCTGTCTATCGCCGCTTCGACCATACCACGCCCAATTAAGGCATCGCCGCGCCCGGGCGCAATGCTCACAGGGTCAAACGCTGCGATGTTATCCAGCGTGTGGCCCCACTCGGCAAAATGGCCGTCGCCGCAATAGCAGGCGGAGTGGTATTCGACGATATCACCGGTAAACATCACCTCGGCATCCGGCACCCACACTACGGCATCACCTGCTGTATGCGCGCGGCCAAGGTGCATAATATCTACGCGGCGTTTGCCCAAATAAACCGTCATCGCCTCGCTAAATGTCGTGGTCGGGTACGTAAGCCCCGGAATGCTCTCATGCCCCTCAAAAAGCCGTGGAAAGCGTTGAAATTCGCTATCCCAATCTTCCTGCCCGCGCTCCTCAACCATGCCCCGCGCGGCCTCGGACATTATGATTTCTGGCGCGCCATACGCGCTGGCGCCCAGCACCCGCACGGCATGATAATGCGTCAGCACAAGGTGGCTAATCGGCTTATCCGTCACCTTGCGGATCTCCTCGATCACCTTATGCGCCAAGCGCGGCGTGGCCTGCGCCTCAATCACCATCACGCTTTCGTCGCCGATAATCACCCCCGAATTCGGGTCGCCCTCGGCGGTAAAGGCCCACAGGCCCTCACCAATTTCCACAAAGCTGGTTTTTTTCTCGGTCATGTCGCCTTGCGAGGCAAATTTCTTAGTCATGGTATGTCCTTATTTGGCCCAGTCGGGCGTATGAATTGCGGGAAGAATGGTGCCGGTGCAATCGCCAAACCCAATGCGAAAACCATCGCCTTGGGCATGGCCTTTGAGCGTCAGCGTGTCGCCATCCTCAATAAAACTTCGGGTCTCGCCACTGGCGAGGCTAAACGGCTTTTCCCCGTTCCAGCTTAGCTCCATCAACGAGCCAAATTCTTCCGGCGCGGGGCCGGAAATGGTGCCAGAGCCGAGCAGATCGCCCACGCGCATCGGGCAACCGCCGATGCTATGATGCGCCAGCTGTTGAGCCGCCGAATAATATAGCCGCGTGGCGTTTGTGCAGCTCAGCTTTTCGCTGCCCATATGCACTGAAAGCTCAATGTCATACAGGCCGGATTGCTCCTCACTCAGGTAAGGCAAAAGCGGCACATCGCGCGGTGGCGTGGGCTTGCGGAAATCCTCTAGTGCGGCCTTAGTCACGATCCACGGGCTGATAGACGTCGCAAAAGCCTTGCCCTGAAACGGTCCCAAAGGCTGGTATTCCCAGCCCTGAATATCCCGCGCCGACCAGTCATTCAGCAGCACAAAGCCAAAGATCATCTCGTCAGCCTCGGCCACCGAAACGGGCTGCCCGATGCGCGAGCCAGCCCCGACAACCGCGCCCATCTCCAGCTCGATATCGAGCTTTTCACACGGCCCAAAACGCCCCGCGCCGAGCTGCCCCAGCGGGCGATGAATGTCGGTGCCAGACACCACAACGGAGGACGCCCGCCCGTTATACCCAATAGGAATATGCAGCCAATTGGCGGGTAGCCCTTTGGTGCCCCGCAGGATTTCACCCATGTTTTCCGCATGTTGTCGACCTGCGTAAAAATCAGTATATTCAGCCACCGCAAAAGGCATGTGCATGGTCGCTTCAGCTTGCGCCACCAATGGCCGCACAGCCGCGCCCTCTTTCAGCACGTCAAAAAGCTCAGCCCTAAACGCCGCCCACGCCTTGGGGCCAAGCGCCATAAAGGCATTCCAGTTGCCAGCATCAAAAATGCCCGCAGGCCCCAGCCCTGCAACGTCCAAAATCATATCGCCAATGGCCACACCACAACGCGCAGCACCGCCGGTTGAAAACACGCCATAAGGCAGGTTGTTCAACGGAAAGCCGCTCTCCGGATCATTTGCGCTGGTCACCCAGCTTTTTAATAAGCTCATTGTGATTTGCACTCCCTCCTATTTGGTAATAGTTGGTTTTGTAACTAACAAGGAAAATCTGCCCATGCCCAATGCCGATACCTTCGATCTCGCCAGCTTTTTGCCCTACCTGCTCAACCGCGCAGCCGAAGAAAGCAGCGTTGAGTTTGCCCGCATTTATAAAGACCGCTACGGCCTATTGCGCACGGAATGGCGGGTGCTGTTTCACCTTGGTCAGCACGGGAAAATGACGGCCACAGATATTGGCCAAAAATCCCGCATTCACAAAACCAAAATCAGCCGCGCGGTGGCTGCGCTGGAAAAGCGGCGCTACCTCCGCAAAACACCCAGCACACAAGATCGCAGGCGCGAGTTCCTGAAACTCACAGATCAGGGTTTAAAGGTTTTTGAGGCGCTAAGTGAAGAAGCCCAAAGCTATAACCAGCGCTTGCTGGCGCGGTTTTCACCTAAGGAGCAAGAGGCGTTATTAAACAGCCTGAAAAAATTGGGGGGGTAGTTGAGGTGGCGCGGGGCATGCATTGCACACCCCGCGCCATGTTTTTAGTTGCCGCTTGTTCCGGAAGATTCTTCCAGATTGGTTGGGTCAAACACGCCGCCGAAAGCCGTGGCCGGAGCACTTGGCGTAGCTTCACCGCTGCTTTGCCCTGCCGAACCTTCTAGGTTGGTCGGCGCGAACACGCCGCCAAATGGGGAAGCCGGTGCCGCAGCACCGCTGTCTTCGCCATCAGATTGGCCAGCTGCATCTTCCAGATTGGTAGGTGCAAACACACCGCCAAAGGCACCGGAGGCCCCACCTTGTTCAGCAGGCGCATCTGTGCCCGCCTCTTCGGTGGTGTCTCCGTTAGCCGCATTTGCCGCAGCCCGCGCGGCCTGCAAAGCCTCGATCTTCAGACGAGTCTCAATATCGCGCGCTTCTCTGTAATCCGCTTTGCATTGCTGCGGCGAATAAGATTGCGATGTAAAGACCATGGCAATAACGGCGAAAGACAAAGCGACCAGCAGAATGGTGGCAATATTGCCAAACATCCAGCCCGGCAGGCTTTTGCTTTTCTTGATCTCGCCCGCTTTCACCTTTTTACGGCGGCCGTAAACCTCAAGCGCCAGCGCCCCAAATACGGTGATGACCACGATAATCACAGCCAGTGCGGAGATCGACGGGTTGATCCCGTAGCGCACCATTTGTGAAAGCTCGATCGTTAGCGTTGGATAAGAGCCAAAGGTAAAGGTGGTGGTGTTATAGTTCTCGAAAGAAGCCAAGAACGCCAACACCGCTGCCGAAGCAATCGCCGGCCGCATAAACGGCAGCAATACTTTACGAAACGCTTGGGTATGGGTTGCACCCAAATCAAGCGCCGCTTCGGTTAGCCCTGTATCAAACCGCTGCAAACGGGCCACAAAGACCAGCATACAGTAAGAGGCAATAAAGGTAGACTGGCCAATGATGGTCAGGAAAATACCGTTATTTAGCAGCGCAACCCCGCCAAACATATCAGATACCTGCCGCCAGAAAACCAGCGTCGAAATACCAAGCACCACGCCGGGGATCAAGATAGGCGCAATGATGATGGTGTAAAACGTAGACCGCCATTTTGCCCAAACCTGTGTCAGCACCAGTGAAGCCGCAAGGCCAATGGAGACCGACAGGATCACGGTGCCAATGCCAACAATAAAGCTGTTTTTGATACCGTTCAGGATGCGCTCATCCTTTAGCAGCTCACCAAACCACTCGTAAGTAAAGCACTGCCACGGGGTTATGGACGGGAAGGCCGCAGAGTTAAACGCGGTGAAACCCATGACCACAAGCGGCCCGATAAGATAGCCAAAGAAGATGATGAAATATACGCCAAGCGCAATTCGTCCAAAGAGAATATTCGATTTCATTTGCCGATATCCCCCATGTTAACTTTGAAGATCTTCATGAAGGTCAGCACAATCGCGATAGAGGCCACCAGAAGCACAATCGCGTAAGCCGCGCCTTGCTGCCAATTAAGCGTATCATTGAACCATTGATAGACCAGCTGCGTGAACCAGAGGCTAGACGTGCCCCCGAGCACTTGAGGAGCCGCCAACGCGCCAGCCGAAAGCATAAATACCATCGTCATGCCCGAAGCAATGCCGGGCTTGGCATGTGGAATAACCACCCTGCGGTGAATACGTGTCCAGCTTGCGCCCATGTCCCGTGCCGCTTCGATCTGGTTGCGATCAAGGCTTTCAATCACGTTATACATCGGGAATAGCATCAGCAAAATATAGGCATAGCCAAGGCCCGCATAGAGCGCGATGTCGGTGTTAATGAAGTCATACGCCTGATCAATCAGGCCCATTTTCATCATTATCCCGTTAATCAAGCCATTCTCGCTGGGGGCAAAAATGATCCGCAGCGCAAAGGCCCGCAAAATTTCGTTGATCCAGTAAGGCACGATTAGCAAAATCACCAGCAACCGCACAAAGCCGCCACCCTTGGATTGAGCAAGGAAATAAGCCAGCGGGTAGCACAAAAAGAGGTTCATAATCGTCACCGCCATCGCCGCGATAATCGTGCGCACAAACACCATAAGGTCAACCTTGTTAAACGCGTCAGACGAGCCTTCAGGGCCAAATATAAGGTATTTGTAGTTTTTCAGGGTGTATTCATCTGCGCGCTCACCGGCATCAAGGTTGATGGGGTTGGGGTGCAGTGAATAATCCAGCATGGAAATCTGGGGCAAAAGGATCAGGAAGATGATCCAGAACGCCACAAGGAAGAACAGGATGCTACCCATCACAACCCCGTTATTCCTAAAGAATTCGGAGAATATCATTGGTTTTTTCATTGGCCTACTCCGAAGCCAAATCGCCAGCGGGCATCACCACGGCGTTATTTGCGTTATAATTAAACGACATCATATCGCCCTTGGCTTTATGCGGGTCGTTGCCAAGGTTTGGCATCGCCATCTTGATCTGCTTACCGCCTTCGCCCTCAAGGTAAATACTATAAGTATTGCCCTCGAACTCTTCATTGATCACCTTAGCCGAAATGGTTGATTTAGCATCGCCTTCACCCATTTGCAGCATTTCGGGGCGCACAAACATCATGGCGTCATCGCCCACGTTTAGCTTGCCCACCGCTGCCGGTGTGATTTTGGAAACCAGCTCACCCGAGCGGTTACTGGCAATCGTGGCTTCATCGCCATTAACAGCCGTAACCTTGCCGCGAAACACGTTATTTTCGCCCACGAATGAAGCCACAAACGGCGTGGCCGGTTGGTCATACACCGCGTGGCCATCGCCGATTTGGTCAATAATGCCGGCGCGCATAACGGCCACACTATCGCTCATCGTCAGGGCTTCGCCTTGGTCGTGGGTGATATAAATAAAGGTAATGCCAACGCGTTTTTGAATTTCCCGAAGCTCAGAGCGCATGTGCTGGCGCAGCTTAAGGTCCAGCGCTGAAAGCGGCTCGTCGAGCAGCAGCACATCTGGCTCGGCACATAGCGCGCGGGCAATCGCCACACGTTGCTTTTGGCCGCCTGAAAGCTCGGAGGGGAATTTATCTCCCTGCCCCGAAAGCGCGATCATATCGAGCAGCTCGTCGGCGCGCTTGCGGCGCTCGCCTGCTGTGGCACCCTTAACTTCCATCGAAAAGGTAATGTTTTCCCAAACCTTCATCAGCGGAAATAGCGCGAGGTTTTGGAAAATCAGCGCGGTGGGGCGCTTGTTAGGCCCAAGGCCTGCCATATCATTGCCACCAATAAGCACACGGCCTTCAGACGGGTCCAAAAACCCGGAGACCGCCCGCAAAATGGTGGTTTTCCCGCAGCCCGATGGCCCTAGGAAGGAAAAGAAATCGCCGCCATTGATATTCACATTGGC
Organism: Paracoccaceae bacterium; assembly: GCA_013139635.1. Lineage (GTDB taxonomy): Bacteria > Pseudomonadota > Alphaproteobacteria > Rhodobacterales > Rhodobacteraceae > UBA3077. Next base: position 16,221 of record WTAL01000120.1, read on the forward strand.
TTCGCGAACGGCGACAAAGTCACCAAATTTGATCCAGATATTCTCTAGATTGACGTCTACGCCAGAACTCATCTGATTATCCCCGTTGTGGATTATGTTTTATGTCGGGCTTTTGCCCTTTATGGGTTTCCGGCGAGGCGCGCCCCGCCGGAAACAATCTTAAAAGTGCTAATTATGCGCTTTGGAAGCGGTTCACAAACTCGGTGCGAACGTCAGCATACCAAGGTGCTTCAGCAGGCCATGGGTTCAAGTTGCCCAATGCAGCGCCAGGATAGGCTTCTGCAAAGTTTTTCTTGTAGTTGTCGCCAGTGTTGGCGTCAGCGCCAAGAACAGGCGAATTGTAGCCGTGCTTGTCGATCGCAGGGCCAGCATTTGCGGCCTTATAAGCGAAGTCGATGAACGCATAGATTTCGTCAGTGTTTTCAGCACCGATCGGAATCGACATGCCGTCAACCCAAGCCATAGCGCCTTCAGCAGGAGCTTGGTAAGTAACCGGATCACCAGCAGACTTAAGCGCCAGTGGTGGGCCGTCCCAAGTTTGACCAACGATAACACCATTGTTGAGCAAGCCGTTCTTTTGGCTGTCGGCATCGTTCCAGATAAGCTTGAGGTTACCCTTGCGAGCAATACACCAATCAGTGATTTTGCCCCAAACTTCGCGCATTTTGGCTTCTGAGCCATAAGCGGCCCAAACATCGCCAGCTTCCAGGTCGCCCTGAGTCTCCATGTAGAGACCAGCACAAAGCATGCCGGAGTGCGCGCGGATCATGGTTTTGCCAGCATTGGCATCATCCCAGATTTCGCCATAGCTAGGCACGCCATCGGCAGATGCCGGAATGAACAGGTCTGTGCGCCATGCCATGCCTTCAGTACCCCAGATGTGTGGGATCCATGTAGAACCTTGGCCGTTAAAGTTCCAAGCGTCTGGGCCAATGGCCGACATCGCTGGGTTGGTCGCGTCAATGTCGATGCGGCTCATGTCAAACGGCTGAAGCAGGCCAAGCGGGCCCCACTGGAGCGAACGGTTGTTTGTTGGCGAGATGATGTCTGCGCCAGCGCCATTGGAGGCTTTCATCTTGTTGATGATTTCCTCGTTGGAACCAATACCTGTGTAGTTCACTTTAATGCCGGTTTCGGCAGTGAAGGCAGCCAAGTAATCGTCAGGCAGGTAGTCTGACCACATCAGAACATTCACTTCACCCGAGCTCGCCAGAGCCTTCGTTGAAACCAGTGCCGGAGCCGCTACAGCGGCAACGCCTGTTTTCAGAAATGAACGGCGGTTAACGCCAGTTGTATGTTTTGTCATATTTAAGTCTCTCCCGGAGATGTTGCTAACAAACGCGATAGATACGCGCCTGCGCTCTATGCCTTACTGGCACGCGAGCTTTATCGTTTTATCGTGTCACAGATGTGACAGATCGGTGGGTAACCCGTGTGAACAGGTTGTCGCACCCGACAAAGACTACCTTAACCAATTTGATTTGCAACCGTATACGGCCACTTTGATGCGGCGATAAGGCCAGTTTGGCCCAGATTACAGGAATCCGTTGACCAGTTGGACAATTTCACCCTCTTCATCCGCCGGAACCACCCAAACCTGCCGCTTGGGGTTGAGCCGCGTCCAGCGCAGCCGATCAAGTATGCGTGAGCGGATGATTTCGGCGTTTTCACCGATTCCCCCGGTAAACACGATACCGTCTACCCCCTGCATGGCCGCTATCATGCTGCCCGCGTGGCGCGCGGCCCAGTAAACGAAGTGGGACACAGCAAATTGCGCCTCGGGGGTATCGCTGCTGAGCAGCGTTTTCATGTCAGGGCTTCCGCCCAATGCGGTTAGCCCGCTTTGGTGGTTCAGCATGTGGTCAATATCCGCCGCGCTCATGCCCTCATGTTGCAGCAAATATAGCAAAAGCCCGGGGTCGAGGCTGCCCGCCCGCGTGGCCATAGTGAGGCCATCCAACGGCGAAAACCCCATGGTGGTGGCCACGCCTTTGCCATTAAGAATGGCCGCAATACTGGCCCCCGCGCCCAAGTGAAAAGCCAACAGGCGGTTGGGGCGCGGCTGGCCCGTGATTTCGGTGAACCGCCGCACAAGCGAGGCATAGCTGAGGCCATGGAAGCCATAGCGGCGCAGGCCCTTGGCGCGGAGCTGTTCCGGCAGCGCAAACGTAGTGGCCTCGGGTGGGTTGCCCGCATGAAAGGCGGTATCAAAACAGGCTATTTGCGGCAGGTTTTTGTGCAAAGCTTGCACCGCCTCTATGACCTTAAGCGCAGGCGGATTATGCAGCGGAGCCATCGGAGCCGCCGTCTCAATTTGGGCGCGAATTTCAGGCGTAATAAGCGCGGGCTGGTTCAGCGCGCCGCCATGCACCACACGGTGGCCCACCGCCGATGGCGGCCCTCCAACCTCAGCGATCTTGACCAGCGCCGCCCTTAGGGCCGCGCTATAGCTTTGGCCGCTTGCGGCAAGGTTTTCAACGCCCTGTGCAAGAGGCTTAAGCGACGGTCGGTCATAGCTGGCGTATTTCAGGCTGCTAGAGCCTGCGTTTAGCACCAAAATAGGACCGACCGTCATTGGCTTAGCCTTTCTGCGGCTGCATATCAGCAGCGGAAATACCTGCCACAGACACCGGCTTGGTCATGGCATCACGGCGGAAAGGCTCACCCAGTTCTTGGTTCAGCATCACCTCGATAAAGGTGGTTTCCCCCTTTTCCATCTGGGCTTTTACGGCGTCATTTATTTGCGCCGTCAGGCCTTCCATGCTGGTGGCGATAATGCCATTTACGCCGCACGCCTTAGCAATTCCGGCATAAGAAACATTTGTGTCCAGCTCGGTGCCGACAAAGTTATCCTCATACCAAAGGGTCGTATTACGCTTCTCCGCGCCCCATTGGTAATTGCGGAAAATAACCATCGTAATGGCGGGCCATTCATCGCGGCCACAAGCGGTCATTTCGTTCATCGAAATGCCAAACGCGCCATCTCCGGCAAAGCCGATCACCGGCACATCGGGCTGGCCGATTTTGGCGCCGATAATGGCTGGAAGGCTATAGCCACAAGGGCCAAACAAGCCCGGCGCGAGGTATTTGCGACCCTCTTCAAAGGTCGGGTAAGCGTTGCCGATCGCACATGCATTGCCGATATCAGAGCTGATGATCGCATCCATCGGCATGCCACTTTGGATAGCCCGCCACGCTTTGCGCGGAGACATATGGTCAGATTTGGCAGCCCGAGCCCGCGCATTCCAATCGGTGCCGTCATCGTCATCCTCGTGGTCCATCGACGTAAGCGCCTGCGCCCACGCCGATTTGGTTTGCGAAATCAACGCTTTACGCTCATCACGGCCCGCATCGCCTGCGCTGCCGGAAAGCTGCGCGAGGATCTGCTCGGCCACTTGCGCGGCATCACCAACGATGCCCACGGTCACAGGTTTCGTCAGGCCGATCCGGTCTGGGTTAATATCCACCTGAATGATTTTCGCGCCCTTGGGCCAGTAATCAATCCCATATCCTGGAAGCGTTGAAAACGGGTTTAGCCGCGTGCCCAGCGCCAATACCACATCGGCCTTGGCGATAAGTTCCATCGCGGCGCGGGAGCCATTATAGCCCAGCGGACCAGCGAAAAGCGGGTGGGAGCCGGGGAAGGCATCATTATGCTGATAGCCACAGCAAACAGGGGCATCCAGCTGCTCAGCCAGCGCTTTGGAGGCCTCGATCGCCCCACCAATCACCACGCCCGCGCCGTTGAGAATAACGGGGAATTTCGCCTCGGATAGCAGCTTGGCCGCATCCGAAATCGCGCTCACACCGCCCGAAGGCCGCTCGAATTCCACAATCGCCGGCAGGTCGATATCAATCACCTGTGTCCAGTAATCCCGCGGGATGTTGATCTGGCACGGCGCGCTCAGGCGGCGGGCTTTGGTGATAACGCGGTTCAGCACTTCGGCCATCCGCGACGGGTCACGCACTTCCTCTTGATAGGCCACGCAATCGGCAAACATCCGCATTTGCTCAACTTCCTGAAAACCACCTTGGCCGATGGTTTTGTTGGCTGCTTGCGGGGTGATCAGCAGCATCGGCGTGTGGTTCCAGTAGGCGGTTTTTACCGGCGTTACGAGGTTGGCAATGCCGGGGCCGTTTTGCGCAATCGCAAGGCTCATTTTGCCCGAGGCGCGCGTAAAGCCGTCAGCCATCATGCCAGCCGTATATTCGTGCGCACAATCCCAAAACGTGATTCCCGCCTTCGGGAACAGGTCAGAAATGGGCATAAAGGCCGAGCCAATAATGCCAAAGGCGTTATCAATGCCGTGCATTTGCAGCACTTTTACAAAGGCTTCTTCGGTGGTCATTTTCATGGGGACAGCTCCTGAGCAAGCGGGCCTTTCGGGCCGGTTTCTGCGCCCTCTATGGGGGAGAAATATAGCGCTACAATAGGGCCAGTTTGCAAATCAGTCTATAGCCAGAATCGCGTGCTAAAGCATCAAGCCTTGGCCCAGCGCATCGCGGTCCAGCACCGTAATTTCGCTGCCGCTTTGTGCAATCATACCCGACGCGCGCATTCCGGCAAGCTCACGATTAATGGTTTGCCGCGAACAGCCAACCATATTGGCCAGATAAGACTGGGTTTCCTTAATCGTGCGCGCCCCCTCAGACAGAATAAAGAGGTATCCCCTCAGCCGCTGCTCTACCGCCCCATATTGCGCAATATGCTTAACCCAATTATCATAAACCAGCCTGCGATGGAAAATCTTGGTCACATTCTTGATAAACCCCGGGTTTTGCAGAGCTGCGATCAAATTTGCCGCTGCAAAATGCAGCAAAGTGGCATTCGCAGAGGTCAGGCAGCTTGCCGCGCACGGCTCCTCGCTCACTGATTCACTTTCGCCCAACGTGCTGCCAATCTTGGCGCGCGCCAGAAACATTTGGTGCCCGTCTTCGCCTATGAAGGTCACATCGGCATAGCCATGTGCGATAATAACCATGCCGTCTGCACGCTCGCCTTGCTCGAATACCGTTGTAGGGGTGGGATATATTTTAGCCACGCACGCGTTTAGAAACTCTTTTTTGAAGTCGGCATCCAGCCCTTCAAAAATATCTGCTTTTAGCAAATGTGGGAATCTAACACTATTTTCCAAATAAATTGACCTCGGGTAATGAATACCGGAGGATTAGGAAATTTCGGCAATAAAAACAATAGGTATTTGCAATATGCGCATATAACGCACCGAAAACCCTCGCTTTCAGCTTAAAACCAACAAATTCGCCGGATCATCCGGCAAAGTGACCTCACCGCCGTGAAGCCACTCCCCGCCGCCAAGGGGGAAAACCGTTTGCCGCCAAGCTCCGGTCTAGCCGTTGATCAAAGGCCTTTGTGCAGATGGTTTCCCCGGATATTCGGGCAGCCAACACGCGCACGGGCGCTTTAATGCTCTACAAATCGTTACAATAACCATCTCGAAAATATGAGATGTCCCCTTTTTAATACAATTTGCCGCAAAGGCTGTCTTCCAGGCGACATTCAGATAATTCAATATAAACCCGTCGCGCTTGCCCCTCGCTTTATTTGCGCGTAAACAAACGTTATGAAACGGATTTTTGATCTTGATGACCACACCCGCCTTCCATGGCGCTTTCATGGTCAAGGCCTCAGGCAGCAACGCGGTGCGTAAGCGCCTCCTTTCACCATGCCCTTTCCCCTATTTGCGAGCCCATTATGACCGCCAAAACCCTGTATGACAAAATCTGGGATGCCCACTTGGTATCCACCGACGAAGACGGCACATCGCTGCTGTATATTGACCGCCACCTCGTGCACGAAGTGACCTCCCCGCAAGCCTTTGAAGGCCTGCGCAATGCGGGCCGCAAGGTACATGCCCCCGATAAAACCATCGCCGTGCCAGACCATAACGTGCCCACCACGCTGGACCGTTTGGAAGGCGAAGTGAAGAACGAAGAGAGCCGCGTGCAGCTTGACGCCTTGGAGAAAAACGCGCTGGATTTTGGCGTGCATTACTATCCGGTAGACGACATCCGCCAAGGCATCGTGCATATCGTTGGCCCCGAGCAGGGTTGGACATTGCCGGGCATGACCGTTGTTTGCGGCGATAGCCACACCGCCACCCACGGCGCTTTTGGCTCACTGGCGCACGGCATTGGCACTTCCGAGGTCGAGCACGTGCTCGCCACGCAAACGCTGATTCAAGCCAAGTCCAAAAACATGAAGGTCGAAATTACCGGCCAGCTTCAACCGGGTGTTACCGCCAAAGACATCACCATGCATGTGATCGGCGAAACCGGCACGGCTGGTGGCACCGGCTATGTCATTGAGTATTGCGGCGAGGCCATCGAGGCACTTTCGATGGAAGGCCGGATGACCGTATGCAACATGGCGATTGAAGGCGGCGCGCGCGCGGGCCTGATAGCCCCTGACCAAAAAACCTTTGATTACGTCATGGGCCGCCCCCATGCGCCCAAAGGCGCGCAGTGGGAAGCCGCGCTCACCTATTGGAAAACCCTGTTTACCGATGCGAATGCCGAGTTTGACCTCGTGCTAACGATTAAGGCTGAAGACATCGAGCCATCGGTCACATGGGGCACCTCCCCCGAAGACGTGCTGCCGATTTCCGGCACGGTGCCCTTTGCGACTGATTTTAACGGCGGCAAAGTAGACGCCGCCCAGCGCGCACTGGATTACATGGGCCTCACCCCCGGCATGAAGCTGACAGACATCGAAATTGACACCGTGTTCATCGGCTCCTGCACCAATGGCCGCATTGAGGATTTCCGCGAAGTCGCCAGAATTGTTAAGGGTAAAAAGATCAAATCCGGCATGCGGGCCATGGTTGTCCCCGGCTCCGGCCTTGTGCGCGCACAGGCCGAGGAGGAGGGTATTGCCCAAATCCTGATAGACGCAGGTTTTGAGTGGCGCCTAGCTGGCTGCTCAATGTGCCTCGCCATGAACCCCGATCAGCTCGCCCCCGAAGAGCGCTGCGCCTCCACCTCAAACCGCAATTTTGAAGGCCGCCAAGGCCGCAATAGCCGCACGCACCTCGTCAGCCCCGTTATGGCCGCCGCCGCCGCGCTAACCGGTCATCTGACCGATGTGAGGGAGTTGTAGAAATGGCAAATTCAGATTTTGAATGGGATGACGTAAAAGATTCAACTATTATTGAGTCTGTTGGCGCAATCGCCGTTTATGAAAACCCGAATGGCGACGTAGTGGTTCGACAAAAAGGAATTGATTACGGCATGGACGAAGATAGCGTTGTAATCGTGCCCGTTCGCTACTTGGACGCATTGATTAAGAAGCTAGATCGGCTAAAAATTGACCTGATTGGGACAAAGGTAGACAAATAAAATGGAAAAATTCACTAAAATCACCGGCGTAGCCGCCCCGATGCCTCTGATCAATATCGACACTGATATGATCATCCCCAAGCTGTTTTTGAAAACCATCAAGCGCTCGGGCCTTGGTAAAAACCTGTTTGACGAAATGCGTTATGATGACGCTGGTGCGGAAATCCCCGACTTCGTTTTGAACAAACCAGCCTACCGAAATGCGCAGATAATTGTCGCCGGTGATAACTTTGGCTGTGGTTCTTCGCGTGAGCATGCACCTTGGGCCTTGCTTGATTTTGGCATTCGTGTAGTAATATCCACAAGTTTTGCGGATATATTTTACAGTAATTGCTTTAAAAACGGCATTCTTCCCGTCATTCTTCCACAAGAGGATATTGACAAATTGATGGATGATGCCGCGCGCGGAGCAAATGCAATATTAAATATTGATCTGGAAAGCCAGACAATAACAGGCCCCGATGGCGGCGAGGTCAGCTTTGAGGTAGATGCTTTTAAAAAGCATTGCTTGATCAATGGGCTGGACGATATCGGGCTGACAATGCAGAAATCCGACGCGATTGCTGCCTTTGAAGCCCAAAATGCCACATCGATGCCGTGGGTTTAATGGCCTGAAATCGGGCCGAATGCAGGGGGCAGATAGCGTTGACTAGATTCGTCGGAGCATTGATTCGAGCGCTCATTTTGGCCGTCATAATTGCGGCCCCCTCATTCATTCTGCCCGATATCCCTAACGTGGCGCGCGAGCTTTCCATGATCATTGCCGCCATTATCGCGGCCTTTGCACTTTTTGAATATGCCAGCAAAACGCCGGGCTTTGTCGATTTTCGCTTTGCGCCGCCCTATAATCGCTTTCGCGTTGGCATCTTGGCAGGGTTGGCTATTGGGCTAAGCCTGCTGGTGCGGTCGTCTATTACGGGCAACAACGATATTCTGGCGCTGGCCGATTGGTCAATAACCTATACCATCACGCCAAATTCACCCGTGGATTTTGCCCTTGCGCAAACGGTGGGCTTTGTAACCGCGTCCAGTGAGCAGCTCCTCACCCGCGTATTTTCGGCAGCGTTTATGATTTCAGTGGGTTTAACGTCCATGATGAGCCTTTTGCTTTGGGTCTTCAAATGGCCCTTTGGCAGGACCACGTTTAACCTCTGGGCCAACCTGCCCACCTTTGCCCCTGCCGAGGTCAGCCTGACAGGGCGGCGGTTGCGGCGTGATGGCTGGCTGAATGTTATTTTCAGCGTTGCCTTGTTTTACATTGTCCCGTTTTCCTTCCCGTTGGTGCAAGATAAACTGGGGCCTGATCTGTTTGGCAATAGCCACTCGCTGGTTTGGGTCGCCACAGTTTGGGCCTTTTTGCCCTCGCTGATGTTTATTCGTGGCATTAGCCTTATCAAAATCTCCCGCATTCTGGCCAAAGCCATCATGGCAAAATGAAGCCGCTTGGCTTGCTGCTGGCCCTGCTTATGGCATGGCCACTGGCCGCCCAAGAGCGCCTGCGCGTGGCCACCTTTAATGTTGGGTTAGGCCGCAATGGCCCGGGCTTGCTGTTGAAAGATATTGAGGATCGTGACTCCGATATCCTCGCCCTCGCCAAAATCATTGCCAGCGTTGCCCCAGACATCCTGCTGATCACTGGTTTTGATAACGATTACCAGCTACGCGCACTAAGGGGCTTTAACGCGCTTAAGGGGCTGGGCTACCCACATATCTTTGCCCCGCTTGGCAATGCAGGGCTTCAATCCGGGCTGGATATTAACGGCAACGGCCGCCAGCGAGATTGGAATGACGCGTGGGGGTTTGGCCGTTTTGAGGGCAGTGAGGGCATGGCGCTGCTGTCGCGCTTTCCCATCCAAAACAGCCGTAGCTTTGATACCCTGCTTTGGAACGCGTTTGGCCCTGCCCCACGCGCACCCGACGGCACTGAATTTTTTACCCACTGGCCCGTTTTACGGCTCGCCTCGCACAGCCTGTGGGATGTCGAGTTCACCCTGCCAAGCGGCCCGCTGCACATCTTAGCCGCGCACC
>WTAL01000243.1 GCA_013139635.1 Paracoccaceae bacterium
TTCTCGCCGGGGCTCTTTCGGGTTCTAGTTGTCTGTCTCATGTTCCACTCCTCAGGGATTACGATGAACCAGAAACACTCCCTTATCAAATGCTGCTATTTGGACCCATAGGCGCTGACGTTAGACAATGAGCGGTGGGTATATGCTAGGTCATTGCCGTCCGTCGAAGCCTTGGCCAAAATAGCCACTGTAGACGGTGTGAGCCTCGACTGGCTGGCATTCGGTGGCACTGACCCGTTAGCTGTGCATGGCGCTAGCATCGACAGGCAGCTGCTCCAAATCGATTATCTTCTTATGGATAAGATCAATGCTAAGTATAGAGACCTATACGCTAAATTACCGTCTCAATATGACGTAGAGCGAGCGCCAGCGCCATATACGATGTATTTCACCTATAACCAGCTCATCCTCATCGAGGACGAAGCCGAGCGGGATAGAGCGCTACACTATCGTTGCCACGCACGAGCACGATATCCATAAAATGGAAGAAGTGCGCCGCCAAGCGTGGTCTGAAACAGCAGAAGGCAATCGCCATTCCGTTGTTGGGTAAACCCGAAGCCCAAACACTAAGAACTGTTTAAGAGCCTCTGAGAGTTTTCTCAGAGATGTCTAACCATTTGCCCAGTTTTTACCTGATTATGGTTAAGAATGAGTAAAAACCCCATTTTGCTCTAGTTTCCAAGTATACCCCACCAAAGCATACCACCAAACACAAAACCCCTTTTTATTATCCCGAACCAGACAATCCCATCAAATCCCGCCTGCTCCAGTATTCAACTACTCCCTACAGCCGAGGCCCGGGTGCATTTTGCCAACGGCAAAATGCGCAGCCTGCGCTGCTTTCCCCATTGCCAAACCCCGCACATGGCCTATGCTGCACTGCAACCAAACCCAAAGGCCGCGGCGATGATCTTCCTAGATGGCAAAACCGAGCTTAACGTGCAAATGCACGGCACCCGCGCCTGCCGCCTTGCCAAAATGGCAGAACTCGGCTTGCCAGTGCCGCGAGGCATTGTGCTCTCTGCCGCTGATGTTTCCGAAATTGCCAACACTGGCATTGTCCCCGAAATCCCCGCCAACCTGCTGAGCGGGCTGCTTTCGCTCCGGGCTTCACCGCTTAATCCCGAATGGGGGGGGCCGACGGCCATTCTCAATATCGGGATCAGCGATAGCACCCTGCCGGATGTTGGCGCGCAAGCCGCCCACCTCCTATATCGCCGTTTTATCCAATCCTACGCCACCAATGTGGCTGGGCTGGAAGCCGAGGATTTTGACGCGGATATTCCGGATGGGGCAGAACGGGTTGCCCATTGCAAAGCCAGTTACTTGTTCGAAACCGATGAGGATTTTCCGCAGGACCCGAAAGCGCAGCTAAAGGCCTGTATCTTGCATATGGCAAGGGCGTGGAACCGCCCTTCGGCTAAAATTTTACGTCAAGCCAAAGGCGCGCCCATAGATGCCGAATTTGCGCTGGTTATCCAAACAATGGCATTGGGTATAGGGCGCGGCGAAACCGGTGCGGGGGCGGCGCAAATCGTAGATGATAAAACCGGCGAGGCTCGGCTTTGGGGGCGGTATTTGGCGCAATCCCAAGGGCAGGATGCCATTATTGGCGCGCGGGAAACGCAGGGTATTGAAACCCTGCCAAAACCCGTGCAAGCAGGCCTTTTGGCCGCGGGGGAAGCCCTTGCCAAGGGCTTTGGCGATGCGTTTCAGGTGGAATTTACCGTGCAAAATGGCCAGCTTTGGCTGCTCGATGCCAGCCCCGCCAAGCGTACTAGCGTGGCGGCATTGCGGATAAATGTAGACCTTGCCGAAGCGGGGATTATCAGCAAAAACGATGCGGTTTTACGCACTGAGCCTCACGCGCTCGGTGATCTGTTACACCCGCAACTTGCCGAAGATTCACCTCGCGATATTTTGGCGACAGGGCTTTCAGCCAGCCCCGGCGCTGCCACGGGCCGGGTGGTTTTCACCCCTGAAGCCGCGATGACCATGGCGGCAGATGGGAAGGCTGCGATATTGGTGCGTTCTGAAACGGGGGCTGACGATATTCGTGGTATTCATGCGGCCAGTGGAGTGCTGACCTTGCGCGGCGGGGTGAACAGCCATGCGGGGCTGATCGCGCGCGGGCTTGGGGTGCCCTGCATTGTGGGCGCTGGCGAGCTAAGGTTGGATGATTTGGTGCTCGTCTGCCCAGACGGGCGGCGGCTCGAGGCGGGCGCTCAGGTTACCGTGGATGGCACCAGCGGGCAGGTGTTGGCGGGCAAAGCCCAAATGACCCAACCCAACCTAGGTGGCCCCTTCAAAACCCTGATGGGCTGGGCTGACGAGGTGCGGGAGCTTAAGGTGCGCGCAAACGCGGACACGCCGGCGGATGCGCGGCTGGCGCAGCGCTTTGGCGTTGACGGCATTGGCCTATGCCGCACAGAGCACATGTTTTTTGCCCCTGAGCGGGTGCAGGTCATGCGCGAGATGATCCTCGCGCCGGATGCGGTGGCCCGTAAGGCCTCGCTCGATCGGTTGCTGCCAATGCAGAAAGCCGACTTTGTAGAACTGTTTGAAATTATGCGCGGCCAGCCTGTAACCATCCGGTTGCTTGATCCACCACTGCATGAGTTTATGCCGGTAGACGAGGCTGGCATGGCGGCGCTGGCGCAGGCCATGGGGATGAGCGTGGTGCAGGTGGCACGGCGGGCTGAGGAGCTTTCGGAAGTTAACCCGATGCTTGGGAAGCGGGGCGTGCGCATTGGCATTACCACGCCGGAAATTTATGAAATGCAGGTGCGGGCAATTTTTGAAGCGGCGGCGCAGGTGTTTGCGATTACGGGCGATGCCGTGGTGCCGGAAATTATGATTCCGCTGGTTTCTGCCAACCGCGAAGTAGAGCTGATTAAGGCGCGCATTGAGGCCGTGGCTGCCGAAGTCGGCGGGGCGGTGGCCTATAAGCTGGGCGTGATGGTGGAAACGCCGCGCGCGGCTTTGCGCGCCGGAGATTTGGCCGAGAGCAGTGCGTTTCTGAGCTTTGGCACCAATGATTTGACGCAGATGACTTACGGGCTTTCGCGCGATGACGCGGGAAGGTTTATGCGCGAGTATGTGCAGCAGGGGGTTTTCCCCGATGATCCTTTCCATAGCCTTGATGTGGAAGGCGTGGGCGAGCTTTTGCTGATTGCCGCACAGCGTGGGCGGGCGGCAAACCCTGACCTTGTGCTCGGCATGTGTGGCGAGCATGGGGGCGACCCCGCCTCGGTGCGGTTTTGCAAAGTGGCGGGGTT
>WTAL01000253.1 GCA_013139635.1 Paracoccaceae bacterium
TGCACAGGGCGGTCGCCGGTATTGGCAACCATCAGGGTGGTTTCGTCTCGGCCTTCATTCAGGGCAATGCTGCCGTCAGCGGGGAAAATCTCTCCGGGGATCATGCTGGCCTCCTTAGCGGATAGGGTGATGGACGGTCACCAGTTTGGTGCCGTCCGGAAAAGTGGCTTCAACCTGCACGTTTTGGATCATTTCGGGGATCCCCTCCATACATTGCGCCCGCGTTATCACCCCCGCGCCCGCCGACATAAGGTCTGCCACCGAGCGGCCATCGCGCGCGGCTTCCACCACAAAATCAGTGATCAACGCAATCGCCTCGGGGTGGTTGAGCAAAACGCCGCGTTCCAGCCGATTACGCGCCACCATGGCGGCGAGGCTCACCAGAAGCTTGTCTTTTTCTCTTGGAGTCAGATTCATGGTTTGCCTTTACATATGCCAAACACGGGGCATTTCACGGCCGCGAAACTGGGTTAAAAACGAAATAAGCGCTTTGCGAAGCGGTTCTGCATCAGGCGCCAAGAATCGGAATATCAAGATGCCGTTCCACGCCGAGGCCGCGGCCTCAACTTCTGGATACACCAATAGGCTGCGCGCAAATTGCAAGCGGTCTTCTGCATCGGGGGCAACATAAACAAGTGTGGCCAGCGCCCGATTGTCAGCTAGCGTTGCCACGCTTTGCGTTGGCAGTTCAGGCAGGTTAAACCGCAAGGCATCAGCATAAACCAAGCGCCCCCCGCGCCGAATGCGCCACTGATCCGATACCGCAGCTTTGGACAGCGTTTCCCCCATCGCCTTGCGGCCAAGCACCAGCGTTTCGAGCGCCAACAAAGACGCGCTCTCGCCCATCTCGACGTTGAGTTGGCGCTTTAGCGCGGCCCCGTCAAACAAGATGGTTTCTTGGGGTAGCCAGTCCAGCTGGCAGTTTTCACCCAGCGTCAGCGTGTTGGTGATCTCTGCCTTGCCATCGGCGGCACGGTAAATGCGCTCAGCGGCTTGCGTTGTCACATCCAGCCGCGCGCCCTCTTCAACACTTGCCGCATAGTGCAGCTTATCCCCCCCTGTCACGCCGCCTGAAGTGTTAATAAACACCACCTCAGGCGTAGGGCGAAAGTTATTGGGAAGCAGTGCCTTGCCGCACCCACTTTGATAAAGATGCGTTAGCCCGCCGGCACCAAAACCAACCTCGGCACGCCCCTTGGCGCGTTGTATGTTTTTTTGGGTTAACCCCACATCCAGCATCTTCCTGACCCTCAAACCGTTCGGCCACACGGCCTCGGGCAAATGCTACTATTACTTGCGCAAACATACCAACACCACGCGCGTTGCGGTTCGCGATACAGGAGGCCGTGGTGAAAAAATAGGCAACACGTTTGTAATTGCACACAAAGTGCTCATTCAACGCACGGCAACCGCCCGCCAGAGGGCTTGGAAAAATAGCAGGCTTTGCCCATATCAAACGAAACCAATACGTCCTGACCAATCTCAATATCGCTATCCGCAGGCAGACGCGCAATCAGTTTTGAGGCCCCAGCTTTAAGCTGCACCAATTTGTCACTCCCCGCCAGCTCCACTTCAACAACCGGCAGGGTTGCCTGCGCCTTGCCTTTGCCGAGCGCAATATGCTCTGGCCGAACCCCTAGCAGCACCGGCATTGGCACGCCTGTGGCCGACGGATTTGGCCGTGGATCAAATAGCTGAACGCCACCCTCAAGGGTCACCATGCAGCCGCCATATTCCGCTACAATTTCGGCCTCCAGCAGGTTCATCGGCGGGCTGCCCATAAAATCGGCTACAAAGGTATTGGCGGGATGGTTATAAATTTCGGTCGGCGTGCCAACTTGCTGCACCACGCCCCCTTTAAGGACTACAATTTTGGTCGCCATCGTCAGCGCCTCGATCTGGTCATGAGTGACATACACTATGGACGCCCCCAGCACCCTATGTACCCGCTTGATCTCGGCCCGCATTTCCACGCGAAGCTTGGCGTCAAGATTTGAGAGCGGCTCATCAAACAAAAACAGCGTTGGCTCACGCACCAAAGCCCGCCCCATGGCCACCCTTTGCCGCTGCCCGCCCGAAAGCTGCGCTGGCTTGCGGTCAAGCAAAGCTTCAATTTGCAAAAGCCGCGCCACCTCGGCCGCCTTGGCTTTTCGGCTGGCGGGGTCTTCTCTCCGCACCTTCATGCCAAAAGTGATGTTTTCTGCCACCGTCATATTTGGATACAGCGCGTAAGACTGGAAAACCATGGCGATATTACGGTCTTTGGGCGGCACGTTGTTCATCACCGCGCCATCAATTTCCAGCACCCCGCCGGAAATCTCCTCTAGCCCAGCGATGCAGTTCAGCAAGGTAGATTTGCCACAGCCCGATGGCCCGAGCAGCACCAGAAACTCGCCCTTTTGCATGGAAAGGCTGATATCTTTCAGCACCTCAACATCGCCAAAGCGCTTTTCAAGCTGCTCGATATTCAAGACAGGGCTGGGCATCAGCTTTCCTTTATAATCGGCGCCGTTGATTGGCGGACCACCAGATCCACCGGCGCTATTTGTTGTATCGCTTCTTTGGCCTCGTTTCGCACAATTTTGCGCAGCATGTCAGCCAGCGCCAGCCCCGCTTTGCGGATCGGCGAGCGCGTAACGGTGAGCGGCACGCTAAAATTCTCGGTTTTGATAGAGCGCAGCCCGTCATCGTGGCTGGTGAGCGAAACATCACGGCCAATGGTTAGGCCTGCTTCCAAAATGGCCCGCTGTGCGCCGAGCGCGAGAATCATTGACGAGCACATAACAGCTGTTGGCGGGACCTCTAGCGCCAAAAGCGCCCGCATATGCGCATAGCCAGCCTCTTCCGTCATGTTATCGGCAATAATCAGGGCGGGGTCGGGGGCTATACCATGCTGCTTAAAAGCCGCGGCAAAACCAGCATTGCGCTGCACGGCAAACATGGCATCGGGCGTGCCGTTGAGCACGGCAATGCGCCGGTGGCCGAGCTGCAACAGGTAGGTGGCTGTTTTCTCAAACGCACCAAAATTGTCGATATCATAGAAGCTATAGTTGCGGCTGCTTTCACATTGGCCGTGCACCACAAATGGAAAACCCATGTCTTGCAAGATAGAAATGCGGGGGTCATTTTTGGTGGGTGCTGACACAATAAAGCCATCGACCTTGCCAGTATTGGCAAAGCGCGCATAGGTCGCGGCCTGCTTTTCCGGCGGCGCGGCGGTCATCACGATGTCTATTTCATCATCGGCCAGCGCGCCGGTTAACCCGGCCAGAAACTCGGTAAAATGCGGGTCGATCAGCATACGGTCGCCCTGTGTTACGATCACGCCAAAAGCCCCCGCCCGCCCCGTGGCCAGCCGCCGCGCACTGGAGTTTGGGCGGTAATCCAAGGCTTTGGCGGCCGCCAGCACCCGCTCTCGGGTGGCGGGCTTCACGGTGCTATAGCCGTTAAGCGCACGGCTAACCGTGGCCTGCGAAAGGCCCAAATGGGTGGCGAGGGTTTTTAGGTTGGTCATGCCTATATTATGGAAAGCGCTTTAAAGAATGTCAAATACTGCTTTACCTTATTGAGAAATTTTTCCCTGAAATATGATCTAATATAGACTATTGACAGAATCTGAATCACACGCTTTTATGAAAGCGCTTTCATAAATAGGTTTTACCATGCAAATCTCCGCCCCTTCAATGAATGAGACCACAGTTGACTGGTGGCGCGGAGCTGTGATCTATCAGGTGTATCCACGTAGCTTCCAAGATAGCACGGGTGACGGCATTGGAGACCTTCCCGGCATAACCGCCCGCCTGCCCTATATTGCCTCGCTCGGGGTGGATGCCATTTGGCTCTCGCCATTTTTCCCCTCGCCGATGGATGATATGGGCTATGACGTATCTGATTATTGCGATGTAGACCCGATGTTTGGCACGCTGGCTGATTTTGACGAACTACTCGCCAAGGCCCACGCCCTTGGGCTGAAAATCATCATTGATCAGGTGCTCTCGCACTGCTCAGACCAGCACGCGTGGTTCAAGGAAAGCCGCAAAAGCCGTG
>WTAL01000001.1 GCA_013139635.1 Paracoccaceae bacterium
TTTGCTGGCTCTGTTGCCGCGCAATCCACCGCCATTACCCAAGTGGCAGGCGTGGGCGTCACGCCTGACCCGATGCCCGCCATCGGCAATATCCTCATGCTCGCGGGCCTCACGCTTGCGCTGGTTATCGGCCTGCACATCAAAGCCAGCCTCGCCATTGCTTCAACTTACGAGCTGTTTCCACTTGGCACTATCCCCGTTGCCGGAGACATCGCCGAATGGGGCATCGCCCGCGTTGCCAACGTGTTTACCTTCGGCTTCACTATGGCCGCGCCGTTTGTGATTGCGTCCTTCGCTTATAACCTCGCGCTCGGGGCGATTAACCGCGCCATGCCCTCGCTTATGGTGGCTTTTGTTGGCGCGCCGCTTATTACGGCAGGCGCATTGCTCATCTTGCTGCTGGCCGCCCCCGCCATTATCACGGTCTGGAATGACCGCTTGGACATGGTGCTGGCCAACCCGATGGGGATGCCAGAATGAGTGAAGGCGGCGACGAGTCAGGCGAAAAGTCACATGAAGCCACCCCGCAGAAAATCGAGAAATCCCGTAAAAAAGGAGACATCGCCCGCTCGATGGATGTATCCGCCGCCGCAGGCTACCTCGGGCTATTCGTGGCGCTTACATTCGTGGGCCTTGACGGCGTGGCCAAAAGTGCCGAGGTGCTGGCGCAGGTGTTTGCCAATGCAGACACCCTAAGCCGCAGCCTGCTTTCCAAGGGCGGCACCGGCATGGCGGCACAGCTTTTCGGGCAGGCGCTCATCGCGCTCGTCCCGATCTTTTTGCTGCCGTTTACGGCGGCCCTGCTGGTTTCTCTCGCCCAGCGCATTTTTGTGTTTGTCCCCAGCAAAATCAAACCTAAGGGCAACCGGATATCTCCGATTCAGGGTTTTAAGAACAAATTCGGCACTAAGGGCATTGTTGAATTCCTGA
Organism: Paracoccaceae bacterium; assembly: GCA_013139635.1. Lineage (GTDB taxonomy): Bacteria > Pseudomonadota > Alphaproteobacteria > Rhodobacterales > Rhodobacteraceae > UBA3077. The sequence continues at coordinate 931 of WTAL01000001.1, forward strand.
AAACCGTGAGCAAAATGATACTGGTGTCTACGGGCGTTTACGTTCTGCTGCGCGGCAAAAAAGACGAAATTCTCGGCATGGTGCACGGCGGCGCTGCCGAGGTGGCGATGGAGCTCGGCGAAATTCTCACCTCAATGGTGCTGATGGTCATGACCATCGCCATGCTCATCGCCTTGGCAGATTTGCTGTGGCAAAAATACCATCACCTACAAAAACTGCGGATGTCTCACAAAGAAATGCAGGACGAAAGCAAGGAATCCGAGGGCGACCCGCATATGAAAGGCAAGCGCCGCCAGCGTGCGCAGGAAATTGCCACCAACCAAATGCTGCATGATGTGCCTCGCGCCGATGTCATTATCGTAAACCCGACCCATTACGCCGTGGCCTTGGAATGGGCCCGCAAACCGGGCACCGCGCCGGTGGTGATCGCCAAAGGCGTGGATGACGTGGCGCGCCGCATTCGCGAGGTCGCCGCCGAGAGCAATGTGCCAATCCACTCAGACCCGCCCACCGCACGCGCCCTGCATGCCACTGTTGAGATCGGCCACGAGATCGACCCCGAGCACTACCGCGCCATCGCCGCCGCCATCCGGTTTGCCACCGAGATGCGCGCCAAAGCCAAAGAGCGTAACGCATGACCCCCGCCGAGCTGAAAATCTTGCAGGGGCTTGCCGAGCAAAAACGCCTGAAAGACATGGCCGAGCTGACCCGTGCCAACGCTCAAACTGCCGCCACCGCCGCGCAAATGGCCGCGTTGGCGAGCGAGATTAATGATAATCTTGAAGACGCCCCGCCTGAAGATCTCGCCATCATTTCACGCTGGCTGGGCTGGGCAGACCAAGAAAACACGCGCCTAACCATGCGCCGCAATATTCAGGAGCAACAAGCCGAATCCGCCCGCAGTTTCGCGGCCATATCAGACGCCAAAACCCGTGTTATCAAAGATATGTTGCAACAGGCTGAGTATCAGGAGCTGTTACACAGCCGCCGAAAAGCAGAGGAAGAAGGCCGCGCGCCTGATCGCTAGACGCGGTTTTTTTCCATAGCTTTCCTAAGGTGGCCCTTGGCGGCATTCACTTGTTTAATCGCTGTTTCCGCATCTATTGGGGTCGCGTTTGAAAGCATCAAAATGGCGGCTTTTATGTTCCAATTGGCGGATAGCAAGGCCTGTAGCGCGGCTGCGCTAGCGCAATTTGCAAGGTCAGCTACCAGATTCACGGCGCGCGCCTTTAGCTTTTTGTTGGAGGCATTCAGGTCCACCATGCGGTTGCCATAACACTTTCCAATGCGCACCATGACCCCGGTCGAGATCATATTTAATATCTGCTTTTGCGCGGTGCCGGATTTAAGCCGCGTGGAGCCAGACAGGATTTCGGGGCCCACAATCGGGGTGATCGGAATATCCCCAAGCTGCGCCAGTGGGCTTTGGGCATTGCAGGAAATTCCGGCGGTCTTAGCGCCTGTTTTCTGGGCATAGCCAAGGGCTCCCAGCACATAAGGCGTGCGGCCAGATGCGGCGAGGCCGACAACAAAATCATCAGCTGAAAGCGCGATTTCACGCAGGTCCTCCGCCCCTTGTGCCGCGTCATCCTCTATGCCTTCTTGCGCCCGAAACATCGCCGCTTCACCGCCCGCGATCAGACCAATAACCATATCGGGAGGGGCCGAAAACGTGGGGGGCACTTCGGCTGCATCCAGCACGCCAAGCCGCCCGCTGGTACCCGCGCCGATATAAATTATGCGACCACCAGCGCGCAGGGCTTCTGTGGCGGCCTTAATGGCGCGCCCAATATCGGGCAAAACTTTTTGCACAGCTAAGGCGACTTTTTGGTCCTCACGGTTCATCAAAGTCGCAATTTCTAAGGGGGAAAATGTGTCGAGCTGCTCGGAATCCGCATGGGCCTTTTCAGAATCAAGGCTTTGCAGCGCGTGCGCTAGTTGAATAAGATCAGCATTTGCGGTATCAGTCATGGGGGAATTATATATTCCAATTTACACGAAGGTCAATAATATAATATTCCTAAAGGGCCGTTTTGCAGGGGCAGGTTGATGAGCACAAATTTGATAACCAGTTTAAACGCGCGGCTTGAGGGCATGTCGGCCAGCGAGCGGGCCATTGCCGAAGTTATTTTGGATGCACCTGCCGAGGTGGTCGCTTTGTCTTCGCAAGCGCTGGCGAAGCGCTGCAATGTGAGCCAGTCCAGCATTATAAAATTTTGCCAAAAGGTTGGCTTTCCGGGGTTTCCGGCGCTGAAAATAGAGTTGAGCGCTGAAACGGCGCGCAGTGAAAATGCCCAGCAAATCCATGCCGGGATTTTTAGTGATGACTCGTTGGGGGCCGTGGCCAAAAAGCTGTTTGCCAGCAAAATTGCGGCGCTTTCCGAAACCATGAAGGCCAACCCCAATGCGGTGCTCGATGCCGCCGTAGGCCAAATAAGCGCCGCCAACCGGATACTGATTTTGGGTGTTGGCGGCTCGGCCCTTGTGGCGCAAGACCTATCATCCAAGCTGGCGAAATTCGGGAAAGCGGTGATTGCGGGCGGCGATAGCCACATTCAGCTGGCCAATTTGGCGAGCTTTGGCGCGGGCGATCTGCTGATCTCAATCTCGTATTCCGGCACCACCCGCGAAGTGCAGGTGGCGGTGGAATTTGCGCTGGCCCACGGGGTGCCGGTGCTGCATATTGGCGCTTACCACCAAGCGCCCGCGCCGGAAGTGGTGCTGCACTGCGTGGCCGATGAAAACATCGTCCGCAGTTCCTCCATTGCCACCCGCACCGCGCAAATGGCGATCACCGATCTGTTGTTTGTGCTATTTGTGCAAGGGCAGGGCGATGTGGCCGCGCGCATTTCTGATAGCCACGCGCTGGTGCGACAGATCAGATAATAAATAATTATTGACATAGCGTTAATAAGAATATTAAATTCCTGTCAATAGAAACAGGGTGGGGTAACTGAGTCCTTTTTTTGCCAACCCTAACGTAAAAGACTGTTCATTAGGGAGAAATAGACATGAAAAACCATCTAAAAACGGCGATTGTTGCGGCAACAGCGCTTTCTATCGCCGCGCCCGCCTTTGCGCAAACCGAGCTGAGCTTCTGGAGCTGGCGGCAAGAAGATATTGCCGCTTACGGTGAGATTATCGAGGCCTTTGAGGCCGATCACCCCGAAATTTCGGTGACGTATACGGCGCATGAGGCCAAAGCCTACAACACCATTCTCACCACGGCATTGGCTGGTGGCTCTGGCCCTGATATCATCCACACCCGCGCTTATGGCAGCATGGAAAACATTTCCGGCGCTGGCTATCTGGAGCCGCTCGATGGGCAGGTTGACCTTTCCTTGCTGAGCGAAAACGAGCTGCTGGGCACCACCCTGCGCGCCGATGGCAAGGTTTACGCCGTGCCGTTCGCCTCGCAAACTGTGCTGGTGTATTACAACAGCGATATTTTTGAGGCCCAAGGCATTTCAGCGCCCGAAACATGGGACGAGTTCCTCGCGGTTTCGCAGCAGCTAAAGGATGCGGGCATCACGCCCTTGGCCAACGGCACCGCTGATGGCTGGACAATCGAAGTGATGTCTGGCGCGTTTATGCCTAATTTTTATGGGTCTGAGTTTTTTGGTGAGGTTACCTCGGGTGCCACAACCTTTGAAGATGACCGCTATGTAGCCGCGCTTGGCAAAATGGCCGAGCTGGCGCCCTTTATGCCCAACGGTTTTGAGGGCGTAGATTATGCCACCATGAAAGCCCTGTTTACCTCGGGCGCTGCTGCCATGTTTGTCGGTGGCTCATGGGAGATCAACGGCTTTCGCGATGCGGGCGTAAACTTCGAGATTATGCCTGGCCCAGCAGCTGCCGCTGGCGGTGAGCGCATGGTAGCTACATGGATGGATGGCGGTTATGCGGTCAACGCAGCCTCCGAAAACAAAGAAGCGGCGCTTGATTTCATCCGCTTCACGGCCACCACGCCGTTTGCGCAAATGCTTACGGATAAGCTCAACAATATCGCTGCCGTTGATGGCGCGGTATCGTCTGACGCGACCCTGCAACAGGTGTCGAGCTTCCATTCCGCAGCTACGCCTTACATCATGCTGGTGGCCTTCCGGTTTGATAACCCGACCGGCTCTACCCTGCTGCAAAACGGTTTGCAGGCGTTGATGACCGGCGCAAAAACCGCCAGCGATGTGGCAGCCGATGTGGCAGCTGGCATCGCAGCGGCTGAGTAAAGCAACAACCGGGGCGGCCTCCAACGCCCCGGTTTTTTTATATCCTTAAGGCAGGTGGCAGCATGGCAAATATCGAATTGCGCGGGGTTAACAAACAATTTGGTGACATAAAGGTCATCAAAGATGTGAGCCTGACGGTGGAAGATAACGAATTTGTGGTGTTTGTCGGGCCGTCTGGCTGCGGGAAATCAACGCTTTTGCGGCTGATCGCAGGGCTGGAAGACCTCACCTCCGGCGAAATCCATATCGATGACGCGCGGATAGACCACCTAGCCCCCGCCGCGCGCGGGCTGGCGATGGTGTTTCAAAGCTACGCGCTTTACCCGCATTTTACCGTTGGCCAAAACATGGGATATGCCCTGCGGGTGGCCAAGGAAGACAAAGCCAGCATTGATAAAAAAGTGCGCGCCGCCGCCGAGATTTTGCAGCTGACAGATTATTTGGATCGCAAGCCAAAAGCGCTTTCGGGTGGGCAGCGGCAAAGGGTGGCCATTGGCCGCGCGATTGTGCGCAACCCCAAGGTTTTCCTGTTTGACGAGCCGCTTTCCAACCTAGATGCCAAGCTGCGCGTGGCCATGCGGATTGAGCTTACAAAGCTGCACCGCACGCTAAACGCAACCATGATTTACGTAACCCACGACCAGATTGAAGCCATGACCATGGCCGATAAAATCGTGGTGCTGCGGGATGGCTTCGTTGAGCAAATCGGCGCGCCGCTTGATCTTTATAATAAGCCCGATAACCGTTTCGTGGCAGGCTTCATCGGCTCTCCGGCGATGAACTTTTTTAACGGCGAAGTAAGCGGGTTTGTGGAAGGCGGGGTTGAAATCTCGCTGACCGACGGCGCGGCGCTTACCTTCCCCTGCACCGGAAGCGGGCTTTCCATTGGGGACGCAGTAGATTTTGGTGTCCGGCCCGAGCATTTTTGCCTTGGGCAGGGGGCTGATGGCAGCCTGAAAGGCGAGGTGTATGCGGTGGAGCGGCTGGGCGGCGAGACCTATCTTTACCTGACCTCGGGCAGCCAAAAAGAGCTGGTGGTACATGTGTCTGGCGACCATCAGGTCGCGGTCGGAGACCACGTTGAAATCGGGTATTCCATCGCGCAATCACATCTGTTTGGCCCTGATGGCCAAAGCGTGAGCGCACAAGATGGATGATATAGACTACACCCGCGCCAAGCGCCGCCGCGCCCGTAACCTCAAGCTATGGCTGGCTTTTTTGCTGGCCCCGCCGGCGGCTATCTTGATTATTTTTGTATTCCTCCCCATGGCCAGCGCCGTGGTTTACAGCCTTTATGATTGGGATGGCTTGGTGCGCAAAGAGTTCATCGGCCTCGATAATTTTGCTGACATTCTGTTTAACCCCAACAAAAACGCCGTGCTGTTTAATGCCTTTGGCAACAACGTAAAAGTGTTTGTTTCCTTGATGATTGTGCAAAACGGCATCGCGCTGGTGCTGGCGCTTTTGCTGGCCCGCAATCCGCGCGGCTACCGCTTTTATCAGGTGGTGTTTTTTGTGCCGGTTATCCTGTCTACGGTTATCATCGGCTTCCAGTGGAAAATGTTTCTTAACCCCGTTTTTGGCCTCGTAAATAAAGCCTTGCAATATGTCGGGCTAAGCGATTGGGCCTTGCCGTGGCTTGGCCTGCCCGAAACCGCGCTGCCCGCAATGCTGCTGGTTAACAGCTGGCACTGGTTTGGCTTTCCCACGCTGGTTTTCCTCGCCGCCATTCACCGCATTCCGAAAGATTTTATTGAGGCCGCACGGCTTGATGGCGCTTCCGAGTGGCGCATCGCACGCGAAATCATCTGGCCCCTCATGGCCCCTGCCGTTACCATCATCGTTGTGCTTACCTTCATTGGCTCCTTCAACTGGTTTGAAA
>WTAL01000204.1 GCA_013139635.1 Paracoccaceae bacterium
ATCGCGGTTATAGCTCCAGTAGATCACCGAAAATACAAAGCGGAATAGGAAAAACAGGGTGACAAGCGTGGCAACCGAAAAGCCGATTAGCAGTAGCCGATGCTCTTGCCATAGGTGTTTGATTTTCTTCATGATGGTCTCCAGTTTTCCGTACCATAAGCGCTAGGCCTGCCAGCGGCAAGGCAGGTTGAGCACGCCGCGAAAGGCCCAGCCGCCCACATGAACGTCGCCCGCAAGGCGTGGTGTAAACCGCTCAAAAAGCTTGGGCAAGGCCACGTCGGCGATCAGCGCCTTAGACGCCCACGCCCCCGCGCAAAAATGCGGCCCTGCGCCAAAGGCGATGTGCTTGCTGGCGTCGCGGGTGATGTCAAAAATCTCGGGGTTCTCAAAGTGTTTCTCGTCATGGTTGGCTGAATTGAACATGAAAAACACGTCATCCCCCGTTTCCAAATCAATCCCGTTAAAGGTGGTAGGAGCCGCAATCCGGCGGGGCGTCATGCCAATAGGCGCGATCCAGCGCACATATTCCGCCATCACTTGCTGCCAGTCCACCGCACCCGAAAGCACCATTTCGAGTTGCGCGGGGTGGCTGAGCAAAGCCCAGATTATGCCCGCAATCACATCGCGCGGCTCGTTTTGCCCGCCCGAAATTGCCAGCTTGATATTGGCGCGCACCTGCGTTTCTGGCAGGCCTGCCGCCATCATCGCCGCGCACATATCATAGCCACTGCTACCGGTTTCCAGCAGGCCAGTGATGGCCTCGTCAATGCGCGCGGTGGCACGGTGGCAGGCGGCTTCCACCGCCTTATCGCCCACATAATTCGAAACCCCGTCAATCATCGCTTGGGAAACATCGTCCATCTCCTGCCAGCTCAGGCTCTCTAAGCCGGTGATCACCCGCAGCGCCTCACCCGAAAGCCGCATCGCATAGATCTCAAACAAGTCACCCTCACCCAGCGGGCTAACCTCATCCAAAATCTCATCCGCCGACGCCGCAAACATCGCCGACCAATGGTCCCGCGCCGTTTTCGGCGAAACCGTCGGAAAAATCGCCTTGCGCTCCTTCGTGTGGGCCGCGCCCCCCTTGCGCATCATGTTTTCGCCCATCAGCACCGTCATCAGCCCACCGGGTTGCTCGGAGGAAAAATGCGCCACGTCCGGCTCGGCTTTTTTGATGTCATCAAGGCGGGTGAAAAGCGTGCGGTTTAGCTGGGGCACAAAGGCAATCGGGGCCTCGGCGCGCATGCGTTTTAGCTGCGGATAGGGGTTCTCGCGGAATGCCTTGAGATCAATGTTAAAAATGGGGGCTGTGCTCATCGTCCTAATGCCTTCATGCCGCGCTCAATACCTTCCAGCGTCATCGGCACCATGCGGTCCTCGAAAATCTCGCGGATCATGCCGACGGAATGGGTGTATTGCCACTCGTCTTCCGGCACGGGGTTTATCCAAATATGGTCGGGCCACTGCTCCCGCGCACGGGCCAGCCATGTGCCGCCCGCTTCCTTGTTATAGTGCTCATTTGCCCCGCCGATATAGGCGACCTCATAGGGTGACATCGAGGCATCCCCCACAAATATACATTTGTAATCAGAGGCATAGGTGTGCAGCACATCCCATGTCGGCATTTGCTCGTTCCAGCGGCGGGCATTGTCTTTCCACACGCCTTCATAAAGGCAATTATGGAAGTAGAAGTATTCCATATGCTTAAATTCGGCACGGGCGGCCGAGAAAAGCTCCTCGACCATAGCGATGTGGTCATCCATCGAGCCGCCTACGTCGAGGAACAACAAAACCTTCACAGCATTGCGGCGCTCGGGGCGGGTTTTTACATCGAGGTAGCCATGCTCGGCGGTGGCCTGAATGGTGCCGTCGAGATCAAGCTCATCATCCGCCCCTTGCCGCGCCCAGCTGCGCAGGCGTTTCAGCGCCATTTTGATGTTGCGCGTGCCCAGCTCCACGCTGTCATCAAGGTTTTTAAACTCCCGTTTATCCCACACCTTTACGGCGCGGCGGTGGCGGCTTTCATGCTGGCCAATGCGAATGCCCTCGGGGTTATATCCGTAAGCGCCAAAGGGCGAAGTGCCAGCCGTGCCGATCCATTTACTGCCGCCCTGGTGCCGCTTTTCCTGCTCCTTAAGCCGCTGCTTCAGCGTCTCCATCAGCGCCTCAAAGCCCCCAAGGCTTTCGATCTTCGCCATCTCCTCAGCGCTCATGCTCTTCTCGGCCATCTTGCGAAGCCATTCTTCCGGAATGTCCACCTTTTCCATAATTTCAGCCAGCGTCGCGGCCTCAACCCCGTCGAAAGTTTGCGCAAAGGCCACGTCAAAACGGTCCAGAAAACGCTCGTCTTTCACCATCGTCAGCCGTGCAAGGTAGTAAAACGCCTCCACGTCATAGATCACGGTTTGGGCCTTCAACGCCTCCAGAAAACTGAGGAATTCGCGCAGAGATACAGGGATCTCCGCCGCTCTCAGGTTTTCAAAGAAGCGCAAGAACATTTACAAAGTGTTCCCGTAAATCACCAAGGCGATCAGCGTTAGCACCATGCCGATCATGCTAAACACGGTGCCATATTGCACCTTGTCGAGCGTATTGCCGCCCTTTTTGCTGGCGGTGATCCAGCCAAGGGAGAATCCGATGATGAGGGCGATGAGATATGGCATGGGCAATCCTAGTTATTTTCGGGCAATAGCCCTTCGATTTGTGCTTGTGACGCGGCGATCTGCGCGGCGTTGTTGCCAAAGGCATAGCGTGCTTGCGCTAGGCTATCAACCCGCGCCGCCTGTGCCGCGCTATTTTGCCCAAGCCGGGCGAAGGCCAGCGCCCGCAGCCCCTGAATGCCCGCTTGCAATATCGGATCGTTAAAGCGCTTGGCCGTGGCCAGTGCTGGTGTGGTCAGGGTGATCACCGCGTCAAACTCCCCCGCTTTAATCGCTACCGCCGCCACATGCATGGCCGCCAGCGCCGTGCGCAAATTGTGCGGCCCAAGCTGGGTAAGGTTAAGCTGATAGGCCTCCTGAAAAGCGGGGGCTGCTAGTGCGGGTTGCGCTTGCAAGTTAAGCCGCCCGTAAATAACCAGCGAATGCGCCAGCCGGTGGCCACCAAGCCGCCGCGCGCGCTCCACCGCTTTTTGCGCCGCACTCAGGCGGGCAGGGCGCGGGTTGGCGCCGTTCATTGCTGTTTCGATCAAGGTTTTCCAGCGGGGGTCAGAGCGGGTGCCATTGCCACCGCGCTGCCCCGCAGGATTTATCCGCGCCAAAAGTGCCGGAAGCTGCGCCCGCACTGCCGCTTGCCCCATGCCGCTTTGCAGCTCGGGGCTGTAAAGTAGGTGCAAAATCAGATGGTCATACGTGGTGAGGCGGTTAAAAACGTTATCATCATTCAGCACGGTATCGGAAACGCGATAAAGGTCATTTACCGGCCCCAAGGCCTGCGCAATTTCCTCGTTAAAACACGCCCGCACAATGTATGGCGGCGCATTATCCGGAATAAGCACCACCGCACGGCTCAGCGCTGTCTGCCGAGACCACCGCGGAAACTGCCGCCGCTGCACCTCGGCAAAGCTGCTGACGCCCGGCACCACAACGCAAGCTGCCGTTGGATAAATCTGCTTTAGCGGCGCTGCTGGGACGCGCAAAATTCGAATATGCGCCGCACCATCGGTCAGCGCGATATCAATGCCAGATTGCTGCCGCATCCCCGCCAAAATGCGTTGCAAATCACCACGATACGCCCCCAAAGCCCCATCGAGCGAAACCCGAACCGGCCCCTCATATTTCAGCAATCGCGGAATGCGCACCCCGCCCTCGGTGGCAAACATATAGGAAATAAACTCCTCGGCAATCACGCTATTTGCCCGCGCCACGCCGCCGCCGGAAGGGGCGCTTACAGGCCCCGAGCCACCTACACAGCCCGCCAAAAGGGCGGCCACGCCCATGGCCAATAAATTACGAAACATCCTGCTCTCCGCCTGTTTTATCGGAGTATAGAAGCCCGCCAAAGAAATAGAAAGCCGCGGTTTTTGTAGGGTGCGTGGTCCCCTACGCACCGCTGGTGGCGGGTTAAAAACCCACCCTACAGTCCATTCTTATATCTGGCGTTTTTTCTTCATTACCCTGCCCATCCGTGCGCTCACATTCCACAAACCCACGCGCCGCATAAAACCGCCGCGCTGCGTGGTTTTGCTGAAAGGTCCAAAGCTGCAACGCAGGGGAGGCCGATTTGACGGCTGCCAAAAGCGCGGCCCCCACGCCCTTGCGCTGGTGCGCAGGCGCTACATAAAGCTGGTTTAGCCACCCGTCTTTGAAGCTTGCAAAGCCGAGGATAACCGTCGCTTTACGCGCAACCAATAGTGTTTCGCTGGCAAAAACGATGTTTTTGAAAAACCACTGGTCTTCCTCGGCTGAATGGATCTCCGGCAGCCAAGGCATAGCCGCTTGCCGCGCAGTTCGATGAATTTTCGCGATGGCACCAAGGTCAGCCTTGATCGCGTTCGCAATCTCGATTGTCATCGCTGATATTTGATAAACGGCGTCAAGCTCCCCACGCGGTCATAAAGCCGGCGGCCATTTTTGTTGAAATCCTGCGTCAGCCAATAGACCGTGGGGCAGCCGGCAGCATCGCCCGCCGCATAAACCGCCTCTATCAAGGCCCGCCCCGCGCCGGTGCCACGGGCGGCGTCGCTCACATAAAGGTCTTGCAGGTAAATCACCGGCTCCACCTTCCAACCGTGGCGGTGGAAAAGGTAATGTGTGAGGCCGATCAGTGCGCCGTCTTTCTCGGCCACCAGTCCGTGGAACTCATGCTCGCTACCCGAAAGCATCCGGTTAAAGGCGATGTCATACATTTCGGGTGGCAGCTCGGTTTCATAATAATCGAGATAGCCCTTCCAGAGGCTGTTCCATTGGTCGCGGTCTGCTTCTATTAGGCCTCTAATTTTCATCTTTGCCCCCGTGCCATAAAGGCCAACCGTTCAAAAAGGTGTACGTCTTGTTCGTTTTTCAGCAACGCGCCGTGCAGCTGGGGCAGGGCGTCTTTGGCATCGCCGCGTAGGTCTTCGGGCGAAAGGTCTTCGGCCAGCAGCAGCTTGAGCCAGTCTAGCACTTCGCTTGTGCTTGGCTTTTTCTTTAGTCCAGGCGTTTCACGCAGGGTATAAAACTGCGTCAGCGCGGCCTCAACAAGCTCTTGCTTGATATTCGGGAAATGCACATCCACGATTTTGGCCATGGTTTCGGCATCCGGAAAACGGATGTAGTGGAAAAAGCAGCGGCGCAGGAAAGCGTCTGGCAATTCCTTTTCGTTATTCGAGGTAATGATCACCACGGGCCGCTGCTTGGCCTTAATTAGCTCGCCAGTTTCATACACATGGAACTCCATCCGGTCGAGTTCCTGCAACAGGTCATTCGGAAACTCAATGTCGGCCTTGTCGATCTCGTCAATCAGCAAAAGCACCCGCTCTTTAGCATGAAAGGCCTGCCAGAGCTTGCCGGGCTTGATGTAGTTTTTCACATCATTCACCCTTGGGTCGCCCAACTGGCTATCGCGCAAACGGCTCACCGCGTCATACTCATAAAGCCCCTGCTGCGCCTTGGTGGTGGATTTAATGTTCCACTCGATCATCGGCAGGCCAAGCGCCTCAGCCACCTGCCGCGCCAGCTCGGTTTTGCCCGTGCCGGGCTCGCCCTTCACCAAAAGTGGCCGCTCCAGCGCGATGGAGGCATTGACTGCCACGCTCAGGTCGTCCGTTGCCACATACGTATCCGTGCCTTCAAATCTCATTTTCTGTCCTTTGCCTGCCGCGGGAATCGGCGTTTTCACGCTTTGCACAAATATTTCACATAAACTTGCACAACAAGCTAGTGACAATCCCGCCAAATGGGGCTATTTGGTCGCACAGGAGCTGCGTAATGCGCACGATATTTGGGGTAGGAGCTTCTTTATGAAAGCTGAAACAATTCTCGATACCGACTATAAACCGGCTGACGATGAGCCGTTTATGAACGATCGCCAGATGGAATATTTCCGCGCTAAACTACAAGCGTGGAAAGATGAAATTCTGCGCGGTAGCCAGAATACGATTGAACAAATGCAGGAAGGCACGCGGAGCATCCCTGATGTCGCCGACCGTGCCTCTGAGGAAACCGACCGCGCGCTAGAGCTGCGCACGCGGGACCGAGAGCGTAAAGTTGTTTCCAAAATTGACGCCGCTCTGCGACGGATTGAAGAAGGCTCATTTGGCTATTGTGATGATACTGGCAATCCAATTTCGCTAAAGCGCTTGGATGCCCGCCCGATTGCGACGCTGAGCCTAGAGGCGCAGGAGCGCCACGAACGCAAAGAAAAAGTGCATCGGGACCGGTAAACGCAGTACCCCTCAGGGGGGAGCGTGTTTACGCGAGGGGGCGGAACGCCCCCACTTGCCGAGCGAAGCGAGGCCACGCCCAACGGGAGACGGCTTTTTGCGCAGCAAAACGACGCTCGACCGGCGGGAGTGCTCCGTTCGGGCATTGTACACGCCTCTAATATAGCACCCAGCCAAGTGTGCCTTTGTTTCGGGGAGGGCCACAACGCCAGCGCTTTTGGGCAGGTTGCACATATCCCCCCCGCTCAGCAAAGGCACGTTTTTTGCAAACAAAAAACCGGCCTGCCGGCGGCGGTGGCCTCGCTTCGCTCGGCGGTGGCCTCGCTTCGCTCGGCGGTGCCTAGTATCTGATTTTTGCCATTACCCCAAAGTGGTCGCTTGGCCACACACTCTGAATCGGGGCATCCCCTATGATCTCGATATCCATCACATGCCCCCGCCCGCGCGCTTTGAGGTGGCCTGCAAAAATGTAATCAATCCGGCGGTCCGGCTCGAATTCGGCAGCCACGAAGGGGTTGCAGTTATCCCATGTGTGGCCTGTGGCTTTCCCCGCTACAACCCATGCATCATGGAAAACCAGCCCTTTTGCGGCGGCAGTTGTTAGGCCCGTGAGCATCCGGATTTCTTCGCTCATGGGTTCAGCATTAAAATCTCCGCAGAGAATCGGTGGCATCTTTCCGGCGGCATTCGCCTTCACGAATTCAGCAACCTCGCGCACTTGCACTTGGCGAATATGGCTTTGCTCATAGCGCCAGTTGAGGTGGGTGCAGAAGAAATCTATCGGCCCACGAGGGCCATCCAGCTTCGCATAAAGCGCATTGCGGGTTTCTCCGGTTTCCGTTGTGCCGGAAAGCGTAATCACTTTGGTTTCAGCAATCGGCCAGCGGGAGAGGATGGCGTTACCGAATCCAACGCCGTTCATAGTCATACAATCAGCATGAAAATAGTGGTAACCCAGTTTTTCAGCCAGCATTTCACCGTAATTCTGCGCCGCATCTCCCCAGACTTCTTGCAGAGCCATCACGTCTGCATTGGCGGCCTCAAGTGTGGCTTCAATCGCGGGAGCGCGGCTCTGCCATGGGCCAAACTGCCACCAGAGATTCCAGCTTAACACGTTGAGATGGGTCTCGATGGGGCCGGCATAGTTCGGGGGAAAGCCTTCGGGTGTGCTCATGCGAACCTCTTAAAAATTGTCTTTTTCTGTGCGAATCCTAGCGAAGGCCGCAGCATCGCTAGCACGCAAAAACGGATTCGTAGCCAGCTCTAGCGACAAAAGCGACGGCACCGTAGGAATACCCGCCGCCCGCAGCCGCTCCACATCTTTTACCCGCACTTGCAGGGCGGCATTATCGGGCTCAATGGTTAGGCCAAATTTGGCATTGCCGAGGGTGTATTCATGGCCGGAATAGACCATGGTATCCGGCGGCAATACGGCCAGCTTTTGCAGGCTTTCATGCATCATATCCATGGTGCCCTCAAATACGCGTCCGCAACCAAGTGCAAACAGGCTGTCGCCCGTAAACACCGCGCCTTCGAAGGCATAGGCGATGTGGTTGATAGTGTGGCCCGACACATCAATTACCCGCCCCTTAAGGCTGCCCACCTCCAGCGTATCCCCCTCGTTGAGGGCGATATCAAGTTTGGGCAGGCGGTCGGCATCTTTGGCGGCACCCACAACAATTGGCGTGTAATGTGCCAGCAAGTCAGGCAGGCCCTCTACGTGGTCCCAATGATGATGGGTGAGCAGCACCATATCGAGGGTCCAGCCTTTGGCATTCAACGCCTCTATCACTGGGGTGGCTTCGGGGGCATCTATCAGCGCGGTTACGCCTGTGGTTTTGTCATGCAGCAAAAACGTATAGTTATCTGCAAGGCAAGGGATGGTCAGGACTTCGTATGGCATGGGGCGGCTCCGCAGTGGTTATATCCCGCATAGCCTACGCTTTTTTCAGCCACAATCTAGCGGATTTTTCCTGTGTCGTTATCCGGCGCTATTCACAATCCTGCACGCTTTGCATTGCCACCAGATGTGGCGTGCCGATGGTCGTATCAAACAGGGTATAGTCAAACCCGCCGCGCTCTTCAGACATCTGCAAATCATAAACCCGCCCGGCTCTTAAGGTCACCATACGGCTGATGCCATTGTAATCAGGGTTGCTACTAAGCACATATTTACCCATAAAATTAAATTTCATGATGATGCGCTCCCCAACAGGAAGCGATGCCCGCTGCGCTTCACTACGGGCTTTAATCGTGCCGATAAAATCAAACACGCAATGCCCGCCCGTTTCCCGATAAATGGCCACGCTGGTGGCGCTATTCGGAAAAACAGAGTCGCTGTTGACTTGACGCACAGTTATATTTTCAGGCCCACTGCCTTGGTATATCTGGTTTTCCAGAATTGGGACACAGGCTGCCAGCCAAAAAAGAAGCAGGGCTGGCAGTCGTTTTGGCTTGACGGGATTTACCGTGGCATCGTCGGGCAGGCGCTTGACGTGCCCTCTGCCCATGCCCGGACTCCTTCGTTTATCGGGTTTGAAACGGGGAACGGAGCACCCGTTACCATGACATCTGTGATCCTTGATCCTCCGGCTACCGGGGTTACCGTTGCTGCAAAAATAACGGTGGGATTCTCTCGGGTTGCCCCCGTCATATCAATACCCAGGGTTTTCATTCTTACCGTTAGTTCGACACCTCCCGAACCAGTAGATTGAATCTGAGAAGAGTAGATCGTGAGAGCACCCGCCATCATTGGAACACCGCCAATATTGCCGCCGCCTGTTGTTGTGTGTGTACGTCTATTCAGGCATTTTGCAGCCCCGGTGCGCCAGCTTTGGGTTACCGTTGAGGCCGTGCGCCCAACCTCGTAGGTCGATTCCTTAAGAAATACGGAGGTTTGGGCCAGCGCCCGCAATTCAGCACCTGTTTGCGGGTTTAGGTTGCCACAGCCGTTTAGGCCAATGGTGCAAGCAGCGGCTAGCAAGATCTTTTTCATGAAAAACTCCGGTTATTATATTTTTTGGAAACTGAGCAGATAAGATAGGGTGAGTCAATGGTAAAACGCCCTTAAGGCGAGCGATGGGGCCGCTGACCTAAGCGTCTTTGGCTTTGCGCAGCCCCGCAAAATGGCCTAGGGTGTCACCATGCATCTTGATGTGATTGATCTTCGGAGTTTTTACTACCGCACCAAGCTGGGGCGCTCGGCGCAGCGTGGCTTGCAGGGCGCTTTGCGCGGGCTGTGGCCTGATGTGAAGGGCATGGATGTGGCTGGCTTTGGCTTTGCCGTGCCAGTACTGCGGCCCTTTTTGGGCGAGGCGCAGCGGGTGTTGGGCCTGATGCCGGGCCAGCAGGGCGTTATGCACTGGCCACCGGGCGGGGCGAACCTAACGGCGCTGGTCGAGGAAGTTTCGTGGCCCGTGGTGGCGGGCAGCCTTGATCGCCTCGTCGTGGCGCACGGCTTGGAAACCTGCGAGCAGCCCGATGCGTTGCTGGCTGAAATATGGCGCGTACTGGCGCCGGGTGGCAAGGTGGTGTTTATCGTGCCCAATCGCTCCGGCATTTGGGCGCGGCGAGACGGCACCCCCTTTGGCTATGGCCGGCCTTACTCGGTGGGGCAGCTTGAGGGCTACCTGCGCCTGCACCGCTTTCAGGCCGAGCGGCATGTGATGGCGCTTTACGCCCCGCCAAGCCAGAAACGGTTTTGGCTGAAGTCAGCACCGTTTTGGGAGAAATGGGGGCCGCGCATGGGCGGCAGGCTGGGGGCTGGTGCGATATTGCTGGAGGCCACGAAGCAGGTATATGCCCTGCCCAAAGGCGGGCTGCGCGAGGCGGTGAAGGCCCCTGTGGGGATATTGCAGGGGCTTGGGCGGCCTAAACCTGCGGCGCGGGGGTGAGTCCGTGCTGCTTTTCACACTTTAGATGTGATTTCCGGCTCTATTCTGGGTATTGCATTCTACATTGCGCAACAGCAGATACGCTTTGAGCGCGGTAGCTAGAAACTAGGCTTTGCAGCTCTTGTAACTTGCGGCGTTCTTCAGATACGTTAACGGCAACTGGGGTTTCCTGTGTTCTATACCCAGTTTGTGGGCATGAATAGCTTCCGACATACTGAGAATAACAAGTACCTGTGTAAGTATATGGTACCCGCTGGCGGTGGATGGCGAAACCTCTAGTAATGTTTGCCTGTGTTTCAGAAATGGACGAGAGCAAGGCGGAATATTGCGAGTTTGCTTGACCAATGCAGGCCTCTTGAGGCGAAATGCATGCAGATAAAAATCCCAATACGCCAACTGCGAGCCAAAGCTTCATAATAATCACTCCAAAGTAGAACCGTTGCGCTAGTTTTGGCGTAAGCCGGATGAAACTACAATAGAATATATGAAGTTTTATGTTTCTTGTGGTCGGAAATTATCATTTTTCTATGCTGAGAAAAAAACGATCTGAAAAAGGCAGAGATTTTTTGCAGCACTGTCCATTGGTTGGGCGTGTGCTTGGTGGGTTGAAACCCACCCTACAGTCACAAAACTTTACGATTCACAGCGTAGCTGGGTAAAAAAATCAACAAATATGCCGCGCAAAGCGTCGCATCGGGTGAGGGGCTGGGGTTAAGGTATTGATAACACGCCCATAAACCCAAATCGGCGGGTTTTGGCCTGTCTCTTGCCTCACGCGCAACCCTCTGTTATCACCCACACGATTTCAACGGGTTTTGCACTGAATCGCCGAACCGTTGCTTATGGCCCTAAGAAGGGCGCACAGAATAAAGGGGTGTTCGTGTCTGCTACAGCATCAATAACCGCAGGGGCCTCAGGGCGCTATGCCATCGCATTGTTCGAGATCGCCAAGGAGGCCAAAAATCTGGCCGCCATCGAGGCTGATCTTGATTCGCTTCAAGCCGCACTGGACGAGAGCGCCGATTTGCGCGCCCTTACCACGTCGCCGCTTTTAAGCCGTGAAGAGCAGGGCAAGGCCATGCGCGCCTTGACCGATAAAATGGAGTTGGGGCCAGAGGCCGCTAACACCGTTGCCCTTATGGCCGAAAATCGCCGCCTTTATGTGCTACCCGAGATGATATCTCAGGTTAAGGCGCTATCGGCTGATGATCGTGGCGAAGTTTCCGCTGACGTAACCGCCGCCAAGGCGCTGACGGATACCCAAAGCAAGGCCCTGGCTGCCGCGCTTAAGAAATCGGTCGGAAAAGACGTAACTGTAAATGTGACCGTTGATAAGGATCTTATCGGCGGTCTTATTGTGAAGGTGGGGTCGGTCATGATCGACAGCTCGCTTCGCAGCAAACTTAATAACCTTCAAAATGCAATGAAAGAGGTCGGATAAATGGACATCCAAGCCGCGGAAATCTCTGCGATCCTCAAGGACCAGATCAAGAATTTTGGTGCTGAGGCAGAAGTCGCTGAAGTTGGGCGCGTATTGTCAGTTGGTGACGGTATTGCGCGTGTATACGGGCTGGACAATGTTCAAGCCGGTGAAATGGTTGAATTCCCCGGTGGTATCCGCGGAATGGCGCTGAACCTCGAAACTGACAATGTTGGTATCGTTATTTTTGGTTCGGACCGCGACATTAAAGAGGGCGACGTTGTTAAACGTACGAACTCTATTGTGGACGTTCCAACTGGCGACGAGCTTCTCGGCCGCGTAGTTGACGGCCTCGGCAACCCAATTGACGGCAAAGGCCCACTGAACGCTAAAAAGCGCTCGGTAGCTGATGTGAAAGCCCCCGGCATTATCCCGCGGAAATCTGTGCACGAGCCTATGGCAACCGGCCTGAAATCTGTTGATGCGCTTATTCCTGTTGGCCGTGGCCAGCGCGAGCTTATCATTGGTGACCGCCAAACAGGTAAATCTGCTGTGGCGCTTGATGCCGTGCTGAACCAGAAGGCTTATAACGAAGCCGCTGGCGACGACGAGTACAAAAAGCTTTACTGCGTATATGTAGCGATCGGGCAAAAGCGCTCTACTGTTGCGCAGCTGGTGCGTAAGCTGGAAGAAAACGGCGCGATGGAATATTCCATCGTTGTGGCCGCGACCGCTTCTGACCCTGCACCGCTTCAGTTTCTTGCACCATATTGCGCAACCGCGATGGCCGAGCACTTCCGTGACAATGGCCGCCACGCGCTGATCATTTATGATGACCTTTCCAAGCAGGCCGTGGCTTACCGCCAAATGTCCTTGCTACTCCGTCGTCCTCCCGGACGCGAAGCTTACCCTGGCGATGTTTTCTACCTTCACTCAAGGCTTCTTGAGCGTTCGTCGAAGCTTAACGCGGATTATGGTTCTGGCTCGCTCACCGCGCTGCCGATCATTGAAACCCAAGGCGGCGACGTTTCGGCGTTTATTCCAACCAACGTGATTTCGATCACCGACGGTCAGATCTTCCTTGAAACCGAATTGTTTAACGCGGGTATTCGCCCAGCTGTTAACACAGGTCTCTCCGTTTCGCGTGTGGGTTCATCCGCACAAACAAACGCGATGAAATCTGTTGCGGGTTCGATCAAGCTGGAGCTTGCTCAGTATCGCGAGATGGCAGCCTTTGCGCAGTTCGGTTCTGATTTGGACGCTTCAACACAGGCATTGCTTGCCCGTGGTGAGCGCCTGACAGAGCTTCTGAAGCAGCCACAGTATTCGCCTTTGACGAATGCCGAGCAGGTTATCGTAATTTTCGCTGGCACCAAGGGCTACCTTGATAAAGTGGCTGTGAAAGACGTAACCCGCTATGAGGCTGGCTTGCTGGCGCACTTGCGCACCAACAATGCTGACCTGTTGAAAGACATCACCGACAATGACCGTAAGGTTAAAGGTGAGTTGGAAGACAGCATCAAATCCGTACTCGAAGCCTTCACAAAAGACTTCGCTTAATTTTGGCCTTAAGGGAAAGGAGTTTTAGCCAATGGCGAACCTCAAAGACCTAAAAACTAGGATCCAGAGTGTTAAAAACACTCGTAAGATCACTAAGGCCATGCAGATGGTGGCCGCGGCGAAACTTCGCCGCGCCCAGGAATCCGCTGAAGATGCGCGGCCTTACGCTGCGCAGATGAATGCGGTTCTTGGCAATTTGGCCCAAGGCGCTGCCGAGAGTGAAAGCGCACCGCTTTTGCTGCGCGGCACGGGGAAAGACGAAGTGCATTTGCTCATCGTCGCGACTTCCGAGCGCGGCCTCTGCGGCGGGTTTAACTCGTCTATCGCCAAAATGGCGCGGGCGCATGCTAACGAGCTTAAAGCGGCTGGCAAAACGGTGAAAATGATCACCGTTGGCAAAAAAGGCCGTGACCAGCTTAAGCGTGATTTCAGCGATATCATGATCAACCACGTTGACCATTCCGAAGTTAAACGCTTGGCTTATACCCACGCGGCTAGCATCGGCAAAGACGTGATCAAGCGTTTTGATACCGCCGAGTTTGACGTGGCAACGATCTTTTACAGCGAGTTTGAGTCCGTTGTGACCCAGATCCCGACAGCCTTGCAGCTTATTCCTGCCAAGTTTGACGCCCCCGAGGAAGCTTCCTCTACGGTTTACGACTTTGAGCCGGACGAGAATGAAATTCTGGATGATTTGCTGCCACGTTCGGTTGCCACCCAGATTTTCACAGCACTGCTGGAAAACGGAGCCTCGGAGCAGGGCGCGCGGATGTCTGCTATGGACAACGCCACCCGTAACGCTGGTGAAATGATTGACAAACTGACCATCGAGTATAACCGCTCGCGTCAGGCTGCGATTACCAATGAATTGATCGAGATTATCTCGGGCGCTGAAGCGCTTTAAACTGGAGAAAAACTGATGGCTAAAAAAGCTGTAGGTAAAATTACACAGGTGATTGGCGCGGTTGTCGACGTTCAGTTCGAAGACAGCCTGCCGGCAATCCTTAACGCCCTTGAAACCGACAATAACGGCAACCGTTTGGTGCTGGAAGTTGCCCAGCACCTTGGTGAGAACACAGTTCGCACCGTGGCGATGGACGCGACCGAAGGCCTCGTGCGCGGTAACGTGGTTACGGATACTGGCTCAACTATTATGGTTCCGGTTGGCACAGCCACCCTTGGCCGTATCATGAACGTGATCGGTGAGCCGGTTGACGAAAAAGGCCCGATCGTAACCAAAGACACGCGTTCGATCCACGGTGATGCGCCTGATTTCGCTGACCAGTCCACTGAGTCCGAGATCTTGGAAACAGGCATTAAAGTTATCGACCTGCTCGCGCCCTATACCAAAGGCGGCAAAATTGGCCTGTTTGGTGGTGCTGGTGTTGGTAAAACCGTTCTCATCATGGAACTGATCAACAACATCGCCAAGGTGCACTCCGGTGTGTCTGTGTTTGCGGGCGTTGGTGAGCGGACACGTGAAGGTAATGACCTTTACCACGAGATGATCGAAGGTTCGGTTATTGTGCCTGACAATTTGGAAGAATCCAAAATTGCGCTGGTATACGGCCAAATGAATGAACCTCCCGGAGCGCGGATGCGTGTTGCGCTTTCAGGCCTGACATTGGCCGAGCAATTCCGTGACGAAACCGGCGCTGACGTGCTGTTCTTCGTGGACAACATCTTCCGCTTTACCCAAGCGGGTTCTGAGGTTTCGGCGCTTCTTGGCCGTATTCCATCTGCTGTGGGCTACCAGCCTACCCTCGCGACCGACATGGGCGCGATGCAGGAGCGGATTACTTCCACAAAAGCTGGTTCGATCACTTCGGTTCAGGCGATTTATGTGCCTGCGGATGACCTTACCGACCCTGCGCCTGCGACCTCATTTGCGCACCTTGATGCGACGACGGTTCTTGACCGTGCGATCTCCGAGCTGGGTATCTACCCTGCCGTTGACCCGCTCGACTCAACATCGCGTATCCTTGATCCGCTTGTGGTTGGTGACGAGCACTATAACGTAGCGCGTGACGTTCAGGGCATCCTGCAACGCTACAAATCGCTTCAGGATATCATCGCCATTCTGGGCATGGACGAATTGTCAGAAGAAGACAAAATGACCGTGACCCGCGCGCGTAAAATCCAGCGTTTCTTGTCTCAGCCGTTTGACGTGGCGAAGGTGTTTACGGGTTCTGACGGCATTCAGGTGCCGCTCGAAGAAACCATCGACAGCTTCAAGCGCGTTGTGGCGGGTGAGTTTGACCACCTTCCAGAAGCAGCCTTCTACATGGTTGGCGGCATCAATGACGTGATTGCTAAAGCCGAGAAAATGGCTGCCGCAGCTGCATAAAGGAGGCCATTATGGCTGATACAATGCAATTTGACCTCGTGTCACCCGAGCGTAAGCTCGCATCAGTTGCCGCGGAAAGCGTAAGCATTCCGGGCTCTGAGGGTGATATGGTCGCAATGCCAAACCACGCGCCGGTTGTTACCACCCTGCGCCCCGGTTATGTGAGCGTTGTGGCCGACGGCGAAACCACCGACTACCTCGTCACGGGCGGCTTTGCCGAAATCTCGGCTGAGGGTGTTTCGGTGCTGGCTGAAAATGCTTTGCCCAAAGGCGAAGTCACCAAGAAGGTGCTGGAAGAGTTCCACCGCATCGCCGAGGAAGACGCCAAAGATGCCGCTGAGCATAACAGCGCAGCGGCCGCTCGCCGGATAGCAGATCACCACGATCTGCTGCTCCGTCACGGCTCTTGAGCTTAGCTAGATAAAACGAAAAGCCCCGCCATTGTGCGGGGCTTTTTGCTATTAAATAGAAGTAGCTACTCCGGTAAAGGGTATGTTTTTGTTTTTGTTGAAACTCTCTTCCAAACTAAAGCGCCTGAATCCCGACTTTCTTCAGGATTGAACTTGTAAACTCCGCGAAACCGATACATGACACTGCCCAGATTATCTTTTACGCGCGCAAATACTACACGTTTCGCAGCTTCTTTCGCTAAAAATCCAGACAGCATTTTTTCTGCCCTACTTGGGTCTTTGCTTTTTTCGAAAATTGTAAGTTCATCATTGGTAATGCCATTGTCCCATGACGAATTTTCATAGAGGCGAGGAAACCAGAGGCCTGTGTTTTCCTCAGGATGCGGTGCCCCGCCTCGTTGCCATCCTTTATAGTTGAGACCAAAGCAATGGCATACCTCAACTGATTTACGAAGGGCCACGTCCTCATTGGCGTCAATAGATCCCATCTTACGGTATGTTTCCGAGTTGTATTCTGTTGAAATATCCCAAGGTTTGAAATCAATTTCGTTATTCCGTGCTTCTTGAACAAGGTTTACGATTTTGTCGATTTCGCTGTTAATTTCATCTATCGATAGCGTTTCGACATCAATGCGTACAACAGGCCTTGAACCTGACCTATTTACAATATCGCGAGACCTTATCTTGTCCGCGCGGATGTTTTCGTGTCTACGGTGATGTCCTTCATCGACTTCAATGTGAATTCTCAACTGTGGGAAATATAAATCTGTTAGCGCATATTTTCCTTCTTTCGTTGAAACATATTGCTGCGTTACAAATTTTATACTTAAGTCGTCGAGTTTTGAAATAATTCTATGAACTACATAAGCTTCATATCTTTTCCCGTTTGTTCGCCCAAGTTGCTTGGTAACGTATTCTTTAATGTTCACGACATATCCTTTAGAGTTATCTGACTTTCTTACGGCGTGCGGTATTCAGCGGCAGTAAGAGCCGGAGCGATAGGCTGCGGTATCAAAATGGAAATGGTTGTAGTGGAAGCGGTCAGAATTCGGCCCGAGCACGGTGCCTAGCGGGCCACAGGCGCTTTCATGTAGCGCACGCGTCGCCACGCCCTCCTTACCTGATTTCCCCCAGTCATCCTCCACGCTTAGCTCCACCCCGTTGGCCAGCGTAAACGCCCCGATATCAATCGCATTGCCAAGCGAGTGCTCAGACATCCGCGCGCCCCTTTGGTTATTGCGGGTGCGGCAGGCGTAAGAGGCAAAAACCGTCATTTCGGTAATTTGGCTGCGGAGCTTTTTCACTGCGTCTTGCGCGTCATTCTCCACCCAATCCGCCAGCGTGTTGGCCGTGCGGCAGTTCAGCGTGGCGGGGGTGGAAAGGCGCACGCCGGCCACATAGCGCACCGCTACGGGGTTATCTATGCCGCAGCCGCCCTCAGAAATATCCGAGACCGGCGTGCCCAAAATGGCGGGATTATTGCAAAGCCGCGTTAGGCCTTCCTCATTCGGATAGGCCGAAAGGTCTGGCGCGCCAGTGCGGCCACAGGCGGCAAGGAATATTAGGGCTAAGAGGCTGAAACGCATGCTATTTCTCCGGTTTTCCCCGCCCAAAATCGGCGGCTTCGGTGTCTTGGCCCGCGTCAATAATACTGCGCCGAATGTCTCGGGTGCGGGTGAAATAGTCAAACATGAAATCGCCATCGCCAACACGAATGGCGCGTTGCAGGGCGAGCAGTTCTTCAGTGAAGCGGCCCAAAACCTCAAGCGTGGCGTCTTTGTTGTTCAAAAACACATCGCGCCACATGGTCGGGTCAGAGGCGGCAATGCGAGTGAAATCCCGAAAGCCAGCGGCGGAATAGTTTACCACCTCGGTTTTGGCCACGCGGTTCATGCCGTCGGCCACGCCCACCATTGTGTAGGCAATCAGGTGGGGCGTGTGGGAGATAACGGCAGCCACAAGATCGTGGTGCTCCACCTCCATTAGCTCCACATTGGAGCCAAGCGCCGTCCAGAAATCCTTCAGCCGCTCAACGGCGGTATGGCTGCTTTCAGGCAGCGGTGTGATCAGCAGCCAGCGGTTATCAAACAGGCTGGCAAAGCCGGATTCTGGCCCGGATTTCTCGGTGCCCGCCATCGGGTGCGCGGGAATAAGGTGCACGCCGTCAGGCATATGCGGGCCGACGGCCTCGGCCACGGCCTGCTTGACCGAGCCAACATCGCTCACGGTGCAGCCCTCAGAAAGATGCGGCGCAATTTCTTCCGCGATCACCCCCATGGCCCCCACGGGCACACAGAGGATCACAAGGTCAGCGCCCTGCACCGCTTCGGCGGCGGTGTCAAACACCGCATCCACAAGGCCAAGCTCCAGCGCGGTATCACGGGTGTCTTTTGAGCGGGCGGTGCCGGTAATGCGGGCATCCATGCCAGCGCGGCGCATGGCAAGGCTGATAGACGAGGCCAAAAGCCCAAGCCCGATCAGGGCGACGTGTTTATACTGGCTCATGCGCGGGCGCCTTTCATAAAGTCTGATAAGGCCGAGGTCACGGCGCGGCAGGCGATTTCATCACCAATGGTGATGCGCAGGTGCGTGGGCAGGCCGTAGCCGCTTAAGGCGCGCACCACTAGGCCGCGGGTCTGCAAATAGGCATCGGCAGCGGTGGCCGCGTCGGCGGACTCAAACTGTGGCATAATGAAATTGGTGAAGCTTTGAACTGACGGTAGGCCAAGGCTCGCCAAGGCCTCGCGTAGCCACCCGCGCCATTTTTCGTTTTCGGCGCGGCAATGCTCTGTGTAATCCACATCCTGCACGGCGGCTTCGGCAGCGGCCAGCGCGGCAGCAGATACATTAAACGGCCCGCGCACGCGGTTGAGGGCATCTATTACATGGGCAGGGCCATAGCCCCAGCCAATGCGCGCGCCCCCAAGCCCGAAAATTTTCGAGAAAGTGCGGGTCATAATCACGTTATCACGGGCCTCAACTAAGGCCGCATGGCCGTTGAAGCCTTCAACAAACTCTGCGTAAGCGCCGTCTAGCACCAAAAGGGCTTGGGGCGGCAGCCCTTCAGCGAGGCGCTGGATTTCGGCTTCCGAAACCATGGTGCCGGTGGGGTTGTTTGGGTTGGCGACAAACACCAGCTTGGTGCGGGGGGTACAGGCAGCCAGAAGGGCATCCACATCTGTGTGCAGGTTGGTTTCAGTGGCCTGAACAGGCGTAGCCCCTGCCGCCATAGCTGAAATCGGATACATCGCAAAGCCATATTGGCTGTAAAGCACCTCGTCACCCGGCCCCGCATAGGTGTTGCAGAGAAACGAGATGATCTCGTCAGAGCCCGCGCCACAGATGATGCGCTCAGCTTCCACGCCGTGCACCTCGGCAAGGGCGGCACGCAGGGGGGCATGGCTGGAATTCGGGTAAACCTCAAGCGATCCGGCGGCCTCAATATAGGCGGCTTTAGCCAAGGGGCTGGGGCCGTGCGGGTTTTCGTTGGCCGAAAGTTTGGTCACGCGGTTTCCGCCTGTCGCAGCGCTTTTTCCCGCCACATAGGGCGAGATATTCAGGATACCCGGCTGCGGGATAATGGATTTGTGGCTCATGCTGTCCTCGGCTTTTCCCCAAGTCTTAGCTGGGTTTTGGCCGCTTGGCTAGAAAGCCCCGTGCGGTTCGGCGATTTTTTTCCACTTGGCGGGATTATTTGCCGCTGGCCTGCGTTGTTTAAGTATGAGCCAGACGGACTGGCTCCTCAAAAGGAGATGAATATGAAATTTTCAACTTTGCTTGCCGCTGGTATGGTCACAGCCGCTTTGGCCCCTGCAATGGCCTCAGCGCAAAATGTAGTGGCGCAGATGGGCACTACAGACCAAGGCGAAGCGCTGGTAAACGGCGAAGGCTTTTCGCTCTATGCGTTTGATAATGACGCGCTGGCGGTTTCAAATTGTAACGACGGTTGCGCCGTAAAGTGGCCCCCGCTTGAAGCTTCCAACCGTGCCCGCGCATCGGGTGATTTTGGCATTATTGTTCGCGCTGATGGCGCGCGGCAATGGGTCTATAAGGGCCAGCCGCTTTATACGTGGATTAATGATAGCGAAGCTGGTCAAACCACAGGTGACGGCGTAAAAGGCGTGTGGCATTTGGTACGGTAGAAAAATGAAGTTCCTGAACGAGGTTGAAGAGGCGATTCCGGCATTGCAGCGCTATGCGCGGGCCATGTTGCGGGATCCGGTAAGGGCAGATGACCTTGTTCAGGACTGCCTTGAGCGGGCGCTCCGAAAGCGGCATTTGTGGCGACCACATGGCGCCGTCCGCTCTTGGCTTTTCAAGATTATGCTGAATATTCATCGTGATCAGCTCCGCAGCCCGCATGCACGGGCGCGGTTTGAAGCGGTTGAGGATGCGGGGCTAACCGCGCATAATGCGCAGGTTGGGCGCATGGCCTTGCGCGAAACCGCGCGGCACATGGCGCGCTTGCCGCTTGAGCAGCGGCAGGTGCTTTTGTTGATCGCGGTAGAGGGTTTTTGCTATGCCGAGGCTTGTAAGATATTGGGCATCCCGAAGGGGACGCTTATGTCTCGCCTTGCACGGGCGCGGGCGGCGCTGCGTGAAATGCGAGATGAAGAACCGGCCCCGATTGGGCTGAGGAGGGTGAAATGATGGACGAGGTGCAGGAAAGCGATTTGCACGCCTATTTTGATGGCGAGCTGTCAGAGACACGGCGTGCCGAGGTTGAATCATGGTTGCAAAGCCACCCCGAGGCACAAGAAATGCTGAGCGATTGGGCGCGGCAAGCTGATGAGCTTCAGGCGAGTTTTCCTCTGGGTGATGGGCTTTCTTTAAGTAGAGCCGAACCGCGCAGCATGGGCTGGCAAACTATGGCGGCGATGGTTACTGTGGCGGTGCTCGGCGTGGGCAGCGGATGGGCTTTGCGAGGCACAGTGCAGCCTATGGCCACGGCCCAGCCCGTGCAAATGGCAATGGATGCGCATTTGACCTTCGTGAGCGAGGTTATCCACCCTGTTGAAGTGCAGGTGGCAGAGGAAGGTCACTTGCTAAAATGGCTCTCGGGCCGCCTGAATAGCGAAATTCAAGCGCCAGATTTGGCCAGCGCCGGATTCGCACTGCTTGGCGGACGGTTGTTGCCCAATATGGGGCGAAATGCGGCGCAGTTCATGTATGAAAACGGCAGCGGCGCGCGTGTGACACTTTATGTGACCCCAACGCCGGATGCAACCGAGGTGGCGTTCCAGTTTCTGGAGCTCAACGGGCTGGAGGCGTTTTATTGGGTGGATAAAGACATGTCTTATGCTTTGGTTGGGCAGATCACCAAGGACTCTCTGCGGGGGCTGGCGATTGAGGTATATGAGCAGCTAATTTAAGATTTGAGCGGTGGGACAGCCCTGAGGGTGCGCCTCCTCGGCGCATGCGGCGCTTCGCTTGCAGGGGGATGGGATTAGTAGAAGGTTTGCGGGTCGATATCTAGCGCTATCCGCAGATTTGTGGGTTTGTTCACGGGTTTTACCCATTGGCGGAGGGCTTTTTGCAGCGGCGCGCTTTTGCTGGCTTTTATCAGCAGTCGCACGCGGTAGCGGTCTCTGATTTTGGCAATCGGGGCGGCAGCGGGGCCGAGAACTTGGGCGCCGATGGCCAGTAGGGGCTGGGCGTTTCGGGCGAGATGGGTGGCGACTTCAAAGGCTTGCTCTTGCTTGGGGCTGGAAACAATCACGCCTGCAAGGCGGCCATAGGGCGGCATGTTGGCCTCTAGGCGGGCTTTGGCCTCAGCGCTCCAAAAGGCTTCTTCGTCGCCGGAAAGAATGGCCTCAATCACGGGGTGCGCGGGCTGGAAGCTTTGCAGCAGCGCCCGCCCGGGCTTTTCAGCACGGCCCGCGCGGCCCGCCACTTGGCGAATAAGTTGGAAGCTTTTTTCGGCGGCGCGGAGGTCTCCGCCTTGCAGGCCAAGGTCGGCGTCTATTACGCCCACCAGCGTGAGGTGCGGGAAGTTGTGGCCTTTGGCGACCATTTGGGTGCCGATGATGATATCGGCCTCGCCTGCGGCAATGGCCTCGATACGCTCTTTCAGGCCACGCGCTGAATCTGAAAGGTCAGACGACAGGATTTCAACTTTCGCCTCGGGGAAAACCTCTGCCACCTCTTCGGCAATCCGCTCCACCCCCGGCCCGAGCGCCGCCATTTTGCCGGTGACTTCGCAGCTGGGGCAGGTTTCGGGGATGGGTTTCCACGCGCCGCACTGATGGCAGATCAGGCGGTTTTGGAACTTGTGCTCGACCATGCGGGCGTCGCAGCTATCGCAGCCGACTTGCTCGCCGCAGGCGCGGCATAGGGTGAGGGGGGCAAAGCCTCGGCGGTTGAGGAATAGCAGGGATTGGGTGCCCTCGGCGTAGGATTTCCGCATTTCCTCGCGCAGGGTTGGGGATATCCACTGGTTGGCTTGCATCGGCTCGCTGCGCATATCTATCGCCGACATTTCGGGCAGTTTGGCGGTGCCAAAACGCTCGGGGAGGTCGAGGCGGGTGTATTTTCCGGCCTCCGCATTGGCCCATGTCTCTAGGCTTGGCGTGGCCGTGGCCAGCACCACGCTGGCGTGGGTGATCGAGGCCCGCAGCACGGACATGTCACGGGCGTGGTAATAAACGCCTTCTTCTTGTTTGTAGGAGCCGTCGTGTTCTTCATCGACCACGATCAGCCCGAGGTCTTGGAACGGCAGGAACAACGCCGAGCGCGCGCCGACAACTAGCTGGGCATCGCCCGAAGCCACGGCGCGCCAGCAGCGGCGGCGCTCGGACATGGTGGCACCAGAATGCCACTCGGCGGGGCGGGCGCCAAAGCGGGTTTGCAGGCGCTCAAGGAAATCAACCGTCAAGGCGATTTCGGGCAGCAGCACGAGGCCTTGGCGGCCTTGGGATAGCACTTCGGCCACCGCCTCAAGGTAAACCTCGGTTTTGCCTGAGCCGGTAACGCCCTTCAATAGCGTGGTATTGTAAGCACGGCTTTTCACAGCCTCTCGCAGGGAAAGCGCGGCTTTGGTTTGCAGCTCTGAAAGGTCTTTGCCTTTGTGCAACGGGTCTAGCCGAGGGTAGGGCGGGTCTCGCGGGGCGTCTTGCACCAGCAGCGCGCCTTGCTTGATGAGGCCGGTGACAACACCCGCCGAAACGCCTGCGAATTGCGCCAGCTCGGGCGGGGCAAAGGGGCGGCCACCCTCGGATTTTAGAAAATCAATGACCCGCTGGCGGGCCGGGGTCATCCGGCTGGGGGGGCGCTCGGTGAGCGAAATGAGTTTGCGCTTGGCGGGCGGGTCCAGCAGGCCCGGCGCGCGGGTGGCGAGCTTTAGCACCTGCGATAAAGGCGCGACGTTGTAGTCGGCCACCTTGGTTAAAAACTCCAGCATGTCGGGTGTCATTGGCGGGGCATCAGACACCGTGGAAATGGGCCGCAGCTTGCTCGGGTCAAACCCCGTGCCTTTGCCCCACACCACGCCAAGCACGCGCCGAGGCCCCAGCGGCACCTTCACAAGGTCGCCCACATTTACTCCGCCCGCAGGCGCGAGGTAGTCAAACAGGCGGCTCACCGGCTCGGTGGTCAGCACGCCCAGCGGTTCTCCCTCAATAAAATCACGCCCCTGCGACATGTTGGCTTTCCTCCGGCGAATCCTTGCATTAAGGTATAACGAAACCGCTCAAGGGGAGCGCGTAATAAATGGGTTTTGGGCATGAAATTTTTTGTAGACACCGCCGATATTGATGCAATCGCCGAGCTGAATGACTTGGGCATGGTGGATGGGGTGACCACCAACCCCTCGCTGATCATGAAATCAGGGCGGGATATTCTGGAAGTGACCAAAGAGATTTGCGCGCTTGTGAAAGGGCCTGTGAGCGCCGAAGTGGTGGCAACCGAGGCCGAAGATATGATCGCCGAAGGCCGCAAGCTCGCGAAAATCGCTGATAATATCGCGGTGAAAGTGCCGCTGACTTGGGCGGGTTTGAAAACCTGTAAAACCCTGACGGATGAAGGCACAATGGTGAACGTAACGCTTTGTTTCTCGGCCAATCAAGCGCTGCTGGCCGCCAAGGCTGGCGCGAGCTTCATCTCGCCCTTCGTGGGGCGGCTCGATGATGTGAATGTCGACGGCATGGACCTGATCAACGATATTCGCACGATTTACGACAATTTTGCCTTTGAAACCGAGATCCTTGTGGCCTCAATTCGCACGGTGAACCACATAACCGACTCGGCGCTGATTGGTGCCGATGTCATTACCGCGCCGCCTAACGTGCTGAAAAAGCTGGCAGATCATCCGCTGACGGATAAAGGCCTTGAAGCGTTTATGGCTGACTGGGCTAAAACCGGCCAGAAAATTCTTTAGGGGGCCATGATGGACGCGGTTGATAAGCTAAAGGCCGATATTCTGGCAGACCCTTCGGTGGTGCTGGAAGATAGCGCCGTAATGCGGGCCCTTTTGCATGCGCAAGACGAGGCTAACGGCGAGCGCGTGGTGGACCTGCGTAACGTGTTTCTGGAGCGCTTGGAAGAGCGGCTGGAGCGGCTGGAAGATACGCATGCCAGCGTAATTGCGGCAGCTTATGATAATATGGCAGGGGCCAATCAAGTGCAGCGCGCGGTGCTGGCGGTGCTTGAACCGCGCGATTTTCAGAGCTTTCTGGATGTGTTGCAGAGCGAAGTGGCTACGATTTTGGGCGTCGATACCGTGCGGCTTTGCATTGAAAGCAAATCGCAAAGTGGCGGCTTGCCGCATGCGGTTATTACCCCGATGGAGCCGGGGGTTATTCGCGAGATTATCACCAATGGCCGCGATGTGGCGCTGCGTAAAGTGACGCTGCGGGCGGCGGGACCAAATAAAGCGCGGGTGTTTACCGCCTCTGCTGGTCGCGTAAAGTCTGAAGCACTGCTGCGGCTTGACCTTGGGCAAAAGCAACTCCCCGCCATGCTGGCCTTTGGCTCCGAAAACGTAGACCGTTTTGGGCCAGAGCAGGGCGTGGATTTGCTGACGTTTTTCGCCGAGGCTTTTGAGCGAATTTTGCGCCGCTGGGTGGCATGATCGGCTCACCGCAAGCGGTGAGCCTTATGCAGCGCTGGCTGGAAGCCGTGCAAGTGGCCGGAAAAAGTGAGAAAACCATTGAGGCCTACCAGCGGGATGTGTCCGGCTTTCTTGGCTTTCTGACCAGCTATCGCGGCGGCGATATTGGCCTGCGCACGCTGGCAGACCTCAAAGTTACCGATATGCGCGCCTGGATGGCGCATGAGCGCGGGCGGGGAATTTCTGCCCGCAGCCTCGCGCGCGCACTTTCGGCGGTTAAGGGGTTTTATGGCTGGCTGAACGAGGCCGAGGGGGTCGATAACCCTTCCGTCGCCTCAATGCGCGGCCCGAAGGCCAAGCAACGATTGCCCCGCCCCGTTGAGGCAGGTGATGCGCGCGAAATGATCTCACTGGTCGATATTCAGCATAAAGAAGCGTGGGTTGGCGCGCGGGATATGGCCGTGCTGCTGCTGCTTTATGGCTGTGGTATGCGGATATCTGAGGCGCTGGGGTTAAACCGTGGGCAAGCCCCGCTGCCCGAAGTGCTGCGCATAATCGGCAAGGGCAAAAAAGAGCGGCTGCTGCCGGTGCTGCCCGTGGCGCGCGATGCGGTTGAAAGCTACCTCAAGGCCTGCCCCTATGACCTTAGCGAAGATGGCCCGCTGTTTATCGGCATCCGCGGCAAACGCCTTGGTGCGCGGGGGGTGCAAAAACTAATGCTGGCGCTTAGGCAACAACTCGGCCTGCCAAGCACAGCCACGCCCCATGCGCTACGGCACTCTTTCGCCACGCATTTGCTAGAGGCGGGCGGCGATTTGCGGACCATTCAGGAACTCTTGGGCCATGCCTCGCTGTCCTCCACGCAGGTTTATACCAGCCTCGACCAAACGCGCTTGATGGAGGTTTATGAGCAAAGCCATCCGGCGGCCAAACCTAAGCGCTAACGCTTCAGCGCGGCGCGTATGCGGCCTCCCGCCAAGCGCGGTGTTGGCGCGCCGCTATCGCCACAAGTGGGCATAAGAGGCAAAATGCCCCTGAAGTTTTGCCAGTACTTTCAGCCGCCAGCGCCGTTTTCCCGCGCCAGCTTCCAAGCGTTCTATCAGCAGTTCCGGCGCGCAGGGCTTGCCGGTTTTGGGGTCCAGATTCAGTGGATAGTCTATCAATGTGGCATGGGCCA